>NZ_CP088298.1:3404058-3738744 GCF_021117425.1 Brevibacterium zhoupengii | reverse complement strand
GTGCGACGAGGTCCAGCCCGGTCGCGAAGTCGCCGGTGAGGAATCGGGCGCCGAGGCAGTCCGGCAGTCCCTGCCAATCGGCGAGACCGCGCGCATCGAGGGTGTCGAGCAGCTTCTGTCCGGTGTATGCAGTCATGAGTTCATGCTAGGACCCGGACCGGTGCCTGTGAAGTGGTGGACAGTTCGGACTTCAGCGCCTCACGAACCTCCTTCCCGGAACACGCCACACAAAAAGTCAGACCAGTGGTCTTGATTTCAGGGTGTGTCCTATGCCTCAATAGTCACGTGACTAAATTCCACTCGATTCGGGATCAGCTCCTCGACCGCCTTGAGACAATGGCCGCCGGTGAGCAGTTCCCTCCCGAACGCCAGCTCGCCGAAGCGCTGGGCATCTCGCGGATGACCCTGCGCCGCGCCATCGACGAACTGGTCGCCAAGGGCGTCGTCCGCCGTCGCCATGGCGCGGGCGTCTTCGCCCTCGGCCCGAAACTCGACCAGCCGCTGGCAGCGAGCTCCTTCACCGAGGACATGGTCGCCCGTGGTATGCGCCCGGGCTCACGCGTGATTTCCTTCGACGTGACCAGGGCCGGAGCCCACATCGGGCGCAGGCTCCACGTCGACGATGATGCCGAGGCCATCGCAATTCTGCGTCTGCGCCTAGCCGATGACGAACCACTCGCACTCGAGGAGCTGCACATCCCCGCAGCCCTCGTTCCCGGCCTGAGCGCGGAGGACCTGGAGAACAGCTCGTTCTACGAACTGCTGGCCTCGCGCTTCTCCATCTCCCTCAACCACAGCGTGCAGACGATCGAGCCGACCCTCCTCGACGCGGCTGAGGCGAAGATCCTCGGAGTCCCCGAACAGTCCCCGGCGCTGCTCTTCGAACGCACCTCCCGTGGAGCCGACGGGGTGCCCTTCGAATTCGTTCGCTCGGTCTATCGCGGAGATCGCTACAAGATCCGCACCGAACTCACCCTGCCCGACACCCACGGAGGAGGCCGCCCATGATCATCGCCGGCCTGATGACAGGAACGTCCGCCGATGCCCTCGACGTCGTCCTCGCCGAATTCATCCACGATGGCGGTGACGGCAACAGCAGCCACGACGGCAACGACAGCCAGACCGCTGGTCCCTCCGAACTGAGGGTGCGCATCATCGCCAGCCGAGAGGTCGAATTCGACCAGCAGCTGCGCCGCGACATCCTGCGCCTGCTCGAGCCCGCCGACGTTCCGCTGTCCTTGGTCTCTGGCGTCGATGCCCGCTTGGGCCGCTTCTGCGCCCAGGCAGTAAACGACCTCTGCACCGAAACCGGAGTCGAGGCTGAACTCGTGGTCTCCCATGGGCAGACCGTGCGCCACGACATCACCGACGGCACGGTCACCTCCACACTGCAGATCGGCCAACCGGCATGGATCGCCGAGGCGACCGGAGCTCCCGTACTCTCCGACGTTCGCGCCCGCGACGTCGCCGCCGGTGGCCAGGGAGCCCCGCTCGTCGGAATCCTCGACAGCCTCCTCGTCGGTGACGTCGAGACCGCGACCGCGGTGCTCAACCTCGGCGGCATCGCCAACATGACGGTCCTGGCACCCGAGCACGCACCGTTGGCCTTCGACACAGGTCCCGCCAATGCCCTCATCGACATCCTCGCCCGCAGGATCACCAAGGGTGAGGCGGACTTCGACCGTGACGGGGAGCTGGCCGCACGCGGTCGGGTCGATGAGGAGCTGCTCGAGCAGCTGCTGGCCGATCCGTACTACCGGCTCCCGGCACCGAAGTCGACGGGCAAGGAACTCTTCCACGCGGACTACCTCGACGGATTCCTCTCAGCCAGGACCCACCTCGGCGAGCATGATGCCATCGCGACGGTCACGGCGCTGACCGCGCGCACGGTCGCCGACGCCTGCCACGCACACGGCGTCACCACGGTCATCGCCTCTGGCGGGGGCACCCGGAACCCGACGCTGCTGGGGCAAATGGCCTCGGAACTCGGCCCCGGCATCACCTTGACCAGCACGGATCAGGCCTTCGGACTGCCCGAAGGAGCCAAAGAAGCCCTCCTCATGGCACTGCTGGGATGGCTGACCTGGAACGGACTCGCAGGCACCGAGCCGAACCTCACCGGTGCCGCGCATCCGAGCATCGCCGGACGGCTGAGCCCGGGACACGGTCCGCTCACACTTCCCGAACCACTGGCAGCCAGACCCACTCGTCTGAGAATTCTGGACCGAAGAGACCACTGAACTGATGAGGATCCTGCACCGATGCAGGCCTCGCGAAGAAACGCACACCCCTTGTATGAAGGAGAAAGACCATGCAGATCATCGACCTTCTGGTGATCATCGCCTACCTCGTCGCCACGGCGTGGTTGGGCCTGAAGCTCAGCGGCAAGCAGAAGGACCTCCAGGGCTATTTCCTGGGTGGTCGGAACATCCCGTGGTGGGCGGTGTGCCTGTCCGTGGTCGCCACAGAGACCAGCGCCCTGACCGTGATCGGCATCCCGGTCATGAGCTACCTCGGCGACATCAACTACCTGCAGCTGGGTCTGGGCTACATCCTCGGCCGAGTCGTCGTCGCCTTCTTCATGCTCCCGCGCTACTACGACGGTGAGATGCTCACCGCGTACGCCTACCTGGGCAAACGCTTCGGCACCTCCACCCAGACGACCGCGGGAGTGACCTTCCTGTTCACGCGCCTGCTGGCAGACGGCATCCGCGTGCTGGCCGCCGCCATCCCGGTCAAGGTCATCCTCGACGGCCTGGGCATCCACACGAACTACTTCGTCATCATCGTCGTCCTCTCACTCGTCACGATCGCCTACACCTTCATCGGCGGCATCAGGGCCGTGGTCTGGGTCGATGTGGCTCAGATGTGCCTCTACGTCGTCGGCGGTCTGCTGTCGATCATCGTCATCACCGCTGCCATCGGCGGTGGCTGGTTGGGCGAGGCAGCGGCGGCCGACAAGCTCAACATGTTCATCTTCGAGGGCAATCCGATCTCGGCTCCCGACTCGTTCATCCCCTCGCTGCTCGGCGGAGCGGTCTTCGCCATGGCCTCGCACGGTTCTGACCAGCTCATCGTCCAGCGTCTCCTGTCCTGCCGGTCCAAGATCGAAGCACAGAAGGCACTCATCGTCTCCGGAGTCGTCGTCTTCGTCCAGTTCGCGATCTTCCTCGCGGTCGGACTGGCACTCTGGGCCTACTACGACCATGCGCTGCCCGCCGATCTGGGCCTGAGCCGCGACGACGAGATCTTCCCGCTCTTCATCATCGAAGGACTGCCACCAGGCGTCTCGGGTCTGCTGCTGGCAGGCATCCTCGCCGCGGCCATGTCGACACTGTCCTCCTCTCTGTCCGCACTGTCCTCCTCGACGGTCAACGACGTCTACGCACGGCTGAAGAAGACGCCGATGACCGACGCCGAGGGCTTCAAGGTCGGGCGCTGGGCGACCATCGGCTGGGGCATCGCCTTCATCCTTCCCGCCACCGTCTTCCAATCCGATGAGGGCAACATCGTCATCCTGGCTTTGGGCGTCGCAGGCATCACATACGGCGGGCTGCTCGGGGCGTTCGTGTTCGGCATGGTCAACAAGCGCGCCACCGCCGTGGACGCGAACATCACCTTCGCCCTGGCGGTCGCGGTCAACGCCTTCTTCTTCATCATGGAGAAGTACATCACCGGCGAGGTGTGGGTCGCCTGGCAGTGGTACCCGCTCCTCGGCGTCATCGTCATGGTCGTGATCGGTGGGCTCCTGTCCCTGCGTCATCCCAAGACTCAGACCCGCAACACCGTCGCCGAGGTGGAAGGCAGCAACCGCTGATGACCCAGTCCCAGCAGCCACCGTCCCACCAGGATTCGTCCCCACACTCGTCGACCCCGCGCCCGCTGTCGCCGACCGAACAGCGCAACCCCCGCTGTGCGGGACTCGACGACCTCGACACCCTGGGTGTCCTGCAGGTGATGAATGACGAGGACCACGCCGTCCTCACCGCGGTGCGGGCGGCACTGCCGCAGCTGGCAGAACTCGTCGACATCGCGGCCGAGCGAATGCGCCGAGGCGGTACCGTCCACTACTTCGGTGCCGGCACCTCCGGTCGGTTGGGAGTACTCGACGCCAGCGAACTACTGCCCACATTCAACCTCGAGCCGGGACGCGTGGTCGGCCACATCGCCGGCGGCCAGGCGGCGCTGGTCAATGCGGTGGAGAACGCCGAGGACTCGACCGGCGACGGTCGCAGAGATGCGGGTGTGCTCGGTCCCGACGACGTGGCGATCGGAATCGCCGCGAGCGGGTCGACACCCTATGTCCGCGGGGCGTTGGAAGCCGCCGGTGAGGCGGGTGCGCACACCGTGCTCATCTCGAACAACCCCGAGGCCCCCGTCGCCGAGGCGGCGGCTGATCACATTCTGCTCGACACCGGACCAGAAGTGGTCACGGGTTCGACCCGGCTCAAGGCCGGAACGGCGCAGAAGCTGACGCTCAACGGGTTCTCGACTGCGCTGATGATCGCGTTGGGCCGCACCTGGCGCAACCTCATGGTCTCCGTCGTCGCCACGAATGACAAGCTGCGGGAGCGGACCGTGCGGATCCTCTGTGAGGCAGCCGACCTGTCTGATGCCGCTGCGCGTGAGCTGTTGGAGGACTGCGACGGTGGACTCAAGACGGCACTGGTCGTCTCCTTCACCTCGGTGACGCCCCAAATTGCGGCGAAGCATCTCGCGGACTCCGACGGCTCGGTCAAGGCCGCGATTGCGGCAGTGACAGCGGAGTCGAGGCGCGAGACCTCATGAGCGGCTTCGTCCTCGGCATCGACATCGGAGGCACCGGCAGCCGGGTCGCGATCGCACCCTTCGATGCGACGGCTGTGAGCACGACTGCTGACGGTGCCACGGCCGACGGTGCCACAGCCGACAGTGTCGTGGCTGAGCTGTTGGGGACTCTCACCGGACCCGGAGTGTCCATCGGAGCCGAGGGCAGCAATGCCCCACAGCAGATCCGGCGTCTCGTCATCGCGGCCAAGGAAGCATGGCCGGACCATGTCGATTCGATCCGCGGAGTCGGCATCGGTGCCACCGGTATCGCCTCACTGAGCACAGACGTCGGGGAGTTTGCACGATCTCTGGCAGTGGAGGCGAAGGCCGAAACGGCGGTGGCGATCGATGCGGTGACGGCCCACCTCGGCGCCCTGTCCGGTTGTGGGGGCGCGGTGACGGTTCTGGGGACCGGAGCAATCGCCATCGCCCATCCCGGGCCCGATCCGCAGGGAAACCTGCTTCCGAAATGGCGACGAGTCGACGGCTGGGGGCATCTCTTCGGTGACCGCGGGGGCGGTGCCTGGGTGGGCAGGCAGGCGCTCGAAGCAGCACTGAAATGCCACGACGGAGTTGATGACCGAGGAGCCGGTCTGCTTGAGGCAGCACGGCAGAGATTCGGTGAACCGGGTACCTGGCCCGCGCAGTTCTACACGCGCAGCGATCGAGCGGGACTCCTCGCTGAGTTCGCCGTCGACGTGGCAGGCCGCGCCAGCGCGGGTGACCCCGTGGCCAGCGCGCTGTTGGCCGAAGCCGGGCGCGAGGCCGCACGCAGTGCGATCGCAGCCGGAGGCCAAGGAATTGACGCCGCAGCTCGGGTCACGCTCAGCGGTGGTCTGCGCAGGGCAGGTGAGTCTCTCGTGGAGGCGTTTCGTTCTGAGGCCCTGCGCCTGAGGCGAGAGACTGTCGTTGTCGAACCCGCCGGCGATCCGCTCAGCGGGGCGCTGACCTTGGCGAATCTGGTGGGGAAGAGGAGATTGCAACCCCAGTCGGGAGTGCTGTGGGTCTGAGGTAGTCACGCCGGCGTCGGCAAATGCATGTCCAGTATTCACCTGGCCTGCATCTGCGGACCAACAAGCGGTCAGGATCCTCACACAGGATCGTCAGTGTGAGAACGATTCGTGAACTGACTTCCGCAGTCCAACGTCGTGCCGATGAGCTCGAGCTTCCCACGGGGCCGCGCACGCGGGCCTACAGGATCTTCGAAGCGCTGCCGGCGATCGTGAGTTTCTCCGCCATCGGGTTGGTGTTCGTCCTGCCGTTCATCGACGCGACTGCCGGGGCGATCTACGTCTTCACCGTCGTCGGTCTCACCCTGATTCGAGCGATGCGAGGAGCAGTCGACGTCTCACGAGGATTTGTGCGCTATCGTCGCAGCTCCCGGGTGGACTGGGGTGCCAGGCTGCTCGATGTCGAACGGGCGCTGGACGGACTGCCCGCACGCCCCTATCCCTGGTCCGGGTTCCAGGCGAAGGAACATGCCGCGACGATTGCCCGAGTACGCGAGAACCCCGGTGCAGTTCTGCGCCCCTCGTCCCTGCTCCATGCTGTCGTCGTCGCTGCCTACAACGAGCCCTACGAAGTGGTCGCCGACGGAATCCGCTCCCTCCTGCACACCACGACCTTGCCGTCGAAGATCGTCGTCTTCTTCGCCTATGAGGAACGCGGCGGACCACAGATGGCTGAGACGGCACGACGCCTGGCGGCCGAGTACGGCGACGGTTTTGCGGCCTTCGTCCTCGTCGAGCATCCGGCCGGAATCCCGGGAGAGATTGCGGGGAAGGGCGCGAACATCACCTACGCCGGTCAGCGGCTGGCTCATTGGGTGGAGGCGAACGGGATCGATCCCGAGTCGGTTCTCGTGACCAGCCTCGACTGCGACAACACGCCTCACGAGGCGTATTTCGACTATGTCGCCTACGAGTATGTGCTGGCGCCCGATCGCGCCCACCTCTCGTTCCAACCCATCAGCCTCTACCTCACGAACATCTGGGAGGCGCCCGCGCCGTCTCGGGTCGTCGCGAGCGCGAACTGCTTCTGGAATCTCACGACCACGGTCCGCCCTCTCTCGCTGCGCAACTTCGCCTCCCACTCCCAGCCCCTGACCGCGCTGATCGACATGGGGTTCTGGTCGACGAAGACGATCGTCGAAGACGGCCACCAGTACTGGAGGAGCTGGTTCCACTTCGACGGCGACTACCGTGTCGTGCCCATCCACGTTCCGATCTACCAGGATGCTGTCCTGGCCGGCGGATTCCGGGACACGATGGTGGCTCAGTTCAAGCAGCTCAGCCGCTGGTCATACGGTGCCAGCGATGTGCCCTATGTGGGAGTCAGGGTCTTCTCCGGGACTGCTCGAACACCCTTCTGGCCCGGTTTCCTCCGCTTCCTCTCACTCATCGAAGGTCATGTCAGCCTGGCCTCGATCTCTGTGATCATCGCCGTCGGCGGATGGATTCCCTTCGCTGTGGCAACGCAGACAGGAGAGGTCACGGACCTCATCGAGCGGATGCCGATGACGGTCGGCCTGGTCCAGCAGATCGGCATGGTCGGTCTCATCGCCTCCGTCATCGTCTTCAACTCGCTGCTGCCGCCCCGGCCAGTCCACGTTCCACCGGTGCGTCGGGTGACCATGTGGCTGCAGTGGGTGCTCTATCCGCTGACCCTGCTCGTGTTCAACTCCTCGACCGCGCTGCATTCGCAGTGGCGTCTGCTCACGGGTCGCTACCGTGAGCGCTTCGATGTCACGGAGAAGGTCTCCGGCGTAGGACGCAGGACTGTGTGAGTTCGCCGCCCCATGTCAATCGGTCTCCTCGTGGTCTAGCATCGATTCTGTGCCCGCAATGCTGAGGAACACAATGCTGAGGAGTGTGTCATGACAGACGCTGCGCACGACCAACTCGATGCCGACTGTGACTGCATCATCTCCGGAGGAGGGCCCGCCGGAATCGTCGCCGGGCTGCTCTTGGCCCGCGGTGGTGTCAAAGTTGTGGTGCTGGAGAAGCACACCGATTTCTTCCGCGATTTCCGCGGTGACACCATCCATCCATCAACACTGCGGCTCCTCGATGAGCTGGGCCTCTACAACGAATTCGCTCGCATCACCCACCGTAAGGTGACCAACATCAGTCTCGCCGGTGACGACGGTCGGGACTACATCCTCGGCGACCTGTCCAGGCTCAACACCACGCATCCGTTCATGACGATCGCACCACAGTGGGACTTCCTCAATCTGCTGGCCAAAGCAGGGGAGGACGAACCCGGGTTCGATCTGCGCATGGGTGTCGAAATGACCTCGCTGATCTGGGACGGCGACCGAGTCGTCGGCGTTTATGCGCAGACTCCCGACGGTGAGACCGAGCTGCGGGCGCCACTCGTCGTCGCCGCTGACGGTCGCTGGTCGAAGGCCCGGGACGAGGCACAGCTGTCGATGCGGGAGCTGCGGTCGACGATCGACGTGTGGTGGTTCCGGATCGACACCCTGGCACAGCTGGCCGAATCCATCGCACCTCGCGCCAAGGGCGGCAATGTGTTCGTCGCGATTCCGCGCGACGGTCATGTGCAGATGGCTCGTCTCATCCCGAAGGGCGAGGACGCTCGCTTCCGTGAGCAGGGGATCGAGTCTCTTCGCCGCGGGGTCGCAGAGACCTTCCCCGTGCTGGCAGGCGATCTTGCAGCGCTGCGGCTCGAGGATGTGAAGCTCCTCGAAGTCCGTCGCAATGAGGCCAAGCGCTGGTTCATCGACGGGCTGCTGTGCATCGGCGATGCGGCCCATGCCATGAGTCCGCTGGGCGGAGTCGGCGTCAATCTGGCGGTTCAAGACGGTGTGGCCACAGCCCGTCTGCTGGCGGAGGCGCTGCGGTCGGGACGCGTGCCCACCAGTGAGCTCAGGCGTGTGCAGCGCAGACGACTGCTGACGACGAAGGCGGTCGAGCTGCTGCAGGGCGGCATCCACCGGATGATCGAGCCGGTCGTTCACAACGGCGGAGTCATTCGTCCCCCGGCGCCGGTCCTGTGGCTGCTGACAACGTTTCCGGCGCTGACCGTGATTCCCGCGCGCATCCTCGGCATGGGTATCACTCCCGAGCACGCTCCGGACTTCGCGCGTCGGCAACCGGAGACAGTCTGACACTCGCTGCCGCTAGTCCATTGCACTGCGAGCACTGTCCAATGCGGACCTTTGAGCGTCTGTCCTCAGTCCCGGATGCGACGTTGCCTGGCCAGCAGGTTGGTGAGCTGACGGCATTCGGCATCTGACATCGTGTCCAAGCCGAAGCGCGCATCGGCGACGATCTGACTGGCCCTGTCAGTCAGTGCACGACCTTTGGGCGTGATCTCAGCGAAGACCTCTCCGTCGTCACCGGGTTCCAGCGCCCTTTCGAGCAGATCGTTGTCCTCCAGCCACCGCACTGTGGAGAACGATGAGCTGGTGTCGACCTGCAGTTGGTCGGTGAGTTCGACGAGAGGGAGAGCGCCTCTCTGATCGAAGAACAGGAGAAGCAGTGCTTCATAGCGTGCGTAGGTGAGCCCCAGTGGGCGCAGCTTCTCATCGAGGCTGTCGATGAGGAAGCGGTGGGCCCGCATCAGTTCGGTGGCAGTCTGCATCCGGTCGCGTTCGGGCCACCGCATCTCCCACGCGCTGGCGGCCATCGAGACCGGATCGTTCAAGGCCGGTGAGGCGCTGCCGATCCTGAACTCCTCGGAGTCGCTGAAGCCGTGACCGGTGTTGAACTCCATCGTGTTCCACTCTTCGGTGTCCACATTCGGGCCGACTCCGGTGCGCACTGCCGGGTACTGACCGGTGCCGGCGCTGAAGCGTGGCTGGTGTTCGGCCCTGAGCTCCTCCTCGGATTCGAAATTCGTGTCGGCCTCGGAATCGATATCCAGGTCGGCGTCGATATCGGACGACGAGCCCGTGACGAGGTCGTCACCATCAAGGATTTCCTCGTCTTCGTCCTCGTCCCTGGAATTGAGCGAGGTGATGGCAGAGCGCAGTCCGGAGCGCTGAATCACCGTCTGGATAGTGAGGTCTCGTTCATCCGGCCGGCCGACATAGCGGATGTCGCGCAGGCCCTGGTCCTGGGCAGCAGATTCGAAGACGAAGTGACCGTATCTGAAGATCCGGCCCATCAGGGGCTTATGGACCGAGATATCGAGGATACGCGCCATCGGCATCGTGGCCTTGTGCTGAGTGAAGATCCCGTGGATGCGGAACACTCGCATGTTCGTGATGACGAACCGGTCCATGTGCACGAACAGTGCACGGTAGACGCCGAAGAGCGCAATGGCGGCACCGATTCCCAATGGGATCGAAGCGAAGTCGATCGGGACCGTGAAGCTCAGTGCTGCGACGGCCAGGCCCAGCAGAATGATGAGCGTGGGAGAGACGAAGGCAAGGAAATGGCGGCGAACTTCGTCGACGACGATCTCGCCCTCTTCAGCGATCAGATGATCTTCGACTCTCGGGTCGGTCAGTGCCCCGAACACGTCAGGCTGCTTCCTGCGCGGCTACGCGGACAGGGAAGTGAAGAAAGTGACCAGCGAGCCGACACCGGTGCCCACTGCTTCGAAAGCGTTCCGCACTGCCTCGGCCGAATCTTCTGGCCGACTGAACAGATAGAACGCCACAAAAATGACGACGAGCGTGAGGACGGCCTTTTTCAACCACTTCACAACGGACTCCTCCATGCCGCGTCGCTGGGATGGCAGATGCGGACAATTGGTTGCACAACTCGTTAATCGTAACCGCCCTTGCCGGCGGCACCCGAGAAGGCGCGCCCAAAACCTGTGATCGCGATCTCATATAGCGAGAATTGCAGGCCGATAGTCGCCGAGGTGGCCCTTCCCTGCCAGCGCCACCGATGAGCGTCATTCTGGTTTCCCTCATCCCCGTTCAACGGTCAGCACCCCTGTGCAGAGCGCAGATTCTGCGTACTGTTGAAGACATGAGAAAACTATTTGATTCCATTCGCAAAGTTGGCTTCCGTCGCGGACCCGACCGTGTTCTCGGCGGTATTGCAGGCGGTCTCGCCGAATCCACCGGAATGAACGTGTGGCTGATGCGCCTGTTGATCCTCATCTCGTTCCTGCTCCCAGTCTTGGGCGTCGGCGCGTATGTGGTTGCCTGGGCGCTCACCCCCTGGCAGGACGGAAGCATTCCCCTTGAGCAGGCCTTCGGCGGCCGACTTGAACGCTGAGTGAACATTAGGCGGCGTGCGGCTGACCGGCCGTGTCTTCAGCGTTCGCTGTCCAAGAGCATCATCTGTTCGGACGGATAGCGATCGCCCCGGACCTCACTGTCGGCCAGAGCTGAGTCGATGACCGCAAGATCATCGGCGTTCAGATGCACGCCGTTGCTGGAAACGGTGGCGGCCACCTGATCAGTGGTTCGCGACCCGACGACGGGCACGATGTCCTCACCTTGAGCGGCCACCCATGCGATCGCCAGCTGAGGAAGCGTCACGTCCCGCGCTGCAGCGAGCTCCGCGAGGGCTGAGACGATCCGCTGATTGTGGACGAGGTTGTTCCCTTGGAAACGCGGGAACATCGCCCGATTGCCTCCCACGGAACCTGCAAACAGACCTTTGGCCAAAGCCCCGTATGCCGTGACTCCGATTCCGAGTTCACGGCATGCAGCCAGAATCCCATTCTCTTCGATGCCGCGGCTCAGCAGCGAGTATTCGATCTGCAGGTCGCTGATGGGTGCTGTCGCCGCCGCTCGACGAATAGTCTCAGACCCGACCTCGCTGAGCCCGATGTGACGGACGTATCCGGCATCGACGAGTTCACTGATGGCTCCCACGGTCTCCTCGATGGGCACATTCGGGTCGAGCCGGGCCGGCCGGTAGATGTCGACGTGGTCCGTGCCCAGGCGTTTCAGCGAATAGGCCAGTGAGTTTCGGATCGCGTCCGGTCGAGTGTCGAATCCGATGAACGAACCGTTGGGTGCAAGGACAGCGCCGAATTTCAGTGAGATCACGACGCCCTCACGGCTGCGCTCACGAAGTGCGGCACCGACGAGCATTTCATTGTGACCGGCACCGTAGAAGTCTCCGGTGTCGATGAGTGTTCCTCCGGCATCCGCATACGCATGGATGGCGGCGATGCTCTCCTCATCTCGTGTCGGTCCATAGGCTCCGGACATGCTCATGGCGCCCAGGCCGGGAGAAGTGACGCGAGGTCCCTGCGTTCCGAGTCGGCGAGTATTGACGGTTGGGTTCTCTGTGTATGTACTCATGACTGCAAGCCTTGCAGGACGGCGGCAGTCGCACGAGGCCCTGTCGATCCAGGGACAGACTGTCCCTGGTTAGATCGGCAGATCGGATGGACAATCAAGAGATGACTGATCGTTCTGGGTTCGCTGACTTCATCCGCCGTCGACGGGAGCAGCTGCGGCCAGAAGATGTGGGGACTGGCCACACCCACCGTCGCCGTACTCCTGGACTGCGGCGCGAAGAGGTCGCCATGCTCGCCGGAGTATCGGTCGACTATTACGCTCGCCTCGAACAGGGGCGGGGATCGACCCCGTCGATCGGAGTGGTGTCGGCGGTGGCTCGGGCGCTGCAGTGCGACCGTGATCAGCGTGACCACATGCTGCACCTCGCCGGTCACCCCGTGCTACCGCGCAGCGCCGATGGTCACGTGAGTCCCGGCCTCATCGCTGTTGCCAACCGGCTCGTCGATCTTCCCGCGGTGATCGTCACCGACCTCGGCGAAATCGTCTGGGAGAACGCCCTGGGTCGCATACTGCTCGACGACCTTGCAGGAGAGCCTGGACGCGGCAGGAATCTCATCTGGGAGTGGTTCGCCGACCCCGACAGTCGGGCGATGCCTCCGGAGCATTGGGACCGCATCTCTGCCGCCCACGTCAGCGATCTGCGGGCCACCTACGCCCGTAGATCTGACGAAGTCCATGTGAGGAAATTCGTTCAGGATCTCATTGCTGTCAGCGATGAGTTCAAGGAGCTCTGGGACCGTCATGACGTGGCAGTCCACCACTCGGACACCAAAGTCTTCGTCCACCCGGAGGTCGGATTGCTCGAGCTTCGGTGCGAAGTCCTGCTGACGCCCGACGACGACATCTCTCTGCTTGTGTTCTTCCCGATGGAGGGCACGAACGCGGCAGAACAGCTGCAGCTGCTCGGCGTCGTCGGTTCGCAGAAGATCTCATCCGACTGAGAGAAGCAAAGACCCCGTGATCCCTTGTCTTCACAGGGATCACGGGGTCTTGCATTCGGGTGGGCCCCGTGGGGATCGAACCCACGACCCACGGATTAAAAGTCCGTTGCTCTACCAACTGAGCTAGAGGCCCCGCCCCAACGAGACCGCGTGGACAAGCGCCACGTAAGTGTTGTTGGAGACTCAATAATATTAGAGGTAAGGGGCCCGAATACTCAAACCGGTTCCCAGTGGGGACCAGCAGGATTCACTCATAGATCATTTTCCGAGTTCAGGGTGCTCGTCACCGGTGTAGGTGCGGGGGAGGGCATCCGGTGCGGTGGGATACTCCTCGGCAGCCTCGTCGATGACATCGGACTCGATGGCCTTATTCTTCTTGATCTTGCCGCGCAGCGCCGCAACGTTCTTCAGCCCTGCCAGCAGCTTGCGATCCTTCTTCGGTGCAACGTACTCAGGATCGGTCTCCAGCGGGAAGATCGTGGGCGCGGCGCCGAAGGCCTCGGACGACTCTTCGGTGACCTTGCGGGCCATCTGAGCGTTGACCACACCGCCGATGATCGCGCCGATGCCGAAGGGCAGCAGACGACCGACCAGTGAGCCACCGGCACGTGCGGCGAATTTGCGGATGAAGGTCTTGCGCAGTTTCCGCACGAGCAGATCGACGACCGGAGCAGGCAGCTGCTTAGTCACCGTCGAACCCCAGTTGCCGAACATGGACTCCGAACCGCCAGACTGCTTGCTGAACTTCTGGACGAGGTTCTTTCCGTCCTTGCCGAGCATCAGTCCCAACACCAGCGCATTCGCGCGCTTTGAATCCTGGACCGGAAGTCCGTGGATCTCAGAGATCGCCTGAGCAAACAGCGCGGTCCCTTCGAGGAAGCCGGCAGTCTCTGCTGTGGCCACACCCAATGCCGCGGTTGTACCCAGTCCTGGGACGGCGGCGGTGGCGCCGACAGCTGCTCCGCCCGAGGTGGTCAGGGCGAGGTAATGGCGACGGATGATCTTGATGAGCTCTTCCGGAGTCGCATCCGGGTTCCGGCGACGCAGGCTGCGCACATAGGCGAGAGCCACGGGGCGCTGGACTGACAGAAGCCTCGACAGCATCGACTGGGCGCGGGGATTGAGGGACCCGTCCTCGTTGACAGCGAACTTCGCTGCCTTGTCCAGGCCTTTCTTCGCCACTGATGATTTTGCCACGGGAGTTCCTCCTCGTTGTCTGCACTCGTGACCTGCTGGTCGCAGGCACGAGTTTGTCATCAGTTTAGTAGTGGCCACTGTGAACGCGACGAATGAATCCTGACCGGGAGGCGAACGTCGGCTCAGGGTGGCGCGCGGGTCAGAGTGGGGGACTAGACTGCTCTGACGATGACACAGCCACGCTTTCACCGCCCGATTCCTCTGGCCGACCTCGATTCCATCAGCGATACGAGTGACCCGGTGACCAGATCAGAGACCTCTCATGCCACCGCGGCGCTTCTCCTCGGAGACTCGCGCGGACAGCGCGATGAGGCCGCAACGAAGCGATTCGTGGAGCTGGCCGACGACATCGGCCTCGAGGTCATCGCCGAAATGTGGTCTGCGGCACCCGCGGTCTCCGCGCCGGGCGCGCTCTGGCGCTTGTATGCGCTGCGCGAATGGATACTCACCGCCCCGCGTGAGCTTGCCGACATGTTCTCAGCCGGGCAGCGCAGGGTGACCGACGGGCTCGGCCTCGACGACATCCTCGCCGGGGTCGAGCTTCCCGCAGGTCCCGACGAGGTGGCCCGGGCCATCGACGAGATCCTCGCTGGTGCTTTCCGCGGGGATGTCGTCATCGCCCTTCTTCGGGCTGCCGCGTTCGTCGGCATGTGCGCCGAAGGCACCGACGACGCCGAGGCGGCCACACGGTTGCGCCAATTCGCGAAAGACCTCAAGGATGCCGCCATCTCCCACCGCCACGGCGGACTGGACTGATCGACCCGCAGCCTGGCTGAATGCCTGAATGCCTGAATGCCTGACTGCCTGCCCGACCGGCTCGAGGATTCCTCCTCTGGGAGCACGAGGACCCCACCATCGGGTGGGGACCTGACCCGGTGCGCGACTGTGAGATTGTCAACTCTCGTTCACCCGCCTCGGCGGTGGACTCACGAGCGTGAGCGAGTATCGTTGTGGGTGGCCCTCGTGGCCACCGGACGCTGGATCTGAAGCCCCGGGCTCCAAATTCAGCCGCTTCGAGCGGCCTACCGCCGAGAGGCGCTCTCGGTTCAGCGTCCGGCACATACAATTGAAGCAACATGCACATTCGTCCGGCTCGACCGGGCCCCGGGCAGGAGGAGCGCATGCGGCTCAAGCGAGTACCGCAGGACACTGTCTTCTACGAACGGCTGTCCGATCTGGTCGGGCAGATGAGGCAATGCAACCTGGTGCTTGCCGAACTCTCCGGCATCGAAGTCAGCGAACGCCGGCAGGTCGCAGACCGTCTCCGCGAGATCGGCGATCAGGCCGACGAGGACATGGGAGCCGTGCTTCGTGCGTTGCGCGAGAACTACATCACTCCCTTTGATCGCAATGACCTGTACCTGCTCGGTCATCACATGCGCGACATCTGCCACCTCCTCCACGGTGCTGGTTTCGTCCTTGCCTCGGAAGCATTCGATCAGCTGCCCTCGGGCGTCCTCGAAACCTTGGCCGTCCTGTCCAACCAGACGGACCACACGTCCCGCATGGTCACCCGACTGCCGGGCAAGTTGGATCAGTGGGACTACGTCGACTCCATCAATCGCCTCACCTACCAGGTCGAGGCCCTGCAGTGGCGAATGTCCGATGCTGTTCCGAACTCGAAGCGGGGTCTGACCTACATGGCCGCCGTCTCGCAGCTGGGGCAGGCCTTCGTCCGCGCCGCATACGGCTTCACCGAGCTGGGCAAGGTCGTCGCCGCCATAGCGATCAAGGAGTCGTAGTCCGTGGATCTGCTCTTGGCGGGAGTCATCGTGACCGCGGTGATCTTCGCCGGTTCGAACGGTTTCCATGATGCAGCGCTGACCATCGGAAACGCTGTCGTCGGACGGTCCATCAATGCGCGGTGGGCCCTGGGCCTGGCCGTGGTCTTCAACTTCATCGGGGCACTGCTGGGCGAGGGAATCGCCTCCGTCGTCGCCAACCAGATCGTCCACTTCGACGGCGACCCCGAAGTCATCCTCACGTCTCTGATCATCGCTTTCGTCGCAGCGACGGCGTGGAGTCTGTTCACGTACTATCTCGCGTTGCCGGTGTCGTCCACGCACTGTCTCATCGGCGGACTCCTGGGTGCCGGTATCGTGCTGGGATTCTCGGTCAACTCTGCCGAGGCTCTCGACTCGGTGATCCTGCCGCTGGTGCTCTCACCGATCCTCGGCTTCCTGCTCTCCTGGGGTCTGACGGCTCTGCTGTCGAAGACCTTCGCGGCTTCTCCTCCGAAGCCGCTCTTCCGCGGTGCCCGCATGGTCGACTCGGTCCTCACCGCCTCGTTGTCGCTGGTCCACGGGATCCAGGACGCACAGAAGATCGCGGCCCTGGTCATGGTCGGCCTCCTTGCGGTCGAGGCCAATCCGTACACCGAACTCTCCGTCGTCGAGATCTCCTGGCCGGTGCGACTGATCATCGCCGGGGCATTGGCGATCGGCACCGGATTGAGCGGATGGCGGGTGGTGCGGACCCTGTCGGTGCGCATGGCCGGACTTGATCCTCTGAAATCTGTGGCAGCGGACGGCACCGCCACGGTGCTCATGTACACCGCAGCACTCATCATGCGAGTCCCCGTGTCGCTGACATTCATCCTCGGATCAGCGATCTTGGGTACTCAGTACGCAGGACGAAAAGGTCGCGCACGCGCCCGTTTCATCCTGCCCGTCGCCGGAGTCTGGATTCTGACCATCCCCGCGGCGGCAGCATTGGCGATCTGCATCGGCCTGGTAGTCAGGGCCTTCGTCGGCTGATCTGAGTCGTCACTACTGCGCCGCGGGGGTACGCCTTACTGGCATGCGTCACTTCTGAGCCGCAGCTCTGGCCTTCCGGCCGAAGACGATCCCGGTCGTGACCATGGCGACGGCGAGGACGAAGTGCAGCCAGTTATCGGCTGTGTTGAGCGGAACGAAGTTGCCCATCGACTCCATCGGAACGACGAGTCCGTAGACCCACAGCACCGCGTAGACGACGCCTCCGACGATGAGGTAGGTCTTGGCCAGTCCACGTGACCTGAGCCCGAGCAGTCCGACGACGCCGAAGAGCAGGTGGACGATGTTGTGCAGCACCGAGACTTGGAAGATCCCCAGCAGTGCGGCTTGTGAATGATGTCCGGCGAACATGATCGTGTCCAGGTCCTGGGTGATACCTGGAACGAAACCCAGGATGCCCACCAGGAGGAACACTGCTCCGAAGAGACCTGAGACGAGTTGAACGCTGGTGCGGGTGGTGTGAGCTGATGATGAAACTGTATGAGTTGTCATGACGATCCTTTCGAAGACTCTCGTCGTACATCAGCTGATTCGGAGCGGATTGAGTCATGGATGGGGCCGGTTGGTGGCTTTTCTGTTGCTGCTTTCGAAAGAGCCTGGCTTCCGGGACCGATCGCGCGCCACGACGGTAGTCTGGTGACGGTGAGAGCTCGCGTGGCAGTGCTGTGGCGCAGGCTGCTGATCCTGCTGATCGGCGGCGTCATCGCCGTGCCCTATGCGGCGGTCGTGATCTGGACCGTCACCGCCTCGAAACAGGTCGGGGACCGGTCGGAAGCACTGGCCATCGTCGCCGTCGGAATCATCGTGTTCCTGCTGCTGTGCGTCCCCGCCTTCCTCGCGGTCATCCGCGCCCTCGAGCGCACTCTTGTCGAGCAGCTGCTCGAACTGAGTATTCCCACCCCACCGAGGCGGCCGAGCACCGCCGATCGATTGCGCGGTGCCCTGTTCTACTTCGGCCACACCTTCGCTGGCGCCCTGCTCTTATTCACCGTCGTCGTCCTCGTCCCCGCCGCGATTGTTCTGGCCGCCGATCCCGGGCAGGCGCAGGAGCTCTCCAACGGTCTCATCGGCACCCAGACGGACACTGCGGCGACCGTCCTGCCTGCCGAACTGATCCAGGCTCTCGCTGTGGGAATTCTCCTGATGTGCATCGCCATCGTCGTCGTGGAGGGGTACTTTCTTCCGAACTATGCGCAGGTTCTCCTGGGGCCGTCAGCGGCCGACCGTGCCGAGCTCGCCGGTCGCGACCGGGTCCGTCGGTTCCGGCGCACGGTGCTCGCCCGCGAGGTGCACGACTCGATCGGCCATGCTCTGACCGTGACGACGATGCAGGCGGCAGTGGCCAAGCGTTCGCTGACTTCGGATCCTACCGTCGCCGAGGCGGCCGTTGACGAAATCGCTCGGACCGGTCGTGAGGCGGTCGCTGAGTTGGACCATGTCCTCACTCTGCTGCGTTCGGAGGCTGATCTGGATGCAGATGACGACACCGGGGCCGATTTGAGAACGGCGCAATCACCTCGGCGAATGATCGATGACCTCGAGATCCTGGCCGAGGAAGCGAGGTCGGTGGGGCATCCCACGCAGCTGAGGTTCAGCGGCGAGGTGGGTGCACTGCCTCCTGATGTCGCGCATGAGCTGCATCGGATCGTGCGCGAGGCACTGACGAATTCGCTTCGACATGCCTCGGAACCGGGGCTCTCGGTGTCGATCGCCGTCGACACGACGGCGGTGACGATGGTGGCGAGCAATGCCTGCGCGGGGAGCGCGAAGGGTGCTGGGAACGACGCAGGTGCGGGGAATAGCGCAGGTGCAGGCGACAATGCGGGTGCCGGCCGGGGTCTGCGGGGCATCAGGGAACGCGTCGAACTCTTCGGCGGGGAAGTTCGGTGGAATTCAGACGGCGGAACGTGGACCATCGAGGCAGTGCTGCCGACGGCCGGCGGCACTGCGACACCCAGCACCACTGTACGGGCAGCGAATGAGGAGACACAGGAATGAGCATCAGGGTGGTTCTCATCGACGACGAACCGTTGGTGCGTGCCGGGCTGGCAGCGATCATCGACTCTGCTCCTGGACTCGAGGTGGTCGGTGAGGCAGGCGATGGTGCCGATGCCATCGACCTCGCCCAGCGCACTCAACCCGATGTCGTCATCATGGATGTGCGGATGCCGCAACTGAACGGACTCGAAGCGACTCGGCTGCTCGTGAATCGATCGGATCCGCCTCGCGTGCTCATCCTCACGACCTTCGACAGCGACGACTACGTCTTCGAGGCGCTGCGTGCCGGTGCCGATGGTTTCGTGCTCAAGCGAGCGCAGCCGGAGGAACTCATCCGAGCCGTGCATGTTGTCGCCGGTGGGGAAGTGCTCCTGTATCCGCAGAAGGTGCGTGAGATGGCGGCTCAGGCGGGGCGGCGCGAAGACCTGGCCAGTACTGCCCAGTTGAGCAGTCGCGAGCAGGAGGTGCTCTCACTCATGGCACGGGGTCTGAGCAATGTGGAGATCGCCGGTGAGCTATTCATCGGGAGTGAGACGGTTAAGACCTATGTCAGTTCGCTGCTCGGCAAACTCGGCGCCCGGGACCGGACCCAGGCTGTCATCAGAGCCTTCGAATCGGGATTCATCACTCTCTGAGTCACGCGCTTCACCCGTCGAAGGGCACGGTTCACCCGTTTAGGGGAGTCTGTAGGGACGGCCTCGGAGCGAATGTTGAAGCATGAAGACAACACAGAGTGGTACACAGTCAGAAAATCCATCTCAATCGGCGAAGGCACCCCACCTCGGAGTCATCATGCTCGGCCTGAGCGCGGTCTGGTCCCTGACCATGCTGGTCGTCTCAGTGCTGTGGGGGAGCAGGATCCTCGTCTCTCCGTTCGGCCATGCGGAACCGGGCGAATTCAACTCTCTGCTCGACTATTTCTCCATCCCCGCTGGAGCGGCACTGGTCGGGTCCTGCGCACTGCTGAGCCTGACACTTGCAGCGACATTCCTGACACTGCCGCGGTTGCGCGCCAAAGCAGTCGCGACGGTCGGCATCTTCGCAGTGATCCTCGCCCTCGTCACGACCGTGGTCTTCACCGACACCTTGGTGTTGGCCTACCTCGGCTATACGGTGAGCCTGCAGTTCCCACCGATCCCCGTTCCCGTCCTCTGGCAGGGATTCATGCTGCTCGGCCCGGGACTGTGGGTAGCGACGTGGGCGTCGCTGGAGAGCCGCCACCGTCGCACCAGGGCAAGCGCTGAACCTGAAAGTCGGCAGCCCATCCGGGGCAGTGCCAAAGTCGCCGTCGGTGTGGCCGTCGCCGTTCCGGTCATCTATGCATCCACTCGAATTCTGTGGGCAATGGGCATCCCCTTCGGACTCAGTCCCGAGTTCTATACCGAAGGTCTCCAGGCCGGGATGTGGCACTCAGGACTGGCGCTGGCCATCGCCGGATTGGTCGGAGCGCTGCTGACTCTGGGATTGGTGCAGAAATGGGGAGAGCGGTTTCCGCGGTGGACCGGGCCGCTGGCAGGAAGACGAGTGCCCATCCTCCTCGCAACGATTCCCGCCAGCATCGTCACCCTGGCGCTGTTCACCGGAGGGATGGGATTGATCCATTCGGTTCTACTCAAAGGCGTCAGCTTGGATGGCAACTGGGTGACGATCGGACCGACTCTCCTATTCCCGCTGTGGGCGCTGGCGCTCGGCTGGGCCACTTACTCCTACCGCGTTCGTCGGCTTGGTGCTCGCGCTGCTCTGTGGCCGTGACCGACAATTTAATCCGAACAATTTCAACCCGAACCGTCAGCGGGGTCGGTGAGTGCACTCACCGACCCCGCTGACGGTGAGTGAGCCTTCTGTGCCGCAGCAGGGTGGTCAGGCTGTGGATGAGCGCCGGCGCCGAGGCGATGAGCAGCAGCACGCCACCCAACCACGTCGTCGGCAGCAACACAGCACCGCCGATGACGAAGCCAGTGAACAGCACAGCCGAGATCACCCCGCGGGCCAGAAGTTCGAGGCCGGCAACGCGACGGTCCAGTTTGGGAGTGGCCACCGAGAGCTCGCCGTTCTCGAGCCTCTGCACCAGGCTGTCGAGTCGTCCCGGCAGACCCAGCGTCAGGCGCACGAAGTTGAGCGCCTCCTTCGCCGCAGTTCCGGCGACACCGCCCTTCTCCTCCTCGATCAGCTCGCTGGCATAGGGTTCGACGACCTCCCAGATGTTGAACGAGGGATTGAGCGAACTGCACAGGCCCGAGACCATGGACAGCGAGCGGATGATGAGGAAGAGGTTCTCCGGCAGCTGCACGGGCAGATCCCGCACCACTGATTCGAAATCCGTGGAGAAGGCCCGCAGCTCCTTCTCATCAACGTCGCGCAGCTGCGCGAACCCCATGCCTCCGAATCGTGCGAAGAGCCCCGTGAGGGAGCGCTCGAGTTCCTCCGTGTCCGCTCCGTCGAGCAGAACCCCGATGAGTTCGACGCTGGCGACGAGTCGGCGGGAATCCCGCAGCGCCACGGCGATGATGAGTTCCCGCAGACCTGAGCGCAGGTTCTCGGGCACGTGCCCCATCATTCCGAAGTCAACGAAGGTCAGGTGCCAGTTCGCCCCCGCCGAGGTTGTGCCCGGGTGAGAAGGTGTCACGAAGATATTGCCGGGATGGGGATCGGCATGGAAGAAGCCGGTGCGGAAGAGCTGGTCGAACATCGTGTGCGCGAAAGTCGTTGCAACCTCGTGGGGGTCGATGCCGGCTCGGCGCACATTGGTGATGTCGTTGGCCTTGATTGCCGTGACATCTTCCATGGTCAGGACCTGTGGCGTGGTCTGTTCCCAGACGATCCGCGGGGCCTGCACCCGAGCCGACTCGACCGCAGGAGCAGCAGCATCTGACGCATCCGCCGACCATGCCGCCGACGGTGCCGCCGACCCCGTTGCCGATGCTGCCGCGTCCATGGCGAAGGCCTCCGCATTCGCGGCTTCATGGAGATAGTCAATCTCCTCGAGACTGACATGGGCGAACTCCTCGACCAGGGCTGGCATATCGACGCGTCGGGAGATGAACCGGACTCGGGAGAGCCAGCCGGCGATCCGGCGCAGGGCGCGCAGATCAACCTCGACGACAGCGGCGATGCCCGGACGCTGGACCTTGACGACCACCTCGGCGAATCCGAGCTCATCGGCATTGTCCGAGGTCAGCGTCGCCGAATGCGCCTGCCCCAAGGACGCCGCTGCCAGCGGGCGCGGATCGAACGAGGCGAATGCGTTGTTGAGATCCATCCCCAGCTGCGCCTCGGCGAGGATGCGGATCTGGTCGAAGGGAACCGGAGCGACCTCGTCCTGCAGGCCTTCCAGCTCTTTGGTGATCTCAGGTGGGAGCACATCCATGCGTGAGGAGAGGAACTGACCGACCTTGATCATCAGCCCGCCGAGCTCGACGGCCAGGGCGCGGAACCGTTTGGCGCTCGAACGCCACCGGTCTATCCGGCCCCGGGCCGCGAACCGACCCAGGCCGATTCGCGGCAGCGTCAACTCGAACCACCAGGCCACGATCATCTGGGTCGCAGCGAATCGGAGGATGCGACCGTAGCGAGCCCGAAGGGTCCTCTCCTTCACGTGTCAGTCCTCGGCGAGGATCGAATACAGCCTGCGCTTGGTCTCCTCGAGAGCAGTGACCGCCTCAGCGACCTGTTCTTTGCTGCCGGTACGACCGACCTGAGCCGCTGCCTGGGCCAGTTCGACGCCGGCCTTGGCCAGGTTTGCGGCCCTGGGTGCGTCGGGCTTCTTCGTCGTCTCCCACGGAGCACTGGACTCCGGTTCGGATTCGACCTGTTCGCGTCCGGCCTCGGTGAGCGAATAGGTCTTGCGCCCGCTGGAGGACTCCGCGCTGATGAGTCCCTCATCGGTGAGCAGCTGCAGCGTCGGGTAGACCGACCCTGGGCTGGGCTTCCAGCTGCCGCCGCTGCGTTCTTCGATCTCTTGGATGATCTGGTAGCCGTGCATCGGGGCCTCGGCCAGCAGTGTGAGGATCCCGGCGCGGACGTCTCCGCGGTTCATGCGGAAAGGCTGTTTGGGGTTGAAGGAAGAGCGTAGCTGCTCCATCGCCTCCCAGATGTTGGAACCGCCCCAATCGCCGCCTCGGCGAGAGAAACCTCCGTGATTGAATGGCTCGTTCATGATGACCTCCAGGTCTGATTGAATCGCCTTGACGATATATAACGATATATCGGCGATGGGTTGCTGGAAAGGTCATTCGGTTGATTGCGGAGGCAACTCCCAGACATTGTTCAGACGCGTACGCCGAGGGGCCACCGGACGCCGAGGGACCACCACAGGCCGTGAATACAGGAAACGGGTGGTAACTTCGTCTCGACCCAGGCGCTTGGATCGAGACGAAGTTACCACCCGTTGGACACTCTCGCTGAGAACGGCGGCCAACCTCGGCGCGGACGCACCGCACTGGCCCCTCAGGTCATCCGAAGCGGCCGGAGATGTAGTTCTCGGTCTCTTCCTTCTCTGGGTTGGAGAAGATCGTCGAGGTCTCGTTGAACTCGATGAGCTTGCCCGGCTTGCCGGTTCCGGCGATGTTGAAGAACGCGGTCTTGTCGGACACGCGAGCAGCCTGCTGCATGTTGTGAGTGACGATGACGACCGTGTACTGGTCCTTGAGGTCGTTGATGAGGTCCTCGATGGCCAGAGTGGAGATCGGATCGAGTGCGGAGCACGGTTCGTCCATGAGCAGGACCTCGGGCTCGACGGCGATCGCGCGGGCGATGCACAGGCGCTGCTGCTGACCACCGGAGAGTCCGGAACCGGGCAGGTTGAGGCGGTCCTTGACCTCATTCCAGAGGTTGGCGCCGCGCAGCGCACGTTCGGTGAGGTCATCGGCCTCGGACTTCGACATGCGCTTGCTGTTGAGGCGCACCCCGGCCAGCACGTTCTCCTTGATGCTCATCGTGGGGAACGGGTTCGCGCGCTGGAAGACCATGCCGACCTCGCGACGCACGTTGACCGGGTCGACGCCGGCACCGTAGATGTCGTTGCCGTCCATGAGCACTTCGCCCGAGACGCTGGCGCCCGGAATCACTTCGTGCATCCGGTTGAGTGTGCGCAGCACGGTTGACTTACCGCAGCCCGAGGGGCCGATGAGGGCCGTGACCGAGCGGGGCTTGATCTGCATCTGCACACCATCGACGGCGCGGAAGTCGCCGTAGAAGATGTCGAGATCCTTGATGTCGATCTGCTTGGACATGTGTTTCCCTATCTGTGGAATGTCTGTAACAAGTATGTGGTGAGTCAGTGGCTCGGGGGCTCAGTGCTTCATCAGCGCCCTGTCTTCGGGGCG
Source organism: Brevibacterium zhoupengii (assembly GCF_021117425.1). NCBI lineage: Bacteria > Bacillati > Actinomycetota > Actinomycetes > Micrococcales > Brevibacteriaceae > Brevibacterium > Brevibacterium zhoupengii. The sequence continues at coordinate 3,714,464 of NZ_CP088298.1, read as the reverse complement.
AGCACCCTCGCGATGACGCGGGCGAGGAGGTTGAGGACCATGACCAGGGTGACGAGGACGAGGGCTGCTGCCCAGGCTCGCTCCGAGCTGGCCAGGGCTGCGTCACCGGGGGAGACGGGGCGCAGCTGCGAGTCGTAGATGTAGGTGGGCAGCGTCGACATCCAGCCGGAGAACAGGTTCCAGTTGAGTGCCTTGGCGAATCCGGCGGTGACCATGATCGGTGCGGTTTCGCCGATCACGCGGGCGATTGCGATGGTGATGCCGGAGAGGATGCCCGACACCGAGGTGGGCAGAACGATCTTGACGATCGTCTTCCACTTCGGCACGCCCAGAGCGTAGGACGCCTCTCGCAGGTCCATCGGGACCAGGCGCAGGATCTCCTCTGTGTTGCGCACGACGATCGGAATCATGAGCACAGACAGTGCCACGGCGGCTGTGAAGCCTGTCTTCGCAATGCCTGCCGCATCCGGCATGACGAAGCCCACGATGGTGGAGAACAGAGCGAAGGCGAAGAGACCGGCGACGATCGAGGGGATGCCTGTCATCACGTCGACGAGGAAGGTGATGGCCTTGCCCAGCTTGTTCTTGCCGGAGTATTCGACGAGGTAGATGGCCGTCAGCACGCCGATGGGGATCGAGATGAGGCATGCCATGGCCGTGATCAGGACGGTGCCGACGATCGCGTGGTAGAAGCCACCGGCGATAGTTGCTTCGCCGGCGACGTACTGCTGGTCGAGGACGCCCTTCATGCCGAGCATCGTGCGGGTGAGGAGGTCGACGCTGATAGCGGCTCCGCCCTTGGCGATGGTCATCCAGAGCAGAGAGATGAGGGGAACACAGGCGAGGATGAACGAAGAGGTGACAACGGTGGTCGCCACCCGGTCGGTCGCCTTACGGCGGCCTTCATAGGCACCGGAGAGCGCGAAGACGGCCACGACGTTGATGAGTCCGGCGAGGACCGCGACGACAGGGATGTTGAAGCCGCTGAAGGCGATGAAGCTGATGATGGTCGCGACGATGATCGAGGCAACCGCAATCACCCATGGTGTGGCCTTGGGCAGCTGCTTTGAGGTGAGGGCACGAGATGTGGTCGTCGAATTGTTCGTAGTAGTCAACATTCTCAACTGCCCTTCACCGAGGTCTTGGCAACAATTGCACGTGCACCCATGTTCACCAGCAGGGTGATGACGAACAGGACGAGGCCGACTGTGATCAGTTCGGACAGTCGCAGTCCGGCGGCTTCGGGGAAGTTCTGAGCAATCTCAGAAGCGATGGTCTGATTGCCGCTGACCACCAGGGATGCGGTGAGCAGTCCAGGGGAGAGGATCATGGCCACAGCCATAGTTTCGCCGAGCGCGCGGCCGAGGCCGAGCATGGTCGCCGAGGCGATGCCGGACTTTCCGAACGGCAGCACCGACATGCGGATCATCTCCCAGCGCGTGGCGCCGAGAGCGAGAGCTGCTTCTTCCTGCAGACGGGGAGTCTGCAGGAAGACCTCGCGGGTCAGAGAGGTGATGATCGGCAGGATCATAATGGCGAGCACGAGGGAGGCCGTCAGCAGGGTGCGCCCGGTGTTCGACACATCGCCGTTCTCGTCGGGGGCGAAGATCGGGATCCAGCCGAACCACTTCGACAGCCACAGGTAGAACGCGGTGAGGTTGCCGGCCAGGGCGATTCCCCACAGACCGTAGACGACGGAGGGGATCGCGGCGAGCAGGTCGATGACGTAGCCGAGGACCGGGGCGAGCTTCCGAGGCGACATGTGCGTGGTGAACAGTGCGATGCCCAGCGCGAACGGAGTCGCCACGAGCAGGGCGATGGCGGAGGAGATCAGTGTGCCGATGACAAGCGGCCAGACGTAGGAGAAGAATCCCTTGCCGCCGGTGATCGAGCTCGGATCGGTGATCTGGGCTTCGATGGTGTCCTTGGACTGCGCCAGAAGGAACAGGGCGACCCCTGCCAGGATGAGCAGGATCAGGATGCCGGCGATGAGCGTCGCGGCCGAAAAGATCCGGTCTCCGGGACGAACGACGGCTTTGGGCTTCTGGGCTGCGCCGGACTCACCGCGTGAGCCCGGTTCAGGTGTTCCGGCAGGGCCGGACTCTGTGGTCTGTGTGCTGGTCGGCACAAGTGCTCCTCATGAAACTTGTGGTGGATCCGGTTCACGGATCCCTAGGCACCGAGAAGCGGCGCAGGGTCGCTGCGCCGCTTCTCGACTGATCAATTCTGCAGGTCAGTGGCCAAGTTTCAGCCTTCAACCTTGATCGAATCGATGACGGTTTCGATCTGCGAACGCAGGTCGTCAGACAATGGGGCCGAGCCAGCGGAGTCTGCTGCCGACTTCTGTCCTTCCTCGGAGACGACGAACTTCTCCCAGGCCTTGACCATGTCCACGGTCTCCTGGTCCTTGTAGGACGAGCAGACGACGTGGTAGGACACGAGGACGATCGGGTAGGCGCCCGACTCGGTGGTGTCGCGAGCCAGGTCGAAGGCGAGGTCGCCTTCGGTGCGGCCCTCGACCTTGTCGGAAGCGTCGACGACCTTCGAAGCGGCATCGGCGGAGAGCTCGACGTATTCGTCGCCGACCTTGACCTTGGCCTTGCTCAGCGAACCGACAGCGGAGGCGTCAGCGTAGCCGATGGCTCCATCGGTGTCGGAGACGGTCTGCACGACACCATCGGTGCCCTGTGCGGCCTCGCCACCGAAGTCCTTCGGGAAGTCTCCGCTGACCTCAGCGTCCCAGTCCTTCTCGGCTGTGGCCTTGAGGTACTCGGCGAAGTTCTCCGTGGTGCCGGAGTCATCGGCGCGGTGGACGGCGGTGATCTTCGTGTCAGGCAGATCGGCATCCGGGTTGTCGGCCTTGATCGCCTTGTCGTTCCACTTGCTGATTTCGCCCTTGAAGATCTTGGCGATGGTTGCAGGTGCGAGGTTGAGTTCGTCGACGCCTTCGACGTTGAACGCCACTGCGATCGGGGAGATGTAGACGGGGAACTCGTAGGCTCCATCGGCGCCGCAGGCTTCCTTGCCCTGCTTGACTTCGTCATCGTCGAGGTGAGCGTCAGAACCGGCGAACTGAGCGTTTCCAGCCAGGAACTGCTCGCGGCCTGCACCCGAGCCATCGGGGGAGTAGTTGACAGTCACGCCGGAGTTCTCCGCGGCGAAGTCGGCGGTCCAGGCGTCCATCGCAGCCTTCTGCGAGGAAGCGCCGATGCCGGTGAGGGTGCCCTGCAGGTCGCTGTCGCCACCGCTGCTTGCTTCCTCTCCGGTGGCGGAGGTTCCGCCACATGCCGACAGGGTGAGTGCGCCGGCTGCGAGGATTGCAGCGGAGGGTGCCAGGTGCTTCAGCTTCACGAAGATGCCTTTCGAATATGAGAACACTGTTCGAGGTTGCTCGATCTTTCGTGTTACACGCTAAGGATCGTGTGTAAAGCTCGGGGAGTGGCAAAGTGAATGGAAGATGAATGGATCCTGAAGGCTTCAAGTCCGGGTGAGTGCTCCATCACAGGCACCCGCGAATTCATGAAAGGATCATTGTCGGGACGACAAGTCGGAGGGGCGAAGCTCCGAATTTCGGATGACGCTGTGACCAGTCATTACGGGCGAAGTCCAGTGGCGAACACGCTGAAATCTTGAGGCAAACACGCCGAAACCCGGGCGCAAACAAGCCCAGGACCAGCCACGAACACGCCCAGCCTCAGGCGTCGATCGGGCGGATCCGTTCGAACTCGACGATGCGAGGCACAGCCCCCGGACGCACATACGCGACGATGATCTCACCGGGTTTGAGGTAGGGGTCCTCCTGCGGCAGCTTCTCAGCGATGCGCTGCGGGGCATGCTTGGCATAGACCGCGAGGATCAGCGGCAGGACCGGGCGGTGGGTGCAGTAGATGACCGGCTTGCCCTTCTCCAACAGCTTCTCGATGAACCGCGAGGTCTTGTCGGGGTTCGCCGAACTTGCCTTCTCACTCAGGCACGAGACCTTCCTGATCGACTTGCCCGTCGCCGCAGACAAGGGGGTCAGCGTGGCCACACACCGCTTCCACGGACTCGAGATCAGCTTCTTCGTCCCCCATGCCGAGAGCAGCCCGGTCAGTGCCATGGCCTGGCGGGTGCCCAGCGCCAGCAGCGGGCGCACGTGCTCCGTCTCATGCCACTTCGCGCGGGGAAAGGCCTTACCGTGCCGGACGAGGATCAGCGGCCAGGCGCGCAGCGCGTTGGTCGCATCGTACTTCTCCAGGGCATCGAGTTGGTCGCGATCGGCATAGGAAGTCAGCTTCGTGCGAGCCTCGCCGACGGGAAACCATCCCACCTCATCGACCTCGGCCTTGCTCATCGGCGCGAAGGTGTGATCGCTCTTGACCTGAGCCGACCAGTAGAAGACCTTCTTGAGGTTCTTTCCCCCGACCATGTACTCGGCTGAGGGCAGGGGAACGCCGAGGGTGATGTCGAGTCCCGTCTCCTCTTTGACCTCACGAACAGCAGTCTCGGGAAGGGTCTCTCCGGATTCGACCTTGCCCTTGGGCCAGGACCAGTCGTTGTAGCGGGGGCGGTGGATGAGTGCGACCTCAATGCCTTCGCTGCCCTGGCGCCAGCACAGGGCCCCGGCGGCGAGGATATCGGCGGTGACGCGCGAGGATGCCTGCGCGGAACCGACCGATTTCGCGCTCAAGCCTCTTCCCCGATCTGTCGGCGCTTGCGATGTCGGCGGATGAGCTCCGTCTGATACTCGGCGAGACGGTTGCCCTCATCGTCGTGGGTGCTGCGCGTCCACTTGCCGTCGGCGGCGAGGTCGAACGCCGAGGTGGTGTCCGCGAAGGCGAGATCGAAGAGTTCGATGATCTCGGCCTTGTGATTCGGGGCGACGAGTTCGACGAGCGTTTCGACGCGTCGGTCGAGGTTGCGGTGCATCATGTCCGCCGAGCCGATGTAGACGAGCGGATCGCCGTTGTTGCCGAAGACGAAGGTCCGCGAATGTTCGAGGAAGCGGCCGAGGACGGAGCGCACGGTGATGTTCTCACTCACCCCGGGGATGCCCGGTCGCAGGGCGCAGATGCCGCGGACGAAGACCTCGACCTTGACCCCGGCGCGGGAGGCCATGTAGAGGGCATCGATGATCGCCTCATCGACGATGGAGTTGACCTTGATCCGGATCATGCCCTCACCGCCCGCCTCGGCGATGGCGATCTCCTTGTCGATGAGCTCGGTCAGTCCCGACCGGACCCGTGTGGGTGCGACGAGCAGACGCGAATACTCGGCCAAGGGAGCGTATCCGGAGAGCTGGTTGAACAGCTTCGTCAGGTCATCGGCGACGTTCTTGTCCTTGGTCAGCAGCCCGAAGTCCTCGTACCCGCGCGCGGTCTTCGGGTGGTAGTTTCCGGTGCCGACGTGGCAGTAGCGGGCCAGACCCTCGGCCTCCTGACGGACGACGAGGGAGAGCTTCGCGTGGGTCTTGAGGCCGACGATTCCGTAGACGACATGGACACCGGCGCGTTCGAGCTTGCGCGCCCAGGTGATGTTGGCCTCCTCATCGAAGCGAGCCTTGATCTCGACGACGGCGAGGACCTGGATGCCTGCCTGTGCGGCGTCGACGAGGGCATCGATGATCGGGGAGTCACCTGAGGTCCGGTAGAGCGTCTGCTTGATGGCGAGCACGTTCTTGTCCGCGGCCGCCTGCTCGAGGAACGCCTGCACGCTCGTGGAGAACGAGTCGTAGGGGTGGTGGAGGAGGATGTCGCGATTGCTCACGGCTGCGAAGACGTCGACTTGGTCGCTGGATTCGCGCAGCGACAGATCCTTGTTCATCTGCGGGACCATCTTGCGGAAGTGCAGGTCATCGCGGGGGACATCGGCGATGTCTGACATGCCGGAGAGGTCGAGCGGGGTCGGCAGCTGGTAGATCTCGTTCTCGTCGATGCCGAGTTCGTCCTTGAGCATCTCGCGGACGCGGGGATGGATGTTCTCCGTGATCTCCAACCTCACCGCCGGACCGAAGCGACGGCGCAGGAGCTCCTTCTCCAGAGCCTTGAGGAGGTTCTCCGCATCGTCCTCTTCGACCTCGACGTCCTCATTGCGGGTGACGCGGAAGGTCGAGTGGTGGATGATCTCCATCCCCTCGAAGAGAGTGTCGAGGTGCTCGGCGATGATGTCTTCGAGCGCGACGAAGCGGGCGGGGACATCGCGGCCGACGGGGCGGTCCGTGGCCGTGGCGACATTGAAGAACCGGGGCAGGCGCGGCGGCACCTTGACCCGGGCGAAGAGCTCCTTGCCGGAGTCCGGGTAGCGCAGAAGGACGCCGAGGTTGAGCGAGAGTCCCGAGATATAGGGGAACGGGTGGGCCGGGTCCACCGCGAGCGGGGTGAGGACGGGGAAGACATGGCCGGCGAAGAATTCGTCGACCCGGGCACGTTCGTCTTCGGTGAGCTCGTCCACCTGGACCTTCGTGATCGACTCCGCATCGAGGCGGGGCCCGATGTCGTCCTTGAGCAGGGCGGCATGGCGGGTCATGAGTTCGTGGGCCCGGACCCCGATCGCGTGCATCACCTGCAGCGGCATCCGCCCGGTGACGCTGGGCACGGCCAGGCCGGTGTTGATGCGGCGTTTGAGGCCGGCGACGCGGACCATGAAGAACTCGTCGAGGTTGGTTGCGAAGATCGAGAGGAAGCGGACCCTCTCCAGCAGCGGCATGTCAGGGTCTGAGGCGAGGTCGAGGACACGCTCGTTGAACGCCAACCAGCTGAGTTCTCGGTCGAGGAATCGATCCTCCGGATCCGGCAGACCCAGTTCCGCTCCGACTGCGCTGATGTCGTACATCGCTCTACTCCTGATTGCGTTCGGTCGAGGAAGCCGGCGCATAGGACACATGCGCCACCGCGACATGGAATCCCAGCCGCTCGTACAAGCCTAGCGCCGGTGCGTTGTCGGACTCGACGTAGAGTTCGATCACCTTCGCTCCGGCAGCCACCATCCGCCGCATGCCTTCGATCGTCAGTGCCTTGCCCACGCCTTTGGCATGGACGCTCGGATCGACCCCGACAACATAGACCTCGCCGAGGCGGCCCTCATCATCGAAGTCCGTGAGCTTGGTCTGGTGGAATCCGATGACCTGATCATCTCGGGTGGCGAGGATCACCGAATCCGGATCGAAGTCGGGCGCCTGGATGATCTCGGCGAAGTCCTCCGCCGTCTGCGACCCCTGCTCAGGGTGCCAGTCGAAGGCCGCATTGTTGACCTGCCGCCACCCCTCCTCATCGCCCGGGGAAAAGGACCGGATCGTGACGTTGTCGGGGGCCGAGGTCTGCGGCAGGTCGTCCAGGTTGAGGCCGGACTCGGTGCGCATCTGATAGAGCACCCGGTCGCGGCCCAGCCCGTGCTTGTCTGCGAGTCTTTGGGCTGCGGGGTGGTCGCCGTGCGACCAGCACCAGGAGGAGGGTTCCTCGTCGAGGATCGTCGACAGCAGCTCCTCGCCGAGGCCCTGGCCGCGATGATCAGGGGCGATGAGGAATTCGGCCGCATGGCGATCGCCCTGCAGGGCGCGGATGCCGAAACCGATGAGAGCGTCGTCGGCGTAGACCCGCCAGACGCTCGACGCCGTCTGTGCCGAATGCGATTCGTCCTCACCGGTGGCGATGGCCAGAAGCCCGCCGGAGATCTCGGCGGACCCATCGGCCGCTGCCACGTGGTCCAGGAAGGTCAGCTCCGCCTCGGCGAGGGTGGCGATCGGGGTCCCCATCACGGCTCCGCTGGCTTCGATTCTCATACCTTCAGGTCCTCCTCGTTCGACTCCGGCTGTGCTTCAGGTGGCGATTCTTCGTCGGGTTCCGACGCCTTGTCGGGTTCCGACTTGTCGTCGGTGCTTGGGACTGCTCCACCGTCGTGGGCAGCCGCGGGGTCATCGTGAACGTTAGCGGAGTCTCCGCGGGCTGCTGCTGAGTCGGGGCTGAAACGGTAGCCGACGTAGCGCACGGTGTGGATGGCGTTCTCAAAGTCTTTGCCGAGTTTCGCACGCACACGGCGGACATGCACATCGACGGTGCGGGTGCCGCCGTAGTAGTCGTCTCCCCATACCTCGAGCAGAATCTCATCACGGGTGAAGACGCGCTCGGGGTGCATGGCGAAGAACTTCAGCAGGGCGAATTCGCGGTAGGTCAGGTCGAGGCTGCGTTTGCCGAGGTGCGCGGTGAATGCGGTCTCATCGATGCGCAGGGCGCCGCTGACGACGACCATGGGGTCGCCCTCGCTGATCCACGGGCCACCGCCGTATGCAGCCTCGGCGCGTGAGGTTCCCGACGTGGCCACGGTCGCCGCTGTGCTCGCGCCGCCGCCTCCTCCTCGCGATGCACCCTCGTGTGACGGCGTCGACAGGTGGTGGTCACGGGCCAGACGCAGGCGGGCCTCCACCTCGGCGGGGCCAGCGGTGGTGAGGACGATATCGGACACATTCCACTTCGCCGAGGCGGTCGCCAGGCCGCCTTCACTGAGCACGACGACGATCGGAGCACTGATGTGAGCCCGCGCCACCGCCTCGGCGATGGCAGGGGCCAAGGACAGGTCAAGGCAGGCATCGGCGACGATGACGTCGGCAGCACTCAGATCGGTGCGTGCCGAGTTCAGCTGATCGAGGCCGAGGCGTTCGACTTGATGGCCGAGGTACTGCAGGGATTCCGGGGCCAGTGGGGATTCGAGTCGGGCGGTGGGGCAGATGTGCAGGATTCGCATGCGCTCCACCCACCTCCTCTGACTCGGTGCGGCCGCAGAAGATGCGGCCTGGGGAAAGTATACCGAGGGTGCGAAGGTGTGCTTTCCCAAAGCCGGGAAGGGAAGGGCGCTGAGTCGCTGGAGAGGAGGAGTCAGTTATGCGCTCGGCTTGCGTCCTGCCGTGTATGTCAGTGAGAAGAAGCGCGCACGGAATTCGGGGTCACTGAGCATGGCGCGATAGCGGTCCATATCCGTCGTGCTCAGCCCCGTGGCCAGGAGCGGTGCCTCGGCCTGCTTGCTGAGGTTGGATTGGTAGACGGCCCAGGGGCCGCCGCCGCGGGCAAGCGGGACGAGGTGCTCTGCGAAAACCTCGCTGAGCCCGGCACCGAACATGGCTGCCTCGGTCTGCTCGGCCCACAGATAGTCGTGTCCGGCGGCCGGACCGACCTGCCGGTACGCCGCATCATTGTACTTGCGCCAGACATCATGATCGGTTTCCTCCGGGGCCACCAGCAGCTCGTCGGCGAGGCCGACGTCGGCGAGAACGAGCCAACCTCCGGGTGCCAGCTCATCGATGAGCTGGGCGAATATCTCTCGTCGCGCGGGCAGGTGGGTGAGGACGAGCCGTGCGTGGATGAGGTCGAAGGGGCCGGCGGGGACTCCCTCGCGAATGTCGTGACGGTGCGGTTCGACTCCGGGCGTTCGCGGCAGGTGTGTTGTGTCGAGGTCGATCGCCACCACCTGCCCGCCGGTCTGCTCGGCGATCATCCGGGCCACTGAGCCGTTTCCTGCCCCGATCTCCAGACACTGCGGTGATGCGGGGAGGGGCAGGGTGCTCAGGACCGAACGGGTGGTCCCGTCGAAGAGGGCGGAGAGTGAATTGAGCTGCTGCGCTCCGAGGTCCGAGCCGATGTCGAAGTGATGCTGGTCGTCTGTTGAGGTTGGCTTCATGGTTGTCATGGTGTCCTCCGTTGCTGCCCGTCCGGGCCTGGGCTCTGCACGATGTGGATGAACTGGTGCGATCCGTTTGACCTTGTTCGATCTGTTTGAACTGGTGCGAATCAGCGTAGGTCGGTGTCCGAAGGCGTGACCAGGGTCGGCCGTGACTCATGCCCGATGCCCGCGAATGGAGGTCTGGTGACTGTGAAAGGCGGCCTGTTGTCTGTCAAGGGCGGCTTGCTGCCCGTGACAGTCGGTGATCGCGGGTGATTGGAGCCTCGGTGAGGGATCGCCGATACCTGCTCAAATCGCGTACTCGCGGCCGAGTAAGGCACGATAGTGCTGTGATCAGATGGATTCGAGTAGCTGTTGCCCTGGTACTGGCCCTGGCCCTCAGTGCCTCCGTGTACTGGGGCTACACCTTGTTCCTGCTTGCGACGGGACTCATCGTCTTCGGTGTCGCCTACGGTTGGCCGCGGCTCACGGACTCGCCGCAGCCCCGAGCGACCTCGATCATGCTCTTCCTCTTCGGCGTGGCCGGACTGCTCGCGGCGTTCCGCGACGACACGGCACCCTATCTGGACTGGCTCCCGGTCCTGGCGGGTCTCGGTCTGCTGTGGACCTTCGTGCAGAACCTCACCCGTGGGATGGGGGCTTCGGACGCCGTGGCCAACGTCTCGGCGCAGGTCGCGGGCGTGGTCATCGCCTTGTCCGCGAGTACGTGGGTCGCAGCGATCACCGTGCCCGGAGACAAAGAATCCATCGTCGTGGGTCTCATCTCGCTCATCGTCGCAGGCTGCATGACGGCCCTGCCCTGGCCTGCGATCTACACTTCACCGCTGGCGATTGCGATGTCGACCGCGGTTGCTGGGATCCTCTCGGTCCTCATCTTCCAAAGTTCTCTCAGCTTGCCTGTCGCGCTGATCCTCGGTGCTGTCATGGGCCTCCTGGTCGCCGGCGTCGACCGCATGCTCGGGCTCATCGCCCACAGCAAATATCAGGCCGTGAGCCTTGAGCTGTCCCAGAACATCGAGCTGAAGAAGAACGTGGAGAAGGCTCGCAGCTTCGCCGTCCAACTCGCGCTCGGCGCGACCCCCATCGCCCTCGGCGGTGTCGTCGTCTACTCCCTCGAGCGCATCGCTCTGTGACCTCGGTCTGAGGCCGGGCGCTCGCCATGCAGACCCCGGGCCGGACCTCGATCTGGGGTCGGGCATTGGGCTCGGGCTGGGTGCGCGCTTCGCGGAATGGAAATGTAGACTGGGAGCATGGATAACCTCGTCGCTCTCGAAATCGTCTTCTCCAGTCTCGTCGGCATTGCCGCACTCGGCGCCCTGGGCGTCGGAGTCAAGGTCGTCACGGCGCTGTTCAAAGACAATCGCTGAACTCAATGATCGAACTTGATTCCTCGGTACATCCCGAGCTCGTTCCCCTGTCCTGGCTGATCGGTTCGTGGGAAGGTGTCGGAGTCGTCGGCTACGCAGACACCCCTGAGAAGCAGTTCGGGCAGCGCGTCGAATTCACCGCCCACCCCGGAACTCCGTTCCTGCAGTACACCGCGCATGCGTGGCTGCTGAGTGAAGACGGCGAATTGGAGTCGACGCTGACCCTGGAGACGGGGATCTGGCAGCTCGTGCGTCCGCGCGATGCCGGTGACGTGGGCCCGGGAATGCTCATTCCGACCGAGGACCCGAGCTTCACCACGGCGGCTGCCGTGGAGACTCTGCGCACCAACGACGATGGATTCGAGATCGAAGCCGAGATCGTCCACCCTCACGGAGTGATGGAACTCTACGCAGGTCACGTGAAGGGACCGCGCATCGACCTCTCCACCGACGTCGTCGCCCGGACCAAGACCGCGAAGGAGTACACGGCCTCGACCCGCATGTACGGCCTCGTCGGAGGAGAGCTGATGTGGGCCTGGGACATGGCCGCGCTGGGTCACGAACTCGCCACCCACTCCTCAGCCCGACTGAAGAAGATTGCCTGAAATGGTCGACCCCGACTCGAACGCACATGACGGCGAAGCCGACGCTGCAGAGACACAGGCAGCGCAGTCGCGTCCCTCATCGCTGAGCCGTCCGCTGAGCTCCACCGCGGTCGTAGGCGAAGGCGAACTGGCGCACACGCCGCTGCACTACGGTTCACCGCTGCGTGAACAGCGGGCACTGCTGGAAAAGGGCGCGATCGTCGATCTGCCTCATCTGCGTGTTCTGCGTCTGAGCGGAGCAGATCGCCTCACCTGGCTGAACTCCATCACCACGCAGAAGCTCGACACACTCGCCCCGGGCGTGGCCACAGAGACTCTGGTCCTTGACCCGAACGGCCGCATCGAAGGCTGGCTGAAGCTCGTCGACGACGGCGAATCGCTGTGGGCGATCAGCGAGCTGCGCACCGACGACACCCTCGAATTCCTGCGCAAGATGGTCTTCATGATGCGGGTGACGATCGAGGACGTCAGCGACGAGTTCCAATGCATCGGCGCACTCGTCACCCTGCCGGACAGCCTGCCGGTGACCCAGCTGTGGACTGACCCCTGGCCGCACATCGGGACCGGCTCGGCCTCGTACGCTCAGGTTGATCTCGGCCTCGGAGTGGCAGGGGAGGATCACCCCGGGCTCGAGACCCAGTTCGTCATCGGCATCATCGCCCGCGCTGACCTGCGGGCCGCCTCGGCGAATGATTTCACGATGGCCGGCTACAACGCTTGGGAAGCACTGCGGATCGCCGCTTGGCGTCCCGGTGTGAACGAAATCGACCACAAGTCGCTCGTCGGCGAACTCGATCTTCTGCGCACCTCGGTGCACCTGGCCAAGGGCTGCTACCGCGGCCAGGAGGCCGTGGCACGCGTGCACAACCTCGGCCAGCCGCCTCGTCGGCTCGTCTTCGTCCATCTCGACGGATCCGGGCACATTCAGCCCGAAGCCGGCGCCGAGGTGCTCGCTGAGGTCCGCGGAGCCGAGCGTTCCGTGGGTCAGCTGTCCTCGGTCGCCCTCCACTGGGAGCTGGGTCCGATCGGTTTGGCAGTGGTCAAGCGCAATCTCTCCGCCGAGGCGGAGCTCAGCTTCGATCTCGGTGAGGATGCGGCCCGTGTGGTCGGAGCTCAGGAGACGATCGTCGCGCCCGTGCGCGAACACGATCTCGACCTGCCCAGCCGCAACAGAGACGTCGACATGCGCAATCAGAACCGCTGAATTTCGACCTCGACGGAAACCGCGGGTGAATCTGCAGCCTCGGTTCGCTCAGCGGTCTGGAACCGTTGTGTGAGCACGTTCTGCATGCTCTGACAGCTGCACCGACGGCAACGGAATCCGCATCGTCTGGTTCCGAGTTTCACGTGATCTGACCAGCCTGCGGACGGTAAGTGACAAGAACCGTCGATAGGCTCTAATCTTCTCGTTATGACAGCTTTGGAAATTGGCGGCGAAGCTCTGCCGCAGGAACGTAAGATCGTCACCGAGATCCCCGGGCCGAAGTCCCGTGAGATCGAGGAACGACGCAAGTCGGCAGTAGCACCGGGAGTCGGCTCGAGCCTGCCCGCCTATATCGTCGCCGCCGGCGGCGGAATCCTCAAGGACGTCGACGGCAACCAGATCATCGACCTGGGTGCAGGCATCGCCGTGACGACCGCCGGAAACTCGAACCCCCGCGTGGTCAAGGGTGCAACAGAACAGCTCGAAGCGTTCACCCACACCTGCTTCATGGTCAATCCGTACGAGGGTTATGTCGAGGTTGCCGAGGCGCTCAACCGCCTGACACCCGGCGATCACGAGAAGCGTTCGATCCTGCTCAACTCCGGCGCCGAGGCTGTCGAGAACGCCGTCAAGATCGCCCGTGCCCACACCGGCCGCGATGCGGTCGTCGTGTTCGACCACGCCTACCACGGTCGCACCAACCTGACCATGTCGATGACCGCGAAGGCCGCTCCCTACAAGGCCGGTTTCGGTCCGTTCGCCGGTGAGGTCTACCGCGCCCCCATGTCCTACCCGTTCCGCGACAACGACGCGGCCGGCACCAAGGTCAGCGGCGAGGATGCGGCCAAGCGCGTCATCACCATGATCGAGAAGCAGATCGGCTCCGAATACGTCGCCGCGATCGTCATCGAACCCATCCAGGGTGAGGGCGGCTTCATCGTCCCGGCCGAAGGCTTCCTGCCGACGCTGGTCGAGTACGCCCGCGAGAAGGGCATCGTCTTCGTCGCCGACGAGGTCCAGGCCGGCTTCGCTCGCACGGGCAAGATGTTCGCCTCCGAATGGGAGGGCATCGTCCCCGACCTCATCACCACGGCGAAGGGCATCGCCGGCGGTCTGCCGCTCTCGGCCGTGACCGGTCGCGCGGAGATCATGGACTCGGTCGGACCGGGTCGCCTCGGCGGCACCTACGGCGGCAACCCTGTCGCCTGTGCGGCTGCCCTGGGCGCCATCGAGTCCTACGAAAACGACGGCCTCGTTGAGAACGCCACTCACATCGGCGAGATCATCACCGAACGTCTCACCAAGCTCCAGAGCACGTATCCGGAGGTCGGTGACATCCGCGGCCGTGGTGCCATGATCGCCGCCGAGTTCGTCGCGCACGACTCGATCGATCCGAACCCCGACCTGGTCAAGAAGATCGCCGACTACTGTGCGAACAACGGCGTCCTCGTGCTCACCACGGGAACCTTCGGCAACATCCTGCGTTTCCTGCCACCGCTGGCGATCTCCGACGAACTGCTCAATGAGGCATTCGACGTCATCGAAGCAGGCCTCGGCGAGATCCTCGGCTGAGGAGAAGTCCCAGGCTCGACCTGAGCCAGAGCGCCCAAACTCGCTCCAGAACCTGACGGCGGCCCAGCTACCAAGTACTTGGTAGCTGGGCCGCCGTCAGCGTGTTGTGGAGTGGTGCTCAACCGCGGTGATATCACCAGGTCAAGGAGACGGGGTGATATCACCGGTTCCAAAGGGGGATGGTCCGGGTTGTGCACGAGGGGCGTGCTGCTGTGGGGAGTGCCTTTGCAAGGCTAGCCTGCTTGCCGCGAACGGGCATCGCACGTAAGTATGAGATCCGCCGGCTACGGCGGGAACGAGGGTATAGCACAATAGGCTCCATGACATCAGCGACAGACGACGGCACCATGAGTACGCCCAACAGATTGTGGCTCGTATTCCGTGGACGGCGCTTCGTGGATCTGCCTATGCGGCTTCTTGCACTCATCATGGGGCTGACTGTGCTGATTCCGGGATCGTTCGAGATCGATGAACCTCGATACATGGTCCTCCTCGTCTGTGCCTATGCTCTGATCGTTCTCTCCCCGTTTCTCCCTTTGGCGACGGTGTTCGTCTCGACAGGGCTGAGCCTCGTCTTCGTCGTGCTCTATCCCGACCTGGAGAATATGTTCCCCGAGGCGCTCATCTTCGCCATTGCTGTACTGCTCAGCCACCGGCGTTGGGTCGGCTCTGCCATCGGCACAGTGGGACTGGTCGTCTATCTCATCACGTGCACCGAGCTGGCGGCCTACGACGGCGGCATTGCGGGGTTCATCGACTTCGGATACGGCTGGCTCACGTACTCACTGATCGGTTTGGCCGCCGGATTCGTCGAACTGAGGATCCAACGCGAGATCCGTCGCCGGGAGCGCGCCGCCGTGGAACACCAGCAGGCCGTGGAGTCGTTGCGTGCTCGCTTCACCAGCGATATGCACGACACAATCTCGAACTCACTCGCAACAGAGGGCGCAATCATCAAGGCATTGGCCAGGGGGTCGCGGGATCTCGGCACCAACCGTCAGCTCGCCGAGCTCGCCCTGGTCAACACCGAGGCGTCGAAGCGCCTGCGCCAGCTCGTCACTCAACTCAGTGACGGAGACGAGCGACAGACCAGGATTCGGCTGCAGGCCGAGGCGAAGGCACTGGCCACGTCCATTGAGAACGGCTGTGCCGCCGGCGGTGTGTCGTTGACGCTCAATGTCGGCACCTTGCCCCGATTTGCCTCCCCGGTGCTGGGAGCACATTTCACCGCAATCATGCGGGAGCTGGCGACGAACGTCATCCGACACTCCCTGCCGGGAACCGAATCGAGTCTGACCGTGGACGTGGATCGTGAGGGACCTGACGCGGCTGTCCTGCGTTTCCGCACGGAGAATGAGGCTGCGGCGTCGCTGACGCGTCCGCCTCGATCTCTCAGTCGGCGCGCTCAGGCTTTGGGCGGGTCTTGCACCACGGGATCGACTCACCAGGGGCGCGTCGTCGTCGAAGTCGTTCAGCCACTCAGGTTTCACGCCTCGGGTGACGGAGACGAGGTTGACGCAGTCTGTGCCCGCGACGATTTCACCGCAGCGGAGTCCTCTGCAGCGCCTCTCGGAACGAGTGCCGACCGCGACGTATCGGCGGCGAAGAGCGAGAGGGTGTGAGCGGTTTGGTCGGGTCGGAGATCGACAGCTCGCCAGCAGACGATCGCATAGTCGTGCTCATCGTCGACGACGATTCGTGGACGACGAGAGCCGTGGCGGCAGCTCTTGTCGACGACGGAGGGTTCACAGTTCTCGAACCTCAGCACTCCGGTGAGGACGCAATCGAAGCGTTCGATCGCCATCGCCCGGATCTTGTCCTCATGGATGTCAACATGCATCCGGGTATGAGCGGCGTCGATGCGGCCAGGGAGATCATGTGTCTCGACCCGGAGGCGACGATCGTTGTGCTGACCACTGTTTCGCCCGGGCCGGGCATCACACGAGCTCTCGAGGCCGGTGCGATAGCGGCGGTGAACAAGTCCGCCACAGATGCCGAACTCGTTCGCGTCGCGCGAGCGGCAGTCGCTGGAGAGTCTCCGGCCCTGCTGCGATCCTTGGCGGAGGACATCATGATCAGCGGCGACATCGCCTCGGACGGTTCGAGCGCGGTGCCGACTCTGACTCCGAGCGAGAAGCTCCTGCTGCGTCAGATCTGTGAGGGGATGGATTACTCGGAGATCGCCGCACAACAGGTCGTCACCGTCTATACGGTGAAGTCCCACGCCAGGAATCTGCGGATCAAGCTGGATGCGAAGAATCTGGCGCAACTCGTCATCCGTGCCATCCAACATAAGTTCTACGTTCCGGAATGACGAAGTTCATCGGAATGTCTGAAGCACAATCAGGTTCGGCAGCTGCCGGGGTCACGAGGTGTGTGGGTGCGCCGTTGACTACAGTGGGTGTATGAGTGAATCGAATTCCCTGCGCGTCTCCCGCCTGTTGCGCGAGACCGCGGGGTTTCTGCTTCCCCTGACCCAGGCCGAAACCGACGTTGAAGTCACTCGCATCGAGTTCGACCTCGATCTCGACCTCGACCTCAGAGCTTCGGTTGGTGTTCTGGGTTCTCCCGCTGAACTCGCAGGGGCAGTCGTCCTCGTCACCGAAACCGTGGACAGTCCAGGCAGGCTCAATACGATCCGTGCGCAGTACTCGGGTGCCGCGGCACTCGTCGTTTCGCCGGGAACGCACGCCCACCTCGGCGAGGGGACAGACACGTCAGCGCCGCCCATTCTGCTGGAACGCTCCACCGGCGTGACCTGGTCCGAGGTGCTGGTCCATCTGCGGCAGCTCAACGAGGGTGCCTCGAGCGCCCTGGCCTGGCCAGATGTCGATGACCTCAGTGCGCTGGCCGCGGTCATCGCGGAGATGACGGGTGCATCGATCACGATCGAGGACCCGGCCTCGCGAGTGCTTGCGCACTCCAACCTCGGCGATGAGATCGATGACATTCGACGCGAGACCATCCTCTCCGGAGCAATCCCCGACTGGCGCATCGCAGAACTCGAGAAATCCGGGTTCCTCGACGTCGTGCGCCGTTCGACCGACGTGGTCGAGCGACCGGCTGCCGGGACTACTCCTGCCCGGTCGGTCATCGCCCTGCGCAGCGAGGGTGAGCTGCTCGGCACGATCTGGGCCGCCTACCCGGATGCGGTGGATCCCGCGTCCCTGCGCGAAGTCCTCCGGGATGCCGCCCGTGCGGCTGTTCCGGTGATGCTGCGGACCCTGCGCCGCTCCCCGTTCGAGAAGCGCATCCGCCGCGAGGCTCTCGGCTCGATCCTCGGCGGATCGCCGGACTTGGGACCGGCCGCAACATTGCTCGCGCTGCCCTTCTCTGGGCACTACGCAACCCTGTCCTTCGCCGAGGTGGCCCCCGACCGAGAGCCCGTGCTGAGGTTTCATCTGCGGGCCGCCTTCGCCGATGCCGTGCTCGCCCATGTGGGGACCGACGGCCATCTGGCCGTGCTCGTGCACATGAGTGAGAGTCTCACCGCCGCCGCCATCAGAGACCACGTCGTCTCGGCGCTGCAGCGGTCCCTGTCTCAGACCGAGCCGCTGCACTTCGGAGTGGGAACCGCAGTCGAGCGCCTGGACCACGTGCACCGTTCGTGGACCGAGGCGGTGTACGTCGTCGACGCGCTGCTGACCCGCAGGCCCGCGCGCGACGCTTCCAACTCGGAGGACTCCGCGCCCGCCTCCGCCTCCGCGCCCGCCTCCGCGTCCGCGTCGGACCAGGACCTGGTCCGTGGTGCGACGGCCGAGGACGTCGCAGCCGAACTCGTCGGGCTCGAAGCCGCCGATGCTCTCCGTTCTGTGGGACCTCGCATCACCGAGCCTGCCCGATTGCTGGCCGATCATGATGTGAAGCACCAGGGGCAGCTGCTTGAAACCCTGCGGGTGTACTTCGCCACCGTCGGCAACTCCGCCGAGGCATCCCGCCGTCTGCATGTGCACACGAACTCGCTGCGGCACCGTCTCAATCGGATCGAAGAGATCACGGGACTGTCGACGGCAGAGCGCGCAGGACGCCTGTGGCTGGAGTTCGCGGTGCTCGTCTTCGACCGCGAGCAGGCTTGACCAGCTGACCTCGGCGACGGCAGCTGCCGCGGTGACCCCCACATCGGTCAGCTGTGCGTTTCGCACAAGGAACCACGCTGAAGTTTGGCAGATTATTGTCCGTTCGTCCTGGTGGCCGCGTTCTACAGTGGCACCACACCACTAGCGAAGGACAGTATGCGCAGCAGCCAGTCGGGGCCGTCGGTCCAGGTCAGCCGGGATCGAGCGATCAAAGCAGTAGCGAACAGCACGGAGTTAGGCGGCACCGAATCTCCGACGCCGAGGCTCGACGACGAGACCCCGGTCATCGGCCTCATCGATCTCGCTCAGGTCGAAACCGCATACGAGCGCCTGACCTCAGCCTTCGCCGGAGACAACGACGTCCTTCACGCCGTGGCCTGCAAAGCAGTCCCACTGCAGCCGCTGCTGCGCTACTACGCCGAGGTGGGTGCCGGCTGCGAGGTCGCCAGCCCGGGAGAACTCGAACTGGCTCTGACAGCCGGCTTCGCGCCGGAGAACATCGTCTTCGACTCCCCAGCGAAAACCCTGAGTGAGCTCAAGCGCGCCGTTGACCTCGGGGTGTCGATGAACATCGACAACTTCTCCGAACTCGAGCGGCTCGATGCGCTCTTTGAAGGACGAGCCACCTCGGCGACTATGCCAGACTCGACAGCCACCTCGGCGAGGGTAGGGATTCGGATCAATCCGCAGTCGGGGACGGGCACGATCGGTGCGCTGTCCACCGCCACACAGACCTCGAAGTTCGGCATCGGACTGGCCGACCCCGGGGTTCGCGAGGCACTCATCGAGGCCTACCTGGCACGCCCCTGGCTCAACCAGATCCACGTCCACTCGGGGTCCCAGGGGATCAGCCTCGACCAGGCCGCCGCGGGTGTCCAAGCCGTCGTCGAACTGGCACAGGACGTCAACGCGCGCGCCGCGCAGCGGAATCCAGAATCACCCCAGGCAGACGGACGCAGCAGCGCTCGTCAGGTCACCCGCATCGACATCGGCGGGGGACTGCCTGTGAACTTCGCCGGGGAGGACATCACCCCGACCTTCGCCGAATACCGGGCCGTGCTCGAAGAGCAGGTCCCAGACCTGTTCGACTTCGACATCATCACCGAATTCGGCCGCGCACTGCTGGCCAAGGCTGGCACCATCCTCACCCACGTCGAATACGCGAAGACCACCGGTGACCGCCGCATCGCCATGACCCACGCCGGCGTCCAGGTCGCCACCCGCACGGCCTACGCCCCCGCCGACTGGCCGCTGCGGATCCTCCCCTTCGACCCCGATGGCACCCCCAAATCCGCCGAGGAGGTGCCCACCGATGTCGCCGGCCCCGCCTGCTTCGCCGGTGACCTCCTCGCCCGTGATCGCATGCTCCCGCGCCTCGAGGCCGGCGACATCGTGGCCGTGCCCGACACCGGCGCCTACTACTTCTCCAACCCGTTCTCCTACAACCTGCTCCCGCGGGTTCCGGTGTTCGGGTACCGGGTGAGCCCGGCCTCCGTGGACGCGTACGCCGACGTCCACGACCACCTCGGCGCCGAAGCTCACGACCACCTCGGCGAAGGCGAGATCGAGTTCTCACTCATCCGGCGCGGACAGACCATCGCAGAGGTCCTCGCCGAGGCGGGAGAAGTTCGGATTCAGCCGCTGCAGACCGGATGGCCGAAAGCGGGTGAGAATGGCGCGAAACGACAGGGCGCGCTTGCCCCGAATTGAGTTCGTGAGAACTTAAGATGAAGTGTGAGCAGGCTCTCACCTGCAACGACTGATAACTGAATCTCCATAACGAGACAAAGGACAATGATGTTCGCTCCACATAAGCTGCGCAGGCGGCTGGTAACAGGCCTTGCTGGTCTGGCCGGGCTGGCCTTGGTCGGCTCCATGGCCACGGCTCCCGTTCAGGCTGCGACCGAAGAAGCAGACGACTCAAAGGTGCTGCGGATCGCCACGGACGGGTTCATCGACTCGTTCAATCCGTTCACCTCGTTCTATCTGATGCCGACGAATACGTTCAAGTACATGTATGAGAACCTCGTCGCCAACAGTGCCGAGGACACGCAGGTCTCGGAGGGCCTCGCCACCGAATGGGACACCGATTCCGAGGGCAAGGTCTGGACGTACAAGATGCGTCCCGATATGAAGTGGTCCGATGATGAACCGCTCACCTCCGAAGACGTCGCCTGGACATACAACCAGATCATGAAAAAGGAGGAGATGGCGGTCGCCAACGGCGCCCTCGTGGAGAACTTCGACAAGGTCGAAGCCCCTGATGAGTCCACGTTGGTCATCACGCTCAAGGAGCCCCAGGCGAACAATCCCGGCCAGGAGATTCCCGTCGTGCCGGAGCACATCTGGTCGAAGGTCGACAAACCGGGTGAGTTCAAGAACGAAGAGGACACCGTCGGCTCGGGACCGTTCCAGCTCGAGAGCTACGAAGCGAACAAGTCCGTCACGCTCAAGGCCAACCCGAACTTCTGGCGTGGCAAGCCCAACCTCGACAAGATTCAGTACCGCTACTACACGAACTCCGACGCTCAGGTCCAGGCGATCCGCTCGGGCGAGGTCGACTTCATCACCGGCCTGACACCCGAACAGTTCAAGGCGATCGAAAGCGCCGAGAACGTTGAGACCAATGAGGGCAACGGCCGCAGGTTCCAGGGAATCTCCATCAACTCCGGACTCGCCGACGCCGACAACAAGGAATTCGGCACCGGTCACGAGGCGCTCAAGGACAAGAAGGTCCGACAGGCCATCCGAGCGGGCATCGACATCGACACCCTGCGTGACCAAGTGCTGCAGGACTACGGACAGCCGGCCACGAGCTTCGTGCCTTCTGTGTATGAGACATGGGCGCTTCCCAAGGACGATCCGGCGATCACCGGCTTCAACGTCGACAAGGCCAAGAAGCTGCTTGACGACGCCGGCTGGAAGGAAGGCTCCGACGGCATCCGCGAGAAGGACGGCGAAAAGCTTCAGCTGCGCTTCCTCACCGATGCCGATGCCACGGTCGAACAGAACACGGCGAAGTTCCTCAAGCCGTGGATGAAGGACATCGGCATCAGCCTCAAGAACGAGGCCAGCGACGTCGACACGGTGTCCGAGCGCACCACCAAGGGTGACTACGACATGTACTTCTCGGGTTGGTCACTCGGCCCGGACCCTGACTACCAACTGTTCATCAACACCTGCGATTCGCGTCCCGATGCCGACGGCAACGGCGGCACCAGCCAGGACGGGTACTGCAACAAGGACTTCGACAAGCTCTACCAGCAGCAGCACGTCGAACTCGATGAGGGCAAGCGCGCCGATCTGGTCCACCAGGCGCTGGCACAGCATTATGAGGACACCGCTTCGATCACGCTGTGGTACCCGAACCAGCTCGAGGCCTTCCGCTCCGATCGGTTCACCGGCTTCACCAAGCAGCCCACCGAAGGCGGCATCATCGCCAACCAGGTCGGCTACTGGGGCTACACCTCGGTCGAACCCGCCAACGCGGAAGACGCTTCCGGCGAAAGCGGCGGCATGGGTGCCGGCGGTTGGATCGGCATCGCCGCCGCAGCAATCGTGGTCATCGGTGGAGGCGGCTTCCTGCTCAGCCGTCGCAAGAAGTCCGACGATCGCGAATAGTCCCATCCTCAGCACCATGGATCTGGGCACCATGGACAAATGTCCATCGTCGGTGAGCGTCGTGACCACGACGCTCACCGACGATGGTGCTTCGCATCGCAACTCACCCGACGCCGTCCCGACATCACACGCTTCCCCAGCACGACCAGGAGTATCCCAGTGACAACACCGACGCATGACCTCCCCACCCCGGAAGGTGGCCCCGATCCCGGTGGCACCGGCATCGCTGGCGGTCCCGGCCGCGACATGGACGAACCGCCCAAGGGCGGATCATTCCTGGGCTACCTTCTGCGCAAACTCGGCGGTGCCCTGACCTCGATGATCCTCGTCATCGTCCTCGGCTTCTTCGCCTTCCGCATGCTGCCCGGCGACCCCGTGCTCAAGATCGCCAAAGAACGGCCCATGAGCCCGGCACAGATCGCCGAGCTGCGCAGCCAGTACGGTCTGGACAAACCCGTGATCGTCCAGTTCTGGGACTATCTGGTCGGCATCTTCACCGGCGACTTCGGCGAAAGTTACGTCTACCGCAAACCGGTGGCCTCACTCATCGTCGAGTACCTGGGACCCACGCTCCTGCTCACAGCCACCGCCGCCATCCTCTCGATCGGCCTGGGCCTGTGGCTCGGGCAGCTCTCCGGCTGGCGTCGCAATTCGACCTTCGACAAGATCATGTCCTCGACCTCTCTGGTCTTCTGGTCGGTACCGACCTTCTGGCTGGGCCTCATCCTGCTCATGATCTTCGGCGGAACCCTCCAGTGGCTGCCAACCGGAGGCATGATCACGCCCGGTCTGGACCCCTGGTCATTCGCCGGGATGGTCGATATCGTCAAGCACCTGATCCTGCCGGTCATCACCATGGTTGCCGTCGTCTACGCGCAGTACCTCATGGTCATGCGGGCCTCACTCATCGAAGAGATGAGCGAGGACTACCTGACGACCGCGCGCGCCAAGGGCCTGACCGAGGACGAGGTGCGCAGGAAGCACGCCGTGCCCAACGCACTTCTGCCCACGGTCACCGTCGTCTTCATGCACATCGGCGGGCTCATCGCCGGAGCCGTCACCGTCGAAGCCGTATTCTCCTGGCCCGGTTTGGGCAAGCTGACCTTCGAAGCGATCAGCGGGCCTGACCTGCCGCTGCTGCAGGGCACATTCGTCGTGTTCTCGGGCATCATCATCGTCATGAACCTGGCAGCGGACATCGTGTACCGCTTCCTGGATCCACGAGTCAGGAGGGCCTGATGAGTACGAACGACCCCACCACAACCTCAGGTGACGCCGCCAACTCCAGCACCACCTCGGCGAGGCAGTCTCCCGTTCTGGACGGGACGAAACTCGTCCGCGAACGCCGACTCAACAACGCGAAGAAGAACTGGGCCATGTTCCGGGCCGACATCCCGGCGATGATCGGTGCCTTCGTGCTGCTCTTCTTCATCCTCATCGCGATCTTCGCGCCCCTCATCGCGCCTGTGTCCATGCTCGATGTGACGAAGCAGCTCGACGTGCCCCGCTACGCCCCGCCGAGCCTGGAACACCCGCTGGGCACCGACGACCTGGGCCGCGAACTCTGGGTGCGCATCCTCTGGGGTGCACGCGTGTCCATCCTCGTCGGTGTTGCCGCGACCGTGATGTCGATGGTCATCGGCACCATCATGGGCCTGGCCGGCGGACACTTCTCAGGACTCTTCGGCGCAGTCGTCATGCGCATCATCGACTTCTTCATCGTCCTGCCGTCCCTGCTGCTCGCGATCGTCCTGTCCTCGGTCCTCGAACGCGGAGTGTTCACGATCGTCATCGCCATCGGCATCACTTCCTGGGCGTCGACGGCACGCATCGTGCGGTCCCAGACCTTGAGCGTCGAGTCCCGGCTCTACATCGAAAGGGCGCGCATCCTCGGCGCCGGACATCGCCACATCCTGTTCAAGCACATGCTGCCTGCCGTGATGCCGCTGGTGCTGGCGAATACCACGCTGACGGTCGGCAGCGCGATCATCGCCGAATCCACCCTGTCCTTCCTGGGTCTGGGGGATACGAGCAAGGAGTCATGGGGCACGATCCTGAAGAACTCCATGGACATCTCCGCTGCGACCTCGGGCTACTGGTGGTACGTGCTGGCCCCCGGTATCGCGATCGTGCTCGTGGTGATCGCCTTCACGATGGTCGGACGCGCGTTCGAAGCCATCATCAATCCAGCCCTGAGGAGCCGCTGATGACCGATCTCAGCTTCAAGCAGGTCACAATCACCTACCGTTCCTCCGCAGCACGCGGTGACGTCACCGCGGTCAGAGACATCAGTCTTGACCTGCCGACAGGATCCACCTTGGGCATTGCGGGGGAGTCGGGTTCGGGCAAGTCCACACTGATCATGTCGGCGCTGCGACTGCTGCCCAAGTCCGCGCAGATCGACGGGCAGGTCCTCCTCGGCGGGAAGGACATCAAGGACCTCACCTTCGGCCAGATCCGCGCCGTGCGCTGGGGGCAGGCCTCGATCGTGTTCCAAGGTGCCCTGCATTCGCTCAACCCCGTCCGCGAGGTGGGTGGGCAGATCATCGAAGCGCTCGAACATCATGCCAAGGGCATCTGGACGACGCCGGCCAAACGGCGGGATCGGATGTTCGAACTCCTCAACGAGGTCGACCTCGACAAGAGCAAGGCCGTGGCCTATCCGCACGAGCTCTCCGGCGGGCAGAAGCAGCGGATTATGATCGCCATGGCCCTGGCCTGCGAGCCCGATATCATCATCGCCGACGAACCGACGACCGCCCTCGACGTCATCGTGCAGAAGCAGATTCTCGTGGGGCTGGCGAAGCTCGTGGCCGAACGCGGAATCTCGCTGCTCATGATCAGCCACGACCTCGCTGTGCTCTCCGCGGTGTGTGAGAACCTCGCGATCATGCGCCACGGCAAGCTCGTCGAATACGGTCCCAGCGACCAGGTGTGCCTGGCCCCGGCGGAGGCCTACACGCAGCAGCTGGCCGGCGCGTTCCCGCAGATCGGAGACGCTGAGTCGCGGATGAATCCGCGAACCCTCAAGCCCGCCGAGGTGCGTCGGGCCCAGCCGTACACGATGACCGACGAGGTGGTGCTTGAGGCCAAGAACCTCAACGTCTCCTTCAACACCCGACAGGGGAGGGAACGGGCCGTGCGCGACGTGGATCTGGCGCTGCACAAGGCCGAGATCCTCGCCGTGGTCGGCCAGTCAGGGTCGGGGAAGACGACCCTGGCCAGGTCGCTGCTCGGTCTGCAGGAGGTGGATCCGGGCTCGCGGGTGGAGTTCGCGGGCAAGGCGCTGCCGACGAAGGCGAAGGCGTTGCGGACCTTCCGCCGGCAGGTGCAGATGATCCTCCAGGACCCTTCAGGGTCGCTCAACCCGAAGCGCAGCGTCTACGAGGCCGTCGTCGAGGGACTGCGCGTGCAGAAGCTCACCGACGACGAATACCACCGGGTCATCGGCGCGCTCGAAGCCGCCGAGCTGACGCCTGCGGCCGACTACCTCGAGTCGATCCCGCAGGAGCTCTCGGGCGGACAGCGGCAACGCGTCGTCATCGCCGGCGCACTCGCCCTTGACCCGCAGGTGCTCATCGCCGATGAGCCGGTCGCCTCCCTCGACGCCTCCGTGCGCGGAGAGATCCTGTCCCTGTTCCTGGCGCTGAAGAAGAACCTGGGCATGAGCGCCCTGATCATCACCCACGACCTCGGTTTGGCGTGGAACATCGCCGATACCGTGGCCGTGATGAAGAAAGGGGAGATCGTCGAGTACGGCGATGTCGACACCGTGCTGTCGAACCCGCAGCACGCCTACACGCAGGAACTCCTCGCCGCAGTTCCCCGATTGGGAAGTCAGAGTCTGGTCACACATGAATAGTTCCACCGCATTCACCTCAGGCGTTTCAGGCGTTTCGGGCGCTTTGGGCGCTGAGAGCACGCTCGCAGGCGCCAGCCCGTACCTGGAGACCGCCCCGCTGCAGGCCGGCGACACCGTCCGCCTCATCGCGCCGTCGGGCCCGACAGATGAGGAATCCCTGCTGCGGGCGATCGGACAGCTCGAATCCTGGGGGCTGCACGTGGTTGTCGGCGACAACGTGCGCGCTCGCCACCCCCGCGTGAAGTACCTGGCGGGAACCGACGAGCAGCGCCGAGCCGACCTCGTCGACGCCTGGTGCGATCCGGATGCCGCGGCGGTCATCGCCCTACGGGGCGGATTCGGGGCGATGCGGCTGCTCGACGGAATCGACTTCGACCTCATGCGCACGCATGCCCTGCGCCGAGACGGGCGACCCAAGCTGCTCACCGGCTCCTCGGACATCACCGCCCTGCACCAGGCCTGGGACCACCACCTGCAGGTGGCAACACTGTTCTGCCCGATGGTCGGCAACGATCCGTTCAAGAACTCCACAGTCGTCCCCGCCGAGGTGGCCACCTGGCTGTTCGAACCCTGGAGCGGCCGCGAACTCGGGTTCCCCAGCGGAGACGGCCGGGCCGCGGGCGACAGCGGGGCTGCGGGGGACGGCGGGGCTGCAGGCGAAGAATGGTCGTTTTCTGCTGACAATCAGGTCGAGAATCAGCACAAATCGACCACCCCAGCGGCTGCCACCCCAGCGGCTGCCACCGTGACGGCTGCCGCCTCGGAGCAGTCCGGAGCGAGCCAGGCGGCGTCTCGCCCGCTCAGCCGGGCGCGGACTCTGGTTCCGGGGACGGCGAAGGGCCGCCTCGGCGGGGGAAACCTCAGTCTTGTCGCGGCCGGGATGGGCAGTCCGGAACTGTCTGGGGTGCGCGAACTGCGGGAACGCCTCGGGCCCTCGATCCTCATGCTCGAAGACGTCGACGAGGAGCTCTACCGACTCGACAACCTGCTCGTGCAGCTCGTCCGCGGCGGCTGGTTCGACTCGGCGGACGCCGTGGTGCTGGGCTCGTGGCAGGACTGCGCCGAGATCGACGAGGTCGAGGCCCTGGTCGTGGACTACCTCGGCGATATGGGCATTCCGATCGTGTCCGAGATGGGCTTCGGGCATGACCCTGATGCGCCGAGCGCGCCGTTGGGAGTTGCCGTCACGCTTGAGGCTCCTGCGCAGGGCAGACCGCGCATGTGGGTAGACGCGAAGTGAGAGGACTGTGATGCTGGGAGATGTCGCTGGAGGAGAGGAATTCGATGATGAATGAGGACGAGAACATGGGTGACGTGGACTTCGACCGGCTGCCGGGAGTGCGCTTCAGCGCCCTGGCCTTCGACGTGGACAGCGGCGAACGCGTGTTCGCCCATAACGAGAATGCCGAACTCGACACCGCCAGCATGGGCAAGGTGTTCCTCCTGCACACAGCGTTGCAGTTGCACGTCAACGGCAATCTCAACCTGCAGGAGCGCCTGTCTCGGCGGCCCTCGGAACGGGTCGACGAATCCGGGATCTGGTACCTCATGGAGCAGGACGATCTGAGCATCTACGACGTGGCCGTGCTCATCGGGGCCTTCAGCGACAACTTCGCGACCAATGTGCTCATCCGCCGCATCGGGCTGGAGAACGTCGCCCGCCAGGTCGAGGACCTCGGCTACCGGAACTCGGGTCTCCATGACTTCCTCCGCTGGCCCCGACCGGCAAAGGCACCGCGCACTCTGTCGACGGGCACCGCGGCCGAATTCGCCGATTTCATGGCCCGGCACGCAAAGGATGAGT
Source organism: Brevibacterium zhoupengii (assembly GCF_021117425.1). Lineage (NCBI taxonomy): Bacteria > Bacillati > Actinomycetota > Actinomycetes > Micrococcales > Brevibacteriaceae > Brevibacterium > Brevibacterium zhoupengii. The sequence continues at coordinate 3,686,705 of NZ_CP088298.1, read as the reverse complement.
TCTGGGATGAGTCGACGAATGAGATCTTCCGTCGCTGGTTGGGAGCCGGCGCGGACACCTCGATGGTCGCCTCGGCGTTCGACCTCGATCCACTGGCCCACTACAACTATCAGCGCGACGTGTGGGTCTGGAACAAGACCGGCACGAACGGAACGATCAGGGCCGACGCCGGCATCGCGATGACTCCGACCCGGCGAGTCGCCTATGCCGTGTTCGCGAACTGGGAGAAGGGCACTGACCGGGTCGTCGACGTCATGCCGATCATGCGCGAAGCCGGCGACGCCATCCACCGTTTCCTCTGACCCCACCGCACGATCACACCGGCGACACCGCACGACCACCTCGGCGACACAAGCCCCTCCAGCACTCTGTAAAGGACACCACATGACATACGACGTCTTCGACGGACACAACGACCTCGCCTGGTACCTGCGGGAGGAGCGCGACTACAGCGTTGAGGGGCTCAACGATCCGAGCGTCTCGCCCTTCACCACGATGGATCAGCTGCGCGACGGACATGTCGCCGCTCAGTACTGGTCGGTCTACGTCCACTCCTCGATCACCGGCGCCGATGCGATCAAGGCCACCTGGGAACAGATCGACGCCGTGCAGCGCGTGGTCACGAGCTATCCCGGACGGCTCCAGTTCGCCCGCACCGCCGCCGAGGTGGTCGCCGCCCGAAACGCCGGAAAGGTGGCCTCGCTCATGGGCGTCGAAGGAGGCCAGCAGATCGACGAATCCTTGGCCGTGCTCCGTTCCTATGCGCGCGCCGGATCCCGGTATATGACCCTGACCTGGTCGACGACGCACTCCTGGGCGGACTCCGCGACAGATGAACCGCAGCACGGTGGGCTCAGCGATTTCGGCCGCGAGGTGGTGGCGGAGATGAACCGGATCGGCATGATCGTCGACCTCTCCCACGTCGCGCCCAGCGTCATGCACCAGTCCCTGGACATCTCCACTCTTCCGGTGATCTTCAGCCACTCGTGCGCCTTCGGACTCAACCCGCATCCGCGCAACATCCCCGACGACGTCCTCGACCGGGTGCCCGGCAACGGGGGAGTGGCGATGATGACCTTCGTTCCCTCCTTCGTCTCGAACGCACGTCGCGAATGGGTGGACGCCGGAGAGAACGGCACCGCCCCCGAGGTGAGAGTTGCCGATGTCGCCGATCACTGCGATTACGTACGTGAGCGGATCGGAATCGACCACATCGGCCTCGGCGGCGACATCTGCGGTGTCGATGAGCTGCCGCAGGGGCTCGGCGATGCGGGACAGTATCCTGCGCTCTTCGAGGAGCTGGCCTCTCGCGGCTGGTCGGACACTGATCTGCGCAAGCTCGGCTTCGACAACGCGATGCGGGTCCTGGAGGCACACGAGGAGGCGTACACGAAGTTCCTGGGTACGTCGGCGGGTACGGAGTCGTCGGCGGGCGCTGACGGTGTGGCCACCTCGGCGGGTACGGCCGGTTCGGCCACCTCGGCGGGGGAGCACGCATGACCCGGCTGCTCGTCATCGTCAATCACATCGAATCCCAGCCGGGGCTGCTCACGCAGTGGATGATCAGCGAGAACATCGAGTTCGACCTGCGCATCGGCGGGGTGTCCCGACTTCCCGAGCCGAGTGCGCTGAGCGACTACGACGGGCTCATCATGCTCGGCGGCGGGTACATGCCCGATGAGACCGATCGTGCGCCGTGGCTTGACACCGAGGCGCGATTGTCACGGCATGCGCTGGAGACGGACCTGCCGCAGTTCGGCATCTGCCTGGGTGGGCAGCTCATCGCACACGTCATCGGCGGGGATGTGCGGGCGCGGACCGGTGCCCCGGAGAAGGGGTACACCTGGATCGATATGACCGAGGACGCGAGCCAGGACCCAGTGTTCTCCGCGATCGGGAGGTCTGCTTCCTTCGTTGAGAGCCACGTCGACCGGATCGTCGATCTGCCGCCGGAAGCAACGCTGCTGGCAACCAGCACCGCCTGCCGGTTCCAGGCATTTCGATTCGGCAATGCGTGGGGCACACAGTTCCATCCGGAATCGTCGGGACAGAACATTCGCAACTGGGACGCGGACAATCTGCAAGAATTGGGTTTTAATAAGGAGACCCTGTTGGAACAGGCAGAGGAACGCAGCGAGGACAGTCAGCGGGACGCGAAGGCGCTCTTGACGGCATTCTTCGACGTGGTCCGCAGCAGACACACGTGATCGCGAGGCTGCGATTGCGGGCGAACACGGAGGCACCATCGTGAGTCACAGCGAAAACTCAACCAAGACAGGTCCGGGGGCAGAGCAGCAGCCGGAGACCCTGAAACGGGTCATGGGGCCTAAGCTTCTGCTCCTCTTCATCGTCGGTGACATCCTGGGTACCGGCGTCTACGCACTGACGGGCAAGGTCGCCGGACAGGTCGGCGGTGCCGGCTGGGCTCCGGTCATATTGGCCTTCGCAGTGGCCCTGATCACGGCATTCTCCTATATGGAGCTCGTCACCAAGTATCCGACCGCCGCCGGTGCCGCGCTGTACACGCATAAGGCGTTCGGGGTCCACTTCATCACGTTCCTCGTCGCATTCGCCGTCCTCAGCTCGGGAATCACCTCGGCGTCGACAGCCTCCAACGTCTTTGCCGCCAACATGGTGGCAGGGTTCGGGTGGGACATATCAGGCACGGGGATCATGTGGATCGCGCTCGGCTTCCTGGCCGTCATCGCCGCGATCAACCTGCGCGGCGTGGGCGAGAGCGTGTGGTTCAACGTCGTGCTGACCTTGATCGAACTCAGCGGCCTGCTGCTCGTCATTTTGGTCGGCTTCTTCGCACTGGGCTCGGGCAGCGCCGACTTTTCCCGCGTGATGATCTTCGAAACCGCCGACGACAAGGGCGTCTTCCTCGCGATCACCGGTGCAACCTCGCTGGCATTCTTCTCCATGGTCGGCTTCGAGGATTCGGTGAACATGGTCGAGGAGACCAAGGACCCGAGGGTCTTCCCGAAGATCATGCTCACGGGGCTCTCGATCACCGGCGTGATCTATGTGCTCGTCTCGCTGGTGGCAGTGGCCGCAGTGCCGATCGGCAAACTCTCCGAGAGCGAGACGCCGCTGCTGGAGGTCGTCAGAGCCGGTGCGCCGGGGCTTCCGATCGACCTGATCTTCCCGTTCATGACGATGTTCGCCGTCGCGAACTCCGCACTCATCAACATGCTCATGGCCAGCCGCCTGCTGTACGGAATGTCGAAGCAGAACGTGCTTCCGCCCGTCTTCGCGAAGGTGCTGCCCGGACGGCGCTCACCGTGGGTTTCGATCGTCTTCACGACCATCATCGCCTTCGGCCTCATCATCGCCGTGACCACTCTGCTGCCGGAGACGGTGACCGCGTCCCTGGGCGGCACGACCTCGCTGCTGCTGCTCGCCGTGTTCGCCGTCGTCAACGTTGCGGTGCTGGTCCTGCGGAAGAAGCCGGTCGAGCACGAGCACTTCAAGGCGCCTAAGTTCCTGCCCTGGCTCGGCGTGTTCACCTGTGCGTTCCTCGTGGGACCCTGGGCTCGTCTCGACGACCTCATCCAGTACCAGATCGCGGTGGCGCTGATCGGCATCGGCGTCGTCCTGTGGGCCGCCACCTGGTTGTGGAACCGGTCCGTGAAGGGCGCGAGCACCAAGTTCCGCAATCCCGAGGAGCTCACATGATCGCGGGACGTTCCAGGTTTCAATCAGTCTCAACAAGTGAAGGTGAAAAATGACCGTCATCGTGGGATACGTCAACAATCCAGCAGGCCATGCCGCACTCGACAAGGGGATCTCGGAGGCGAAGAAAGACGGTCTGGAATTGGTCGTCGTCAACGCTTCCCGATCATCAGATCGCAGCGATGCCTACCGCCTCGGCGAGGGTGAGATCAAGTCGGTCCAGGAGTATCTGTCGCGCTCCGGAGTTCAGGGACGAGTGCTGACGAGGGGCAGCGAGTACGATCCCGCGGAACAGATTCTCGATGCCGCCGCCGAGGTGGGGGCTGAGCTGATCGTGCTCGGGACCAGAAAGCGGACCCCAGTTGGGAAATTCCTCCTGGGATCGACGATCCAACGAGTCATCCTTGAAGCCGTATGCCCTGTCCTCTGTGTGAAGGCCAGCCGCTGAGCGCGTCATGAATGCGGTCTCATGAGGGGACTGAACTCATGACGAGACCGAGCTCATGATGGTACTGAACTCATGATGGTACTGAGCTCATGATGAGTTCGGCGTTGATCTGCGCACCGACCAGGACGCCGCTGGTCGCGCTCGCCACCACCATGGCCGAGATGTCGGCGCTGTTTCCCACCGCCCAGACGCCGGGCACATCGGTGGCTCCAGTCGCCTCGGCGGGAATGGACGAGCCCATACCCGACGGGTGGTCAACGACGGTGCCGCCGAGCTGTTCGAAGATCTCGCTGTTCGCGCGGAAGTAAGGACCAACGGCCAGTGCCCCGACGGTCATGGTCTCGTTCTCTGCAGTCGCCCCAGCCTCATTGCCTCGCGGTGCGGCGCTCGAGGTGTGGCTGCGTAGCGTGACGTCGGTTCCGCTGTCGGTGCGTACTACCGCTTCGACGGCCGCATCGACGTAGGTGATGCCGAGCGATTCGAGCATTCTCGTCTGTGCCTCATCGGGTTCCGGAGCATCGTGGCGTATGAAGGTGACGTGGTCGCTGAGCTGGGAGAACAGCATGGCCTGGTGATAGGACATGGAGGTAGTGCCGATGACGCCGATACGCTCCCCACGGACCTCATAGCCGTGGCAATAGGGGCAGTGGATGACGGTTTCGCCCCACCCGTCCGCGAGCCCAGGGATATCGGGAAGCACATCCGTGAGGCCGGTCGCGATGACGATTCGCCTCGCCTCGATGGAGACACCGACAGAAGTCTTGAGGATGAAGCCCGTCGGCTCGGACTCATCGGTTAAGTGCTGGGCGCGCTCCGCACTGAGGACTGTGGCGTCGACGAACCGGACGCCATACCCTTCAGCCTCTCGACGTCCCTTGGCCACGAGTTCGAGGGGGTTGATTCCTTCTTGACCGAGGACGTTGTGCGCGTGCGCGCTCGGCGCATTGCGCGGCGAGCCAGCGTCGATGACGACGACACTGCGCAGTGAGCGGGCCAAAGCGATCGACGCGGCCAGACCACCAGCGCCACCACCTATGACGGCCACCTCGGCGATGAGGGTCTGTGGGTCGCGACGGTCTTGTGGATTTTCAGTGACGAGAGGGTCTGACATGGCGGTCCTTCTGTTGAGGGGCAAGGATTCGGGTACCTCAGAAGTCTGATCTGAAGCCCGTCAGTGACGCAAGATATTTTGCTGATTTGGCAAACTGTGATCGATTGCGTGTCTGACTCGAGGCGCGACGCAGGGTGAATGCGCCGAGGTGTGGGGTCGACCCACTGAACGGAATAGAAGATGACGAGTGGCCTGAACTGGAACGATTCGATCTCTTATGAGATTAGCGGTTAGAACTAGATCGAACACCACAATAAAAAACTTTAAAAAATAGAACAAAACTATAGACACTATGCTAATGATGCGCGTAAAATTGGAATCAAGCGGACAACAAGGCAGTTGACGAACGGATTCCGAGATCATGACTCTCACCCCCGACCGCAAGCGCGACAGGCAGAATAGGCGTGACGAACCCGCCTCACCTGCTGCGCCCGGTGGCGAGAGTGCGGCTGAAGATCGCAACGAGACTCGCACGTATCGAGAACTGCTGCGCGAAGCAGGCCTTGACCTTGATGGTCACCCACTGGCCGATCGCTTTGATGAAGTGGCCACGCCACCCCCAGATGATTTCGAGTTTGTCGATGCCGAGCATCCACTCGAATCCGGTGCTCCCACCAGCGCTGTCGAGTCATCAGACGATGAGCTGCGGGATCGTTGGGTTGGTCGGAACCCGTGGCAGGCGAGTGCTGATGATCCGGACGCGCGAGCCGAACTCAAAAGGCGTGCGGCAGAGATCGACGCCGAAAAAGAAGCGTGGATGCACAGGAAGGTCGAGGGGCCGGAGGCTGAGCGCGGTGTTGATGAGAACGGGCCTGACGGCTGCGAGGCTGATGATTGGGCGACCACCCTCGGCGGAGCGCAGCCCAACGCTGAGCCCAAGCGTCAAGAAGCCCGAGACCGCACGGGACAGACCGGTGCGAACGGCACCGACAGCATGCCCGCATCCGACACTGGCCTCGAATCGGAGCATCCACTTCTGGACGAGTGCGCCTGGTCGGACTTGGCACGCATCGCTCCCGAAGTCGTCAGCAGCATCCAGGATCTTCGCACACTCGTCGGTGATCTCCATTCGTGCAATCGACCATTGGCCCCCGGCGAAGCGCTCACAGTGATGGATGGGCTGGAGACAGTCAACCGGCTGGTCGAATCACTCTCAGTCGTGACTCTTTCCGTGTTCGAACGAGTGGGAACTCCTCGAGACTACGGTGCAAAGACGACGAAAGCGTTGGTCCAGAATCGGCTCAACCTCTCAGAACGGGAGGCCTACCGGAGATCCGAGTTGGCAGAAAAACTGGGAGACCAGGTCAGTTTCAGCGGCGATCCGATCGCACCGGTTTGTCCCATAGTTTCTGAAGCATTGCAGAAGGGGTTGCTCTCGGCGACCCAGGCCAGCGCGATCATCGGGTGCCTGAGGCACCTTCCCTTTCGGGTCAGTCAGGAAGACCGTCTGGAAGCGGAACGAATCTTGGTCGAAAAGGCGCCCTCGGTGCGTGTGAAGGACATACAACAGCTATTCAACGAGATTCTCGGATGGCTCGACCCCGATGGTGAACTGCCTGACGAAGCGCCGAAACGTGACAACTTCTCAGTCAGCCTGCGCCAGCGAAAAGACGGAACCTGGGCGCTCAAAGGAGTCCTCGACGCAGTCACTGGCGGGATTATGAGCGGGCACCTCACATCGCGCATCAAAGTCGACAGCGAAGAAGCCCCAACAACGGCGCAACAGAGCGAAGCTGGCACTGGCACTGGCACTGGCACTGGCACTGGCACTGGCACTGGCACTGGCACTGGCGCAGGTACGGATGTCGATTCAGGTACGGACACAGCTGCCGCGGACGCCACCTCTGCCGCGGACGCCACCTCAGCCGCGGATGCCATCTCCGCAGCGGATCAGGAAGTGGTCGACGTATACGCTCAAGTGCTGCACGGTGATCGTGCGGACGCGCTTGACCCTTCGCTGGAATTCGGTTTCGACAACCAAGCCGTTGACGGGCTGGGAGGGTCAAAGACAGCAGGCGGCGCAGGCTCCGGTGACGTACCGCGGGGATATGGCGTGAGAGAAGACGGCTCCACAGTGGCTATGGCCGGCCGACAGCCGAGCGTGAAGAACAGAATCTACGAACGATTCGCCACGATGATCGGCCGAATCGAAATGAAACGAGTGATGGCGGGTGCGCCCTTCGCACTCGTGGTCACAGCGAAAGCCGAGGACCTCGCAAAGCAGTCCGGTCGTGCCGCCACCGACGCAGAAGCACCTTTTCCGATGCAGACGGCCTCCTACGAGGGGCTGAACGGTTCGGTGTTCTTCCACCTGATGGGCGAAAAGACGAAGAGTATGGAACTTGCGACAGAGCGACGATTCGCCACCTCAAAGCAGTTGGCAGTCATTTCCAGCCGAGACCAGGGCTGTACATTTCCCGGTTGCGACACTCCACCTGGGTGGTGCGACGCTCACCATATAGTTCCGTGGTCGCAAAAGGGTAAGACCGATGTCAATAATCTGACACTGGCATGCGGCTCCCACCACCATCTGATCGACGAATCGGACTGGCACACCGTGATGCTGAAGGACGGACGCCCTGCATGGGTGCCACCAGCATCGATTGATCCCGCCAGAACTCCGATCCTGCACGCACGGTTCATCGCGAAAGAGATCACAGATACTCTCTTCGACTAGCGCGATTCGTGTGAATCAGGGTAGCAGTGTGCCGTAGGTCCCGCAGGCAAAGCGGAATGAACCCGATGAGGCGGCTGTTGCCATCAGCATGGAGCTTTCTATTCTTGACCTCGTGCCGGTCCGCGTCGGACAGAGCACCTCAGATTCTTTTGCAGCCTCCCACGAACTGGTTCAGTCCGCGGACAAACTGGGCTTCACCCGCTATTGGGTTGCCGAACACCACAACATGCCATCGATCGCCTCAACGATGCCGGGCGCCGAGCTCATGTACCTCGGGCAGGGCACCGAGCGAATCCGCCTCGGATCCGGCGGTGTGATGCTTCCCAACCACGCGCCGCTGGCAGTCGCGGAACTCTTCTCGCTCCTCTCGGCGGTCTACGGTGACCGCATCGATCTGGGCATAGGTCGAGCCCCAGGCACAGACCCGATCACCTCCGCAGCCATGAGGGGCCACCTCGGCGAAGGTCGCATGGTTGATCGGGAGGGAAACACGGTCGACCCCGTCGAACAGTTCCCCCAGCACGTCATCGACACGCTGAGCCTGATGAAACCCGAAGGGCTGCGCATTCCACTCCACGGCGGGCGCGAGCACGTCCTACACGCGACACCTGCTGCTGTGCCGGGAACACAACCTCTGCCATGGCTGCTCGGGTCGTCTGGCTACTCGGCCCGACTGGCCGCACAGCTCGGCATGCCCTACGTATTCGCCAATCACTTCGCTGCGGGTGCCACCACCGGGATGAAGATCTACCGCGACAACTTCACTCCCGGTGCTTACGGAGACAAGCCGCAGACGTTCGTCACGGTCAATGCTGTGGTCTCGCCGACCGAGGAAGAGGCACAGCTGCGTTCGGAGCCGTTCCTGCTGCAGATGTCTCGCCTGCGGACAGGTGGGCGAATGGAGCCCTTGCGACTGGCCGGCGACGACGTGCGCTCGGTCAGGACCGAACAGGAGCGCATGGTCGGCGAAGACATGTCCGAGAACTGGATCATCGGCGACGCCGCATCGGCCAAGGCCCAGCTTGAAGAACTTGCCAGCCGGTTCGAGGTCGACGAAATCATGATCCAACCCGTCGCAGGAGCGATGGAAGGCGAGGACCTCCTTCAAGATGCCGCTCGAATTCAATCGCTCGAGCTGTTGGCGGCTGAGTTCCTCAACTGAGGAACAGCCCAGTGAGCTGAGTTCACCACCATCATGATGAGCTGAAGACGGCGACTCGAACTGAGGGCGCCCCCTTCAGCTCGTCGTGCCCGTGGGAAGTCTCATCTCTATATCGATTCGGACAAGTGCACTTCTTTTCAAGCTGGCATCGCGATATCCTGCCACAGTGTCGACGTTGCCGTCTGCTTCCGAGCAGGCAGTAATATTGGCACTGTGCGGCGCTTCGATGCGCATGGGTTCGATCGATGTCGACCACAGATTTCGATACCGGTCGGTGCCATGGGCTGCGGAGCACGCATACCGAATGACCTTCGGAGACTTCCCCCACGCGGGAGTGACACCCGCAGACCGAAAGAGAAATAATGCGTACCAAAATTGCTGTTTCGGCGGCACTTGGGCTCGGACTTGTATTTGGCGCAGGAGCTCCCGCGCTGTCGAGCAACCTGACGTCGACCGATGAAGAATCCGCAACCGATTTGGAAGCTGCAGTCGTCCCGGGCCAAGAGCTTGAGCGGGTCACTGACGGTAAGATCGAAAAGGGCGAAACAGCCTACGTCGATGTCACTGTTGCGACTCTGTGGACCGATTCGAAAGCACCCCGTAAGGTCGACAAGCCTGCCCTCGGACACCCTGTCGACCTCGACAAGTGGAACAAGAATCTCAAGGACACCGAGGTGCGGCGCGGCTTGACCGGCAAGGTCGAGACCCAGGCCGCCTACGGATCCGAAGTCACCGTCCTCAAAACCAAGGGTGCTTGGGCCCAGGTCGCGGTCAAAGACCAGTCCACCTCCAAGAATAAGAAGGGGTACCCCGGCTGGGTGCCGAAGAAGCAGCTGGTCGAAAACGATCGGTTCGGCGATTTGAAGGACGACCAGCCTCGGGCCGTCGTCACCAAGAAGAAGAGTGAACTCGAAGGCATCGAATTCACCAAGGACACCGGTGCAGAGATCACCTTCAACGTCGACCTTCCTCTCATCGCTCAAGACGTCGACGATGTGCGCGTGGCGCTCCCAGGCGGCGGCGCAGCGTGGATCGACGTCGACGATGTTGACGTCTATGACACCGACGGCAAACCGGAGAAGCCCAGCGGCGATGACCTCGTCAAGACCGCGAAGAAGTTCGACGGGCTGCGCTACCTGTGGGCAGGCGTCTCGCCCTATGGCTTCGACTGCTCAGGCTTCACGTACAGCATCTACCGAGCACACGGCATCGACATCCCCCGTGACTCGGGTGAGCAGGCGACAACCGGAAAGAAGGTCGCCGAGGGTGACCTCAAAGCTGGCGACCTGCTGTTCTTCTCCACCAGCTCGGGAACCGTCCACCACGTCGGAATGTACGTCGGCGACGGCAAGATGATCCATTCGCCCAATGCTTCGAAAGACGTCTACGTCACCGACTGGAAGTCGTGGGACACCGGCAACGAGTTCTCCGGAGCTCGCCGAATCATCTGAGCCTGAAGCTGAGCGGCGAGAGGCTGAACGGTCGGCTGGTCACCGACCGGCGTTGACCTCGCAGCCCAGCGACGGTGAGCGAACTGCCCAGCGACGGTGAGCTATCTGCCCAGCGACGGTGAGCTATGAACACAGAGCGAAGGCCGATTCCCCGTTTCATTCGGGGATTCGGCCTTCGCTCTTGTCGTCCTGAATCAGACCACGTCAGAGACCTGTCAGTGGCGTGAACTCTGGGTCGACTTGAGGTAGATCGCCCGAGCGAGATCGTCGCGTCGTTCGATGAGCAGGCGACGAAGCGCTGCTGGGGCGTCGCCGTGCTCTGCCAGCCAGGCATCGGTCTTCTGGACCACCCGCTCTTCGTCAATAGACCAGCGTGGGTAGAGGCCAAGCACGAGGCGCCGGGCGATCTCGATCGAATTATCGGACCAGAACGTCGCAAGCAGCGAGAAGTACTCATCGACGTAGTTCTCAATGAGCGGCATCGATGTGGGTGCCACGAAGCCGGAGATGATTGCTGAGAGCACATCGTTGCTCAGCGCGGCCGCTTCGTTGATGACCTCCCATGCGCGGATCTTCACGATCGGCAGAGGCATGGCGGCGCTGGCGGTCTCCGCATGGAGGCGACCCGATGAGCTGGGATCAGACTGGTTCTCTCGGGCGATGTCGGTCTGGTCAGCCCATCCCAGACACACGAGTGCAGTCAGTGCATTCCAGCGCAGGGCATGATCGTTGATCAGGCCCTTGAACGGCATTGACGCCGCCGCATGGTCCGGAGCGACAGACCCCGCGCTAGTAGAACCAGCAGACCCCGCGCCAGCAGTCTCCGCAGACTCAGAACCCGCAGACTCAGATCCAGCGGGTACACCGGGCGTGAGGCGATCGATCTCCTCGCCGACGGGAACGGCGAGGATCTGCGAAGCGAAGCTGCGGCCCATCGTGATCGCGGCACTTGCCTCGAAGCAGCGCGCCGTGCGGGACGTGAGAGCAAGAACCAGATTCGCCAGATGCAGCTGAGCATCCGAACCGGCCCGTGCCGTGGCCAACGCGTCGAGAGCGGCGCCCAGCAAGCCCGTGATCGCGGTCTCGAAGTTCCTCTCCGAGACCCACTGATCCAGGCAGGTCAGGGCCGTCTGGCTCAATCCAGCCATGATGCCGGCATGGCTTTCCTTGCCCAAGCTTCGAGCATAGGCCGTGAGGTATCGCTGCACAGGAAGGAGGCCATCGCGAACGGCGTTGTCCAAGGCCGACCAGACCAGCGCCCGCGAAAGCGGATCGGCGATCCGGGAGACCGACCTGATCGCGGCCTCCGTCGAGGCCTGATCCAAGCGCACGCGCGCATAGTCATGATCGGCAAAGTTCACCAACGTGATATCGCCGAGGGTGCGCCCAACGAGCTGCTCCACCTCGGCGGATTCGGTGGAGAAGTCGAAGGCGAAGGTGTCGAGGGGGACCAGCTTGCGTCCCGACCGCCCCAGTGTGGCGATCTCAAGCGTGTGCGGGCGCAGCAGTTCGGTACCACGGGCCGAATCGGCCTGTGTGATCTTCGCGCTGATGATGCTGTCCCGCCCGGAACGTCGTGCAGTCCCCGCAGTTCCCACAGTCCCTGCACCGCCACCGCCACTGCCACCGGCACTGCCACTGCCACCCGCACTGCCGTTGCCACCGGCGTTGCCGCTCACATACGTACCGGTGCTCGCTTTGCTCCGCACCGCATCGGAACTGCCGGTCGTCAGCTCCAGGGACAGTTCGGAGACTCCGGACGTGCCCAGCCATGCGCTGGCCCAGGTGGCGATGTCCCGGTCAGGGGCCACCTCGGCGAGGCATTCGAGGAAGTCGGCGAGTTCGGTATTGCGGAAGTCGAAGCGTTTGAAGTAGAGACGCGAACCGGCGAAGAAGGCCTCCCGGCCGACGAAGGCGACGAGCTGCTTGAGGACGGAGGCGCCCTTGGCATACGTGATGCCGTCGAAGTTGAGCTTCGCGGCCTCCACGTCGGGAATGTCGGCGACGATCGGATGCGTGGTCGGATACAGATCCTGTGTGTACGCCCACGCCTTCCGACGCAGCGCGAACGTGACCCAGCCGTCGGTGAAGCGGGTCGCCTCGGCCAGCGCCAGCCCGCCCATGTAGTCGGCGAACGACTCCTTGAGCCACAGATCGTCCCACCACTTCATGGTCACCAGGTCGCCGAACCACATGTGCGCCATCTCGTGGAGGATCACATTGGCTCGCGACTCGTAGTTCGCGTCCGTGACCTTGTCCCGGAAGATCAGGCTGTCGGTGAACGTGACCAGGCCCGGATTCTCCATGGCGCCGAGGTTGTACTCCGGAACGAAGATCTGGTCGTACTTGCCCCACGGGTAGGGGTAGTCGAATTCGGAGCTGAAGAAGTCCAGCCCGGCCTTCGTGATCGAGAAGATGTCGGAGGCATCGAGATGGTCGACGAGGCTGGCGCGCGTCCATGCGCCCAGCGCGATGGTCTCGCCCGTCGTGGGGTCCGTCCACTTATCGGTCGCCCCCTCATAGGGGCCCGCTGTGATGCAGGTGATGTAGCTCGACTGTCGCAGCGTCGGAGCGAAGTGGTGAGTGATCGCGGGGGAGTCCGGATCGACCTGCTCTTGGCTCTTCTCCTGGCTCGGTCCGCGACTCGTCTCGGGCCGGTTCGAGAGAACCTGGAAGTGCTCGGGCGCCGTCACGTTGAAGATGAACTCGGCTTTGAGGTCCGGCTGGTCGAAGTTCGCGAACACGCGGCGGGCATCGGTCGGTTCGTACTGGGTGTAGAGGTAGACCTTGCCGTCGGCAGGGTCGGTGAAGCGGTGCAGCCCCTCGCCCGAGGTGGAGTAGTAGGCCTGTGCCTCGATCGTCAGGGTGTTCTTCCCTGTGCGGATGGGCAGTCCCACTCGCGCGCCGTCGAACACCTCGGCGGGATCGAGGATCTCATCATTGATCTCGGCGAATGTGACCGAGTCTGCGATCAGGTCGATGAATGTGCGGCATTCGGTCCGAGCGGTGAACTCGACGACGGTCCGGGACAGGTACGTCGGAGCTCCGGTTTCGGCATTGCTGACGTCGATATCGACAGTGTAGGTCGAGACATCGAGCACTTGGGTGCGGCTCTGCGCTTCATCTCGGGTCAGGTTGGTTGTCATTCATAGCCTCCTCGGCGCACAGACTTTAGCATGTCACAATTCCGGTACGCTGGGTACAGCGCAGGCGAGCACGAAGGGAGACCGCAGGTGAAATCCGAGGTCAGCGAGCTGCCACAGCGCGCCTTCAACACAGTGGTGCATCGCTCTCGGATGGGTCTCAGGCGCGTGCAGGCCAACGCCGGGCAGCTGATTCAGATCCCGATCGCGGCCACCGCGGCCTATGCCTTCTGCGTCTACGTCCTCGGGCATCCTTATCCGTTCTTGGCGGCCGTCGCCTCTGCCGTCGGCATCGGTCCGGTTGCGGATCGTCGTCTCCGGCGTGCCATGGAGATCGGCTTCGGTGCGACCTTCGGCGTGCTCGTGGGCGAGCTCCTCGTCAACGTCTACGGCACCGGGATCTGGCAGCTCACGCTGACCCTGGCCATCGGCCTCTTCATCGGCACGATGCTCAATTCCGGCGGCATCTTCATCACTCAGATCGCCGTCCAGTCCGTCTACGTCGTCGTGGTTCCCGCCACAGCCACGACCCTGCCGTTTCCGCGCACCCTCGATGCCCTCACCGGTTCGGTGTGCGCGATCCTTCTTGCCCTCATCCTCCCGCGTGACGCCCGTAAGGTCCCACGCGGTCTGGCCGCGAGCATGCTCGACGAGATCAGTGCCGTCCTCCAGATGATGTCTCGAGCACTGCGGGACTCCGACGTCGTATTGGCCAAACGGGCGCTGACCCGGGCCCGTGAGACTCAGGACATCATCGACTCCTGGGGCTCGTCGCTCAAGATCTCGAAGGAAGCGGCGAAGATCAACGCCAGAGGCAGGCGTCACGCCGCCGAGGTGACCCGGCTGTCCCGTGCCCACACCCATTCCGATCGTGCCATGCGGACTATTCGAGTCATTGCGCGCCGAGTCGTGGGCATCACCGAGTTCGGAGTCGAGAAGCCGATCATCGCCAGCTATGTAGGCTCGCTGTCGGAAGGCTCGAAGAAGCTCGAGGTCGCACTGCGCCGAGGTACTGATCGAGCTCTGGCAGAAGCGGCACTGGCCGAGGCCGCCTCCAGCCTGGACCCGCGTGCGGAGAAGAGCTGGGACATCCACGACGAGTCCCTTGTGCTGCTGCTGCGTCCGGTCGCCGTCGACCTCCTCGAAGCCTGCGGGCTGACGAACGATGCCGCCCAGAGCCGCCTGCCCTCACTGAGCGAAGAAGACACGCGAGACACCGACGAACCACCCGCGGAGTGAGCCTCGAACGAGTGGGGCTGGTCGGCCAGTCGACCTCGGTGCGTCGGTCAAGGAGCCAAGTGTCTGCTGACTGAGTTCTGGTGACTGAGCTCAGCGGCTCTCGACGATGAACACGACGGTGGTCTCAGGCTTGAGCGCCGTGAACTTGTGCGGCTGGTCGCCCGGGTACGTGAGGTAGTCGCCGACGTGGAGCTCGTAGGATTCGCCGAGCACCTCGATGCGAGCCGCGCCCTGCCCGAGGATCACATGCTCCACGGTGCCGATCGGGTGGGGCTGTGAGTCTCGAGGCTGGCCCGGTTCGGCTTGAATGAAGTAGACGTCGCGTCGCGCGTTGGCCGGGGATGCCGAAAGCAGAGTCGCCGCATAGTTCGCAGTGTTCGACGGCAGGCTGGGCAGGTCCTTGGCATGCACGAGCGCAACCTCATGCTGTGGGGGATCGAGCAGCCTGGCCAAGGGGATGTCGAGCGCAGCCGCCAGGGCCCACATCGTCTCGACGCTGGGGTTGCCGGTGCCCGCCTCGAGCCCGGACATGGTCGATTTTCCGATCCCCGCCCGGCGTGCGACTTCGGAGAGTGAGAGATCGGCCCGCAGTCGCTCGCGCTTGATGGCGGCTGCGATCTGTTCGCGCGGCGTCGGGGCGGATGGAATGTCGGTCGGGGCATGCGAAATGTCCCTGTCCCTGAGGGCCTCGCCGTGTGGTTGAGAGCTCATAAGTTCACTATAGCGACAAAGCGTTCTGGTTGACGAACGAAGAACGCATGTGCAGTATATAGAACATGAGTTCTGTATTTCGCACGACTGGTCGGGTCCTTCCGGGCTCGGCCTATCGTGATGTCGCGATCGTCACGATCACGATCACCGCTGTCGCCCTGTCCTACGGGGCCATCTCCGCGGTGTCTGGGTTCCCTTGGTGGCAGACGCTGCTGCTGGCGATGTTCGCTCTCGGCGGCGCCGCTGAGTTCACCTTCGTCGGGGTGATCGCGGCAGGCGGCGCCCCGATACTGGCGGTGCTGGCAGGGCTGCTGGTCAACTCGCGGAACTTCGCATTCGGCGTGGCGGTCGGGCCGTTCTTTCCGCAGGACTGGCGTGCGCTCATCGCCGCGCATTGGATCAATGACGAATCGATCGCCGTATCGCGCACAGTGAACTCCGATCGGGCCCGGTGGCACGCCTTTCTGCTCATGGGCGCGTCCATCGCGCTGATGTGGCCGAGCGGGGCCATGGTCGGACAGTGGCTCGGCAACGTCATCGACGCCGATCTTCTCGGCCTCGACGCAGCCTTCCCGATCATCCTCTTCTGCCTCATCCGCGGCGATCTGAAGAACAGGTCGACACTGACGCTGACGGTCGCAGGCATCCTCGTCGCCGTCCTCCTGACGCCGATCCTGCCGCTCGGCCTCGGAGCCGTGACGTCCCTGTCCGTATTCGTATTCGTGGCCGCCGGGTGGCTGATTCGAGCCGCCATCAGGAAGCGCCGAGGTGGTACCTCCTCAGGCACCACAGGTGAAGAACCAGCCCCAAGCACCGCAGGCCAAGAACCAGCCCCAAGCACTGCAAGCCAAGAACCAGCCCCGGCCGATCGCGGCGGCGTTGTTGGGCCCGACTTTCGCGAGGAGCGTCGATGAACCCTCTCAGCTTCCTCATCGCACTCGCCGCGCTGAGCATCGGAACCTACGCGATGCGCTTCGCCGGTGTGAAGCTGGGTGCGGCAATCGCCACCAAGGGCAGACGTCGACAGCTCACGACCACCTCGGCGGTGGCCGGCGACACCGGACCGGGCATCTCAGCGCCGGGTGAGGCTGCGGGCGAGAGCCAGTATGACGCTGCGGGGGAGAGCCAGGATGACGCTGCGGGGGAGGACCCGGGCGACACTGCGGCGGAGCCGGAGGGCGACTCGACGGCGACGGTGACGAAGTGGATGGATCGGGCGACGGTCGTTCTCATCGGTGCTGTCTTCGCCACCACGGCGATCTTCGATGGCCAGGACGTCGCGGATCCCGCACGGCTCATCGGCGTCGGAGTGGGCGTTCTCGCCTCGATCCTGCGGGTGCCGATGCTCATCTGCGTGCTGGTGGGCATGGCGGTGTGCGCGGGCATACGCCTGACCGGGATCCTGTGAAGCTGTGATCGGCAGCGGATTCGGACTTCGCGGGGCCGCGAGTGCGTGGACACTGAGACTGTGAGCCGAAGCGCTGCCGGTGCTGAGGTGGCGCGGTACATGTGCGGAGGGTGACTCGCCGGTGGGGATTCGCCCAGGA
The DNA here is from genome assembly GCF_021117425.1 of Brevibacterium zhoupengii. Taxonomy (NCBI): domain Bacteria; kingdom Bacillati; phylum Actinomycetota; class Actinomycetes; order Micrococcales; family Brevibacteriaceae; genus Brevibacterium; species Brevibacterium zhoupengii. Next base: position 3,669,541 of record NZ_CP088298.1, on the reverse strand, counting down.
TCCACACCGACGCAGTGCCGGCAACGACTGTGATTGCTAGGCTGGAGGCATGGAAATAATTGCTGGCTTTCAGCAGATGATCTTTCTCGCCTTGTCTGTCGCCGCCTTCGGCCTCCAGCTGTGGGCGTTTATCGACTGCCTCCGTTACAAGGACGAGAACTATCGCGCCGTTGACAAACAGAGCAAGAAGTTCTGGGTCATCCTCCTCGGCGTCGGTCTCGCGCTTGCGCTCATCGCACTGCCGCCGATGGGAATGCGCATCATCTTCCTCAACCTCATCGCTCTCGTCGCAGGCATCGTCTACCTCACCGACGTCCGCCCGAAGATCAAGGCCATCGACCCGCGCAATCGCAAACAGACTCGGAAGAACTGGCGCTGAGCTGGCGCCGAGCACGCATCGATGACACAGGACCTCAACCTCCCGGGCCCCGAAACCGACTTCATCGCCAGCTTCGGCAGTAGCGAGCCCCACACACTGTTCGGCCACGGATTCGCCGGCGCAATCCGCGACACCCGACCATTCGGCACCGGCATCAGCGGAACCAAGCACTTCCTCCATCTCCCCGGCCACGGCGGCCGCCCCTCACCGGGTCCAGGGTGGAACTACGGGCAGATCGCCGAAGTGCTGGCCCAGGCACTGACATCCACCTCGGCGACTCAGGCCCTCGGGGTCTCGATGTCCGCCGGTGGGCTTCTCCGGCTGCTGAGCGCAGGCCATCCGGTGGCCCAGAATCTGGAGAAGGTCGCACTCGTGCTCCCTGCCTCATTCACTGGATTCTCCGCCGAGGTTGCCGAGACCAACCGCGCTCACCTGGAGAGACTGCGCGATCTGGCCTCCGCCGGTGACGTCGAATCCATCACCGACCTCATGCTCTCGCGTGAACCCGCCGAGGTGGCCGAGCTCCTGCCGGCTCGAGCCTGGACGAAGACGAAGGCCGAGAACCTCGTGAACACAGACATGTCGGACGGGCTCGGCCTGGCGCTCGAGATCGCCGTCGACACGAACGCAGGCGATGACCCGCTGGGCACCCTGGCGCGCTTCCCCGGGGAGGTGCTCGTGCTCACCCATGACGATGACCCGGCGCATCCGGTCGAGGTCGCCGAGGCGGTTGCAGCCGCGATTCCCGACTCCCGTCTGGAAGTCCTGCCGGCAGGTTCGATCCTGTGGCGTGGTCGCCACGAAGTTCGCCGGATCCTCGGCGAGTTCTTTGGCTAAACTGGCACCGTGCGCATCTCCGTTCTCTCCCTCCATACCTCGCCCGCGGCTCAGCCGGGCCAGGGCGATGCCGGTGGCATGAACGTCTACGTCGACCAGTCGGTGCGCGCTCTGGCGGCCGCCGGCCACATCGTCGACGTCTTCACCGCTGACCCGAGCGGCATCGATGGGCTGGGGAACATCGCCGGGCTGGGAAACAGCGGGAGCCGAGATAGCTTTGACGGGCTTGAGGGCATCGACGAGCTCGGTGGCCTCATGGGGCTTGGCGGCGGCGAAGGACTTGACGCTTACGTCGACACACTCCAGATCGCTGAGAACGTCCGTCTCCACCAGCTGCCGATCGAGGCGGCGAGCAAGGACGAGCTTGCTGACGCCATCGACGAACTCGCACTGCTCCTCCTCGCCCAGCCGAGCTTCACCTCGGCCGATCTGATCTGGGCCCACTATTGGATCTCCGCCGAGGCGGGCCTGCGGGCCCAGGAGCTGCGCGCCAAAGACCTCGGCTCCGGTGAGCGTCCCCGGATCGTCGTGAGCATGCACACGATCGGGGCGGTCAAGAACCGTGACTCTGAAACCAGCCACGAGCGACCTCAACGTCTGGAGGCAGAGGAGAGGATCGCCTCGGCGGTGGACCTGCTTGTGGCCAACACCCCGGCAGAGCGTCGCGACCTCATCCACGAACTCGGCGCCGATGCGGACGCCGTCGTGGTGGCCAGGCCCGGTGTCGACCACGAACTGTTCTCCCCGGGAGATCGTGCCGAAGCCAGAAGCGACCTGGGGCTCGACCCGGACGAATTCATCGTTCTCTATGTGGGGCGGATGCAGTTCATCAAGGGCACCGATGTCGTCGTCGACGCGATCTCGGGGCTGCGCGAGAACAACCCGCACCTGGCTTCGCGGACACGAGGGATCCTCCTCGGCGCAGTCTCGGGCCAGGACGCTCCTACCGGGTCCACGCCCTACCTGAGCAGACTGAACACTGCGATCGCCGCCGAACCCAGTGTCGAAGTGCGACGCCCCGTCCCAGCACACGAGCTCGTCACCTACTACCGTGCCGCGGACATCCTCCTCGTCCCCTCACGCAGCGAATCATTCGGCTTGGTCGCGGCCGAGGCCTCGGCCTCGGGACTGCCCGCCATCGCCTCGGCGGTGGGAGGTCTGCCTGACATCGTCGAACACGGGCACTCCGGCGTCCTCATCGCCGACCACAACCCCAGGCATTGGGCGATGGCGCTCGAACGAATGCTCCTCGATGACGATGCCCGCAGCGAACTCGCCGCCCATGCCGCCGAACGTTCGACTCGATTCGACTGGGAGGCCACAGCAGCGGCGGTGCTCGGAGCTCTCGAGGTGCCGGACCAGGTGCTGCACACAACCATGACGACCGTTGAAGAACCGACACCGGCGAGTCTCGTCGGGCGCACCTGCTGAGGCGGTCGATGAGTCGCAGACGGAAGGACACGAGATGACGAACGACACCGAGACGATCCTGGCCGGTGTGAGGCAATGGGCCCACGAGAACGAGGTCGAGGTCGACGCCGTTGAAGACTCTCAGATCGCCGTCGTCCTGCCGGGGGAGAAGAAGCTGAAGACGACCGTGTCGATCACGATCGCAGCGCGAACGGTGCAGCTGCAGGCGTTCGTCATTCGTCATCCGGATGAGAACTCCGAGGAGTTCAATCGGTGGCTGCTGATGAAGAACCTGAAGCCGGGGCCTGTGTCCTTCGGAATCGATGCGCTCGGCGATGTCTACCTGGGGGCCAGCGTGCCCCGGGACCGACTGTTGGACGAACTCGACTCGCTGCTCGGCGCGATTCTGGCGACCGCCGACTCCTCGTTCAACGAACTCCTGCTCATCGGCTTCCGCACCGGCATGAAGAAGGAATGGGCATGGAGGATCAGCCGCGGGGAGTCGACGCGCAACCTCGCTGCCTTCGAAGACGTCCTCAGCGGAGACGACAACGAATTCTTGGAGCAGACGTGAACGTCGACGACTACATCGCCGGGTTCGACGATGAGCACAAGAGAGACTTTCTGGCCCGCCTCCGCGACCTCAGCCGCAGTGCTGCGCCCACCGCGGAGGAAGGCATCAAATGGGGGAACCCGGCCTATTCGCTGAACACGATCCTCTTCGTATTCGCCGGCTATGCCAAGCACGCGAACTTCGTGTTCACCCCCAGCACCAAAGAGGCCTTCGCCGATCAGCTGGGCGAATTCGACACCGGAAAGGGCTCGATCAAGCTCTACTACGATCGAGAGATCCCCACCAAGCTGCTGTCGCAGATGATCGCTCACCGCATCCGCGAAGCCGAAGTCGACGGCGTGAAGTGGATGTGAGTCTCAGCTCAGATCGAGTTTGAGTCCTTTATGACTGACCTTGTAGCCGAGACGAGCATAGAACCGCTGCGCATCCGCACGTGACTTGTCGGTCGTCAGCTGAGCCAGCGAGGCCCCGAACCGACGTCCGCAGTCATGGGCCCAGTCGAAGACTGCAGTGCCCAGACCAAGCCCCTGAGCGGCCGGGCCGATCCTCACCGCTTCGATCTGCAGCCGTGTCGAGCCTCGCCGTGACAGGCTCGGGATCAAGGTCAGCTGCAGAGTGCCCACGAGAGCAGTCGACTCTGTTTCCGAAGGCTGTGACCGTCTGTCCACGCGAGGTTCCGCGGTGCTGTCGGTGACGTCGGAACTGTCGGTGACCTCGTCGACCGCGACCAGAAGCTGATTGGGGTCGGAGTCGATGAGACCGAATGCGTGCTGGTAGTCGGCAACATCCTCGGTCCCTGCCCCCTCACGACCGGCACCGAGAGCGTCATCGCGAAGCAGGGACACCAGTCCTGGCACGTCTGCTGCGGTGGCGCGACGTACCAGGAACTTCCTGTCTGCGAGGGTGATCGTCTCCCCGGCGAAGGCGGAGAAGCCCGCCGGAATCGCGGACTCGGTCATCGTACGGACTCCTGCGCGCGAGCGTCCGCGGAGAGCTGCTCACGTGGTGGACTGCTGTAGGGCCGACGTGCGAACAGCGAGGCCAGGAGTGCGCCGGAGACGTTGTGCCAGACGCTGAACACGGCTCCGGGGAGAGCGGCCAAGGGGGAGAAGTACGTGGTGGCCAGGGTCGATGCGAGGCCCGAGTTCTGCAGGCCGACCTCGAAGGACAGCGCGCGTCTGGTGGGCGTATCCAGGCGGCAGGCGGCCGCGACACCGTAGCCGATGCCCAGTCCCAGAACGTTGTGGGTGATGACGGCCAGGAGGACGAGGAGCCCGGCTGAGGCGATGGAATCGGCGGATCCGGCGACGACGATGGCAACGATGTAGGCGATGGCGACCGATGCCAGCCACGGCAGCACGGGTGCGATCGCATCGACGAGCTTCGAGGCCACGACCCGCACCAGGACACCGACGATGACGGGCACGAGGACGGTCTGGCAGATCGAGACGAACATCGACCAGAAGGGCACATTCATATAGGAGCCGGCCAGCCACAGGGTCAGCAGGGGAGTCAGCACCGGAGCGAGCAGGGTGGACAGCGTCGTGATCGACACGGACAGTGCGGTGTCGCCCTTGGCCAGATAGGTCACCACGTTCGAGGCGGTGCCGCCGGGTGCACAGCCGACGAGGATGACGCCGACGGCGATCTCGGCCGGAAGGTTGAACAGGGTGACGACGAGGAGGCCGAGCAGCGGCATGGCGATGAACTGCGTGACGACTCCGAGGGCGGCGATCCACGGCTTCTTGGCGATGCGGGCGAAGTCCGGCAAGGTCAGGGTCAGCCCCATGAAGAACATGACGACGCCGAGGCTCCACGTGATTGTGGGTGCCAGGGGCGTGAACGTGTCGGGGGTGAGGAATCCGAGGACTCCCGCAATGACGACGAGGACCGGCAGCGCCGTGACGGCGATGATCGAACTGCGATCAGCTTTCGGCTGCTGCGCGGGCGACGGCGATGCCTGCCCCGAGTGTGAGCGAGAGTTGGGGGTCTGCGGTGGCCCCGCTGGTGGCGTGGATGAGTCGGACATGAGCTCAGGCTAGCCGTGCATTTCGGGATGCAAGACGGTGTGCCGAATAGTGAGAAACGTCTCGAGTGCTCACCCGCAGGCTCATCGACGGCTCGTCCGCAGGCTCATTCCGTGGGCGAGTCTGTGCGCGCAGGGGCGGTCGTGCAAAAATAGTGCCATGACGCATAACCTCATCCTGCTGCGCCACGGCGAGAGCGAATGGAACCAGAAGAATCTGTTCACCGGTTGGGTCGATGTGACACTGACCGGCAAGGGCCGGGCAGAGGGCCAGCGCGCGGGAGAGCTCCTGCGCGAGGCCGAGCTCATCCCTGACGTCGTGTACACCTCCCGTCTCAAGCGGGCCATCCTCACCTCGAACCTGGCGCTCGAGGCCGCCGACCTCTCGTGGCTCGACGTCCACCGCAGCTGGCGACTCAACGAACGTCACTACGGTGCGCTGCAGGGTAAGAACAAGAAGGAGATCCGCGAGGAGTTCGGCGAGGAGCAGTTCATGACCTGGCGCCGGTCCTTCGACACCCCGCCGCCGGCTCTCGGCGATGCCTCGGAATTCTCACAGGCCGGAGACCCCCGCTACGCCAACCTCGGCGACTCCCTGCCTCGTACGGAATGCCTGGCCGATGTCATCGACCGGCTCCTGCCCTATTGGTACGACCGGCTCGTGCCCGAACTCACCGTCGGACGCACCGTGCTCGTCGTCGCCCACGGCAATTCGCTGCGTGCCCTCGTCAAGCACCTCGACGGAATCTCCGATGCCGATATCACCGGCCTCAACATTCCCACCGGAATCCCGCTGCACTACGAGCTGACCGAGGACTTCACCCCGGTCAAGCCCGGCGGCACGTACCTTGATCCCGCTGCCGCCGAGGCCGCGATCGGTCAGGTCGCCAACCAGGGCCGCTGAGGCTCAGGAGCTCACTTACGTGACCTCACCGGCTGCCACCTCGGCGACCGCCCTCATCTGCTCAAGGAGGAGGGCGATCGCCGGGGAGGCGCTCATCGAGGCCCGCCAGACGAGGTAGATCCAACGGGCGATGCTCGGATCGTCGAGCTCGACGACGGTGACATCGGCGGGCAGATGCGGTCGTCCCAGCCGCGGCACCAGCGCAAGCGCACCGACGGCCCGGGCGAACTCGATCTGGGTGTCGTACTCCATCGCCCAGTACTCGATCCGCGGTTCGGTGTTGAGCGGGTCGAAGAGTGCGGTGAGCCAGCGGTGGCACACGCCGTTGCGCGGTGCCGAGACGAACACCTCGCCGAGGAGGTCCTGGCGACTCACCTGATCACGCGCGGCCAGATGGTGGTCGCGGTGCATGACGATATCGGCCCGGTCGACGGCGATGAGCTCGGAATTCAATGTTGAGGGCAGCTGAGGAGGAGCTTCCCGCCAGTCGAAGATGAGCGAGGCGTCGATCCGACCGGCCGTGACCATGTCGATGAGCTCATCGGGCTCCTCCTCGATGTTGGTGATCGTCAGCTCCGGCGCGGTGTCCTTGAGCAGCGGCAGGGACGGCACCAGCACCCCGCGGATGCCGGTCGAGAACCCGCCCACCGTGATTCGACCTCGGGGTTCGCCCGACTGTGCTCTGGCGTCGGTCTCGAGGCTTTCGAGATCCTGGAGCAGCTCGGCACCGCGACGGCTGAGTTCACGGCCCATCGGAGTCAGAGCGATCCCGCGTCCCGTGCGCTCGGTCACCGGCGCCCCGAGATAGCGCGAGAGCTTCTGCAGCTGATGGCTGATGGCCGCCGAGGTGTAGCCGAGTGCGTCGGCAGTCGCCGTGACGGATCCGGCCGAGTCGAGAGCAACGAGTGTGCGCAGGGCGAGAGTGTCAATCATCAAATTATTTTAACGAAACCACGCATTTATATTCAATGGAAATTTGATGCACTGGCTGGGATCCTTGAAGTATGCGTCCTGTCCATTACCTGCTCGCCCTGCTCGTCGTCGTCCTCTGGGGCGTCAACTTCATCTTCATCGACTTCGGACTGCGGGACTGGCCGCCGCTGCTCCTCGTCGCCGCCCGCTTCACCCTCGTCGTGTTCCCGGCGATCTTCTTCGTGAAGTTTCCACGCGGGGACTTCCGCCGCATCCTGCTCATCGGCGTGTTCATGTCCGCGGGCCAGTTCGGCCTGCTCTACACCTCGATGTTCCTCGGACTTCCGGCGGGTCTGACCTCGATCGTCATTCAGATCCAGGCGGCATTCACCGTCCTCGTCGCCGCGCTCGCACTGCGCGAGATCCCGAATCGACGTCAGATCATCGGCATCCTCATCGGCCTCTCCGGGCTGGGCGTCATCGGGCTGAGCCTGCAGGCCTCGGTCCCAATCGCGGCCTTCCTCGTCGCCCTCGGGGCCTCCCTGTCGTGGGCGGTCGGCAATGTCATCGCCCGCGGAGTGAAGGAGGGGACCAACGGCGTGCAGATGACCGTGTGGTCGGCCCTCGTTGTGCCGGTTCCGCTGTTCGTGCTCTCGCTCCTCGTCGATGGCCCCGCCGAGGTGGCCCATGCTCTGGCGCACCCGACCTGGGGCGTCGTGGCCTCGGTCGTCTACACCGCCGGGTGCGCATCGCTCATCGGCTATGTCATCTGGAACTCGCTGCTCGCACGCTTCCCGGCATCGCAGGTCGCACCGTTCTCGCTGCTCGTCCCGCTGGTCGGCGTGCTCTCTGCCTGGCTCGTCCTCGGCGACCGACCCACGGGGCCCGAACTCATCGGGGGCGCGCTCCTGCTCCTCGGCGTCGCGGTCACGACCGGAGTGCTCAAGACCATTGCGCGCAGCATCACGGGATCGAAGCAGCGATCACGAAAGGTCATCGCCAGCGAAAAGCCCGAGGCCGAACATTCGTCGGCCTCGGGCTGATTCGGAGACTCACACCTGATTCGGAGTCTCAGGCGTGTGTCACTTCTTCGACAGGTACGGTTCCCAGTTGCCCGTGAGCAGGTATTCGACCTTCTGGGACACGGACACCGCGTGGTCGCCGAAGCGCTCGTAGTAACGCGAGAGCAGGGTGACGTCGGCAATGTGGCGAGGTGCCAGCGACCCGGCAGGCGCCTCGGCGAGCTTGGCGAAGATGCTCAGGTGCAGTTCGTCGAGCTCTTCATCGATCGCGTTGATCGTGGGCACGGCGGTCAGGCCGGGGTTCGACAGCAGGTTCTCGGTCGCCTCGGCGATCTTCTCTCCTGATTCGCCCATCCGGGTGAACGTGTCGGAGAACTGATCGGGGATCGCGGACTCGGGGTAGCGGATGCGCACCTGCTGGGCGATGTGGCGAGCCAGGTCGCCCATGCGCTCGAGGGAGGCGGACATCCGCAGAGAGCCGATGACCGCGCGCAGATCAGCGGCGACAGGTGCCTGCAGGGCCAGCATCTCAGCGGCCTGCTGGTCGAGGGCGTACTGCATATGGTCGATGACGGCGTCGGCTTCGATGACCTTTTCGGCCAGCTCCAGGTCGTTGCTGCGCAGGGCCTGGTTCGCCAGGCGCATCGCCTCGTGTACCTTGATGGACATGTCGACCAGCTGCGTGGCCAGGTCGTCCAGCTCATTTCTGAAGACTTCGCGCATTGACAACGGTTCCTTAATCTCGTGGATCTCTGGTGAGGCTGACGTGCCTCATGGTGTCCCGGGGCGGACAGCTGTCCGGTCAGGACAGGCACACTGTGCCAGCTTGACACGATTGGGTGAACGTTGTCTGGCGTGTAGGTGAATTCCTCGGCAAAAGCGGCGTTCTGAGGCCGATTCGGTGCGTCTGTGAAGCAGACTGCGCATAAGCTTGATGACGTGGACCTCTTGATCGTAGCGGTCCTGACCGGCATCGTCGGTCTGGGACTTGGCATAGCGGGAATTCTGGCGTTTCGTTTCAGCGAACGCTCCCGTGACGCTGCCGATCTGCATTCAGAGGATGACCTGCCCGAAGGCATCGCCGAGGTTCTGGCCGTGCTGCCCTCGGCCGCGATCGTCCTCGATGCCGGCGACGATGTCGTCAAAGCTTCCCCGGCCGCCTACACCTTCGGTCTGGTCAGAGGGCATTCTCTCGCCTCCCCTGAGATGCTGCGCATGGTCGGACGGGTGCGCTCGCGCGGCCTCATCGAAGAGATCGAACTCGAGCAGAAACGTGAGCAGACTGACTCGATTCTGCGCTTCCTCCATGCTCGAGTGGCCCCCTTGGGCACGAACTTCGTCCTCGTCCTCTGTGACGACCAGACCGAGTCCAAGCGCGTCGATGCCGTTCGCCGTGACTTCGTCGCCAACGTCTCCCACGAACTCAAGACCCCTATCGGCGCGATGGCCCTCCTCGCCGAGGCGGTCACTGACTTCTCCGACGATCCGCAGGCTGTCGAACGCTTCGGCGGACGCATGCAGCGCGAGTCGAAGCGCCTGACCCAGCTGGTGCAGGAGATCATCGACCTCTCCCGGGTGCAGGACCACACGGCCCCGTCTGCAACGGAGAAGATCTCCGCCGCCGAGGTGGTCGATGATGCCGCTGATCGTGCCCGCACGCGCGCCGAGGGTAAGAACATCCACATCGAGGTCTCGCCTCCTGGTCGGATGCTCATCGAAGGCAACTACGAACTCCTCGTCAACGCGGTGCGCAACCTCATCGACAATGGCATCAACTACTCACCCGATGGGACCCGGATCGGCGTCGGTGTCGAACTCGTCGACGAACGCGTCGAGATCTCCGTGACTGACCAGGGCATCGGACTCTCCACTCAGGACACGGAGAGGGTCTTCGAACGGTTCTACCGTGTCGACCCGGCACGGTCGCGCATCACCGGCGGCACCGGTTTGGGGCTGAGCATCGTCAAGCACATCATCGCCACACACGGCGGAGAGGTGAAGGTCTGGAGCCGACTCGGCAAAGGCTCGACGTTCACGATCGTGCTGCCGCTGGCAGGGACGGTCACCGATGACGAGGCATCCTCCTCGGCGCCGGATGGGGTCCTGCTCGAGCACTCGGCACGGGCGGAAGCGGGTGCTGGAGCCGGAGCCGATGACGTCACCGAACAGCCCGCTGACGATGGCACAGACGTCGACGGAGACGCTGAAGTTGACGGTGACAATGACGTTGACGGTGACAAGGGTGTCAGCACAGTGGAGAATGAGACAACCCAGGTTTTGGAAACCGGAAGCGAACAAAGGAAGCTCAAGACGTGACTCGAATTCTGCTTGTCGAGGACGAGGATTCGTTCTCGGACCCACTCTCGTACCTGCTCGGTAAAGAAGGTTATGAGGTGACTGTTGCCGATGACGGTTTGAAGGCTCTTGCAGAGTTTGACCGCAACGGCGCCGACCTCGTCCTGCTCGACCTCATGCTGCCGGGAGTCTCCGGCACCGAGGTGTGCCGAGAGCTGCGCGCGAAGTCCAGTGTGCCGATCATCATGCTCACCGCCAAGGACTCGGAGATCGATAAGGTGGTGGGACTCGAACTCGGCGCCGACGACTACGTGACCAAGCCGTACTCCTCGCGTGAGCTGCTCGCCAGGGTGCGTGCGGTGCTGCGACGCAACGTCGAGTCGGAGGGCTTTGACGATGAGTCGGTGCTCGAGGCCGGGGGCGTCCGCATCGATGTCGAACGCCACGTCGTCAGTGTTCGCGGCGAAGAGCTGTCGATGCCGCTGAAGGAGTTCGAGCTCCTCGAGATCCTCATCCGCAACTCGGGTCGAGTCATGACACGAGGTCAGCTCATCGACCGTATCTGGGGCGAGGACTACGTGGGGGACACGAAGACCCTCGATGTCCACGTCAAGCGTCTGCGCGCCAAGGTGGAACAGAATCCCTCGGAACCGCGTCTGCTCACCACGGTGCGTGGGCTCGGCTACAAGTTCGAAGCCTGATCACTCGAGGCGTCTGACCGCCCACAGAGTCACCGGCCACCCTCAGAGTAACCGGCCACTCGCGCAGAGTCACCTGACAGTCAAGAAGGAGCCGCCCATGTGGGCGGCTCCTTCTTGACTGTCAGCTCTCGTGCGGCTGTGCTCAGCCGTTGACTCCGACTGCTGACTCGCTCTGCTCACCGGACTGAGATGCGTCGCCATTGGGCTGAGACGCATCTTCGCTGGGCGACTCTGAGGGCTTTTCGGTCGGTACGTACTGTTCGTAGTAGGGCAGGGAATTCGACAGGACCTGGGTCCGGATCGTCTTCTCGTCGTCGCCGACTGTGACGGTGATATCGGCCAGGTCGCCGGGCTGTGCCTTGAGGCCGTCCACGATGACCGGCTTCGATGACGACGACGCCGAGCTCTCTGGGTCCTGAACGTAGGTCTCGCCGGCCTTGACCGACTCCTTCTGCTTCTTCTCGCCGACGTCGATGGACACCGACGCAGTTGAATCGCCCTTGTTGATGAGCGTGTAGAACAGCTGGGCAGGGCCCTCGCCTGACTCGTCCATGATGAGCATCATTCCGCGAACCTCGACGTCTCCGACCGAACCCCAGGCGCCGTCACCGGCGTTGTAGTGATACTCGGCAGTCTGGTGAGGTGACAGCAGGCTTGCACATCCGCTGACGGGAATGACGAGAGCGAGTGCGGCAACTGCGAGTGCCGCGCGGTTGTGCCGTTTCATTTTGCTCCTTGAAGTGGCAATACAAGATCAATCTGTATACTACCCGGTTTTTGACCGGCCGTAGAACCCGGAACGCGTCCGAGTGAGATCGAAGGAGAGAGTACGCACGGTGGAGTAGGCACTCGGAGTATGCACGTGGAGGGAGGCAGTGTCCGGGCCGAGGTGAAATAGTTTCTGCCCTGAGTTCTCGGCATTGCCCGTGATGAGGCGCTGGGCGTGACGGCGCGCAGCGGAGCCTAGCACGAAGAATCCCTACCCTGAACGATTTCTGTGGCGCGCCTCATGGTAAACTGGAGGTCCGCGAAAGGGGTTTGAAGAGAATATGAGTTTCGAGGTCGGCGACACAGTTGTCTATCCACATCACGGTGCAGCGACAATCCAAGATATCAAAAAACGAACCATTAAAGGTGAGGAGAAACTGTACCTCAAGCTCCAGGTCGCCCATGGTGATCTAGTCATCGAGGTTCCCGCGGAAAACTGCGATCTCGTCGGCGTGCGAGATGTCGTCGGTGAAGAAGGTGTCGAGAAGGTCTTCAACGTCCTCCGCGCCGAATTCGTTGAGGAACCCACCAACTGGTCTCGTCGCTACAAGGCGAATCTTGAGAAGCTGCAGTCCGGTGACGTGATCAAGGTCGCCGAAGTCGTTCGTGACCTGTGGCGTCGCGAGCAGGATCGCGGCCTGTCGACCGGTGAGAAGCGCATGTTGTCCAAGGCTCGACAGATCCTCGTTTCCGAACTCGCATTGGCCGAGAAGAAAGAGGAATCCGAGGCCGAGGCCATTCTGGACGAAGTGCTCGCGTCCTGAGTACCTGCGTCATCGTTCCGGCCGCAGGGTCGGGATCACGCTTGGGCAGTGCAGACCCGAAGGCCCTCGTTCAGCTGAACGGGAAGAGCCTTTTGGTTCGCAGTCTTGAGGCGATCATCTCCTCGGGAGTTGCTTCCACAATTGTGGTTGCTGCTCCCGAGGAGTTTTTAATGCGTGCTCGCAGTGAAATCACTTCCATTGCAGAATCGATGCAGACAGATTCCGGAACTGAGCATTCTGACATTTCAATCACAGTTGTAGCAGGTGGAAATGATCGAATCGAATCTGTGCAATTAGCCTTGAAATACGCTGGTGGCGCTGATGTCGTTCTTGTCCACGACGCTGCCCGTGCGCTGACCCCACCCGAGGTCTTCCGGCGTGTGGTCGCAGCTGTCCGCGCCGGCGCCGAGGCGGTCGTCCCGGTCCTGCCGATGACCGACACCGTTCGCCGCGCAGAGAACCGTCCGGCAGAAGCCAACGGTTGGCAAGTTGTGGTCGATTCCGGAGCCGAAGTCGACCAGAACTTACCAACCGTTGAGGTCCTCCACGGTGATCTCGACCGTTCACGACTGCGCAGGGTTCAAACACCACAGGGCTTTGCCGCATCCAGCCTGCGCCGAGCACACGAGAAGTACGAAGACGACCTGGCCACTGCAGGCCCTGGGGCACTGACTGCCACGGACGATGCTGGACTCGTTGAGCGCCTCGGCGTCGATGTCATCTCAGTTGACGGTGACGAGGAAGCATTGAAGATCACTTACCCGCTCGACCTCGTGCTCGGCGAGCACATCGCAAAGATGCGCGATGAACAGATCAGCGGCGCCGCGAATCGCGGCGCAGCAGGCAGCACACTGAACGAAAGAGGACAGCGACGATGACTATGGTGATTCCGCGTACCGGTATCGGTGTGGACGTGCACGCCTACTCCGAGGATCCGGCGCGTGAGCTCTGGGTCGCGGGACTGCATTGGCCGGGCGGACGTGGGCTCGAGGGCCACTCCGATTCCGATGTCGCCGCGCATGCGTGCTGTGACGCGTTGTTCTCGGCTGCAGGTATCGGTGACCTGGGGCTGCACTTCGGAGTCGATCGGCCTGAATTCGCTGGTTCCTCCGGGGTCACCCTCCTCGCCGAGGCTGCACGTCAGGTTCGCGCGGCGGGCTTCGAGATTGGCAATGTCTCCGTCCAGGTCATCGGCAACAGACCGAAGATCGGCACCAGGCGTGATGATGCTCAGCGAGCACTGTCGGCAGCAGCTGGTGCCGAAGTGTCAGTGTCCGGGACAACGACCGATGCACTCGGCCTGACAGGCAGAGGCGAAGGGGTCGCAGCCATCGCGAACGCGCTCGTCTACCCTGCTGACAGAAGCGAGACGGTGGCATCCGAACCGGCACCAACGCAACAGTGAGCACGGCATGAAGATCGTGTTCCAAGGTGCCGGGGCGATCGGCATCGCAGCCGCAGCACTGTTCGGCCAACGTCACGAAACTGTCGTGGTCTCCCGCTCGACGAATGCGGGTTCTGAAACCCTGAACTCTCCAACCACCGTGCGCTCGCGAGATACTGTGCCCCCGCGAGACACCGTGCGCCCACGAGGCACTGTGCCCCCGCGAGACGTCGCATACCCGCGCCGAGTGCGCTCCAATGGGCGAGGGGCGGTACGCCGGGTGCCCGTGGTCGATTGGGCCACGGTGAGTGAAGAATCGTGGGATCTCCTTGTGCTCACCACACGGCCTGGGGACCTCGATGAATCGGTTGCGGCCTCCATCTCTGTGCTTCGTCCGAGCACCATTGCGATCACCAGCCAGGTCGACGGCGACCGAGACATTGCGGCGTCGATGTTCCCCGGCTCCGAGATCCTCGTCTTCTCGCCTGCACTCCTGTCGGAGCGGACAGCTGAACGCACGGTCCGCTACTGGCAGCCGCTGGGAATGCCGGTGTTCATGGCCAGCGGCCGTCGGGAACCTGTGCGGCGCCTCCGGCACGGACTCGGCGGTGGCCTCATCGTCGGCGTTCCAGCCGCTCTGGTCTCCGCTCCACCAGCAGTCTTCATCCCCTACGTCGCGGAGCTGAGTGTTCGCGAGGGCAGCTGGACGGATCTGAGAACGCATCTGCGACGGCCCGCTCAGGCCTCCGCCGAGGCTGTGTACGCCGTCTCCGGTGTTCGTCCACCGGAGATGCCTTGGGGTGCCGGACTCGTCCTCGACGCATTGGAACTCCTCGTCCCCATCGACGTCGGCGAGTATGCGGGCCGACATTTCGCCCGCCATGAGGGGCAGACCCTCGACATGCTCGAGGGGTGGGTCAGACAGCTGACCCGACGTGCACCAGGACGGGACGCGCAGCGAAACCCCGGACGAGACGCGGGTCCCGCGCTGAGGGAACTGATTCAGGCCCTGCGCTTGCGCGTGACCAGGTAGCCGATGCCGTAGAGCGCCGCGGTGAAGACCAAGGTGCCCAGTATCTGGATGCGCACGGACTCCACGGTCAGACCGAGGATGATGATCACGGCGATGCCTGCCAGCGTCGCATAGGACAGCCAGGGGAAGAGCCACATCTTCAACGGCAGCTCCTGGCCTGCGGCCTCGGCCCGGCGGCGGATGATGATCTGGGAGACCAGGGTCGCGACCCAGGTGACGATGAGCGTGGACCCGACGATGTTGAGCAGCACCCCGAGCACCTCGGCGGCCCAGAAGTAGTTGAGTCCCACTGCCACGAAACCGAACGCCGAGGTGGCCAGCACCGCGGCCAGCGGCACACCGCGTTTGGTCGTACGGCTCAGACCTGCCGGCAGCATCTTCCGCTCGGACATGGAGAAGGCCATCCTGGATGCGCCGTAGATGTTCGCGTTCATCGACGACAGCAGCGCGATGACGATGACCGCAGCCAGGAGCGATGCGAAGAAGGGGAGCCCGGCGGTGTCGAGCACGGCGACGAACGGCGACTCGCTCAGCCGCTCGTCCTTCCAGTCGAGGACCAGGACGATGATCGCCACGGAACCGATGTAGAGGAACAGGATGCGCCACACGATGGTCTTGATCGCCTGAGTCACGCTGCGGCGCGGGTTCGCGGTCTCGGCCGCGGCGACTGCCACGATCTCGATGCCGCCGAAGGCGAAGGCCACGACGAGGAGTCCTGCCGCGACTCCCGGGAGACCCGTGGGCATGAAGCCGTCGGTGAAGACCGCTGTCGGTGGTTCTGCAGGCGTCCAGCCGAAGAGGTACGCGGCACCGAGGACGAGGAACAGGGTCACGAAGGCGACCTTGATGAGGGAGAACCAGAACTCGAATTCCCCGAAGCTGCCCGAGGTGGTGAGGTTGATTGCGGTGAAGATGACCATGATGGCCAGGGCGATGACCCATTGCGGAATCGACGGCACATAGCTGGCCGCAATCTGCGCTGCGGCCGTGGCCTCGGCTGCGACGACGAGACAGAGTTGGACCCACCACAGTGCGCCGACGGCGAATGCGGCGGCAGGTCCCATGGCTCGGCCCGCGTAGTGGGAGAATGCCCCCGGGTTCGGATCAGCGGCCACCAGCTCGCCGAGGGCGCGCATGACGAAGATGACGATGAGTCCGGCGACCACATAGGAGATGAGGACGGCTGGTCCTGCGGCCTGGACACCAGCACCGGAACCGACGAAGAGGCCGGCTCCGATCGCCGATCCGAGGCTCATCATGACCAGATGGCGCGGCTTCATTCCGACTTTGAGGCCGGCCCCGCCTCCCGCGACATCAGGCGTCGGTGCTGCTGATGATGGGTCTGCGGGTTCGGGCGAAAGCGGTGATTGAGATTCAGGCACCAGATGATTCTAACCTCCGACCCCAAACGTAGAGATGCCGTGGTCGCAGAATTGCGACCACGGCATCTCCCACCGGGAGACTCAAGCGCCACCTCGGCGAATCAGAGGGTTGAGGCTCTCACTCTCCGCGTTTGACCCATTCTTCCAAGGACGGTGCTTCGGCGCCGATCGAGGTCGGCTCACCATGTCCGGTGAGGACGATGGTGGCGTCGGGGAGCTTGAACAGGACGTCCCTGATCGAGGCGATGATCGTGTCGAAGCTCGAATGGGAACGCCCGGTGGCTCCCGGGCCTCCGTTGAACAGGGTGTCTCCGGAGAAGAGAACAGGCCCGACGGCACTGCCGGCACCCGCCGAGGCGGGGATCGGCAGCCCTGTTTCGATGAAGAAGCAGGTCGAACCGGGGGAGTGGCCCGGCGTGTGCAGTGCCTTGATCCTGACCCCAGCGACGTGCCAGGTGTCGCCGTGGGTGATCTCCGCATCGGGCCGGTAGCCCTCGTAGGTCATGTCCCAGAGGATATGGTCCTCGGGATTGAGGTGGACTGGCGGGTTGCCCACACGATGAGCGAAGTCGCGGACGACTCCCACATGGTCATCGTGACCGTGGGTGAGCAGGATCGCTTTGACCTCTCGCGCTCCGACCTTCTCCGCGATGGCGTTGACGTCGTGAGCGGGATCGATGACGATGACTTCGGAGTCGTCGCCGATGATCCAGACGTTGTTGTCGACATCCCAGGTTCCGCCGTCGAGCGAGAACGTTCCGGACGTGACCAGATGTTCGATTGCCGTCATCAGAATTCCACCACCGATCGCAGTACCTTGCCTTGACTCATTTTCTCGAATGCCTCCTCGACGTCGCCGAGTCCGATGCGTTCGGACACGAATTTCTCCAAGGGCACGCGGCCCTGCTGATACAGGTCGACGAGCATCGGGAAGTCTCGCTCAGGCAGGCAGTCGCCGTACCAGGAGGACTTCAGGCGGCCGCCTCGGCCGAAGACGTCGAGCAGCGGCACGCTGAGCTCCATCTCCGGAGTCGGCACGCCCACAAGCACCACAGTGCCCGCGAGATCGCGACCGTAGAAGGCCTGACGCCAGGTTTCGGGGCGACCGACAGCGTCGATGGCGACATCGACGCCGAAGCCGCCGGTGAGGTCCTGGATCGCCTGCACGACCTCGTCCTCGCTCTTGCCGCGGGTGTTGACCGTGTGTGTGGCACCGAGATCCTTGGCCCACTCGAGCTTCGTGTCATCGAGGTCGAGGGCGATGATCGTGCCGGCACCGGCCAGCGCAGAACCGGCGATGGCCGAGCAGCCGACGCCGCCGCAGCCGATGACGGCCACGGACTTGCCGCGGGTGACCTCTCCCGTGTTGATGGCGGCACCGATTCCGGCCATGACGCCGCAGCCCAGCAGACCCACGACTGCAGGGTCGGCTTCGGGGACCTTCGTGCACTGTCCGGCCGCGACCAGGGTCTTCTCTGCGAAGGAGCCGATGCCCAGAGCGGCTTCGAGCTCGGTGCCGTCGGGCAGCGTCATCTTCTGGGAGGCGTTGTGGGTGTCGAAGCAGTACCAGGGTTCCCCGCGCTTGCAGGCCCGGCACTCGCCGCAGATGGCACGCCAGTTGAGGATGACGAAGTCGCCCACCTCGACGTCGGTGACTCCTTCACCGATTTCTGAGACGGTGCCGGCTGATTCGTGGCCGAGCAGGAACGGGTAGTCGTCGCTGATTCCGCCCTCACGATAGTGGAAGTCCGTGTGGCAGACGCCGCACGACTTCACATCGACGATGACCTCGCCCGGACCCGGATCGGGGATGACGATGTCGGTGAGTTCGACCGGCGCCCCCTTGCTACGGGAGATGACACCTTTGACAGTCTGTGGCATTGCGTCTCCTAGTGCTCTGGGCGTTGTGCTCAATGCGTTGTCAACGGCTGAGTTCGCCCGACGATGAGTTCGTACAGCCCCCACCCTAACCAGGCATGGCGCTCACGACCAGTGCGCTCACCGAATGAGAATTCCGGTCCGCAGGAAGGCAGAGCAAAGGAGGCGGTTCGACCCCTGAAATCAGGTGTCGAACCGCCTCCGTGCTATCGGATCGTCAGTGTGAGATCACTGCCCTTTGGCCGTGCTCACTCCTCGTCCGGGTGCTTGCGCAGGTGCATGATCGCGGCGCCGAGGCCGCCCCACACGGTGACCATGGCAATGACCATCATGATGATTGCTGAGGTGCCCATCAGTTTTCTCCTCCGTGAGTGATGTTTCTGCGATTCTCTTCGGCCACAGAATCCGCGACGGCCGCTTCAGCAGCATCGAGCGTCTTCTGGGGCCATTTGATCAGAGTCAGGACGATCGAGGCGATGATCAGCAGTCCGATCATGCCCCAGCCGAAGGTGCCGGTCAGTACGGCCGGGTACTCTTCGTAGCCCTCGGTCGAATAGGTGATGATCTGCGTGATGAGCATGTAGATGAGCACGATGGTCGTGAGACCGCCGAGGATGATCATCCAGAACCAGCCCACCTTGAAGCTCGAGATCGCGTTGAGGTGATCACGCAGGACAGGCAGCCTGCGGGCGATCCAGCCGATGGAGATGAGCGCGACGACGGCACCGCCGACGATGCCGATGTTGTTGGCCCAGGCATCGATCGTGTCGAGGACGTAGAGGCCGGTGACGGTGGGCATGAGCAGGATCGAGATGACCGCCATGATTCCGCCGACGAGCCAGGTCGATGCCTTGTCGCCGAGGCCGAACTTCTCGCGCACAGCCTGGATCGGGACCTGCACGATGGAGATTATCGACGTCAGTCCGGCGAACACGAGGCAGGCGAAGAAGGCGAAGCCGAACAGCGCACCTCCGGGCATCTCCGAGATCAGTGTCGGGAACGCCATGAACGCGAGTCCGATGCCGCTGTCGGCGACCTCGGAGACCTGCGTGCCCTGTGCCGCGGCCATGAAGCCCAGAGCGGCGAAGACACCGATTCCGGCGAGGATCTCGAACGCCGAGTTCGAGAAGCCGACGACGAGCCCGGCACCGGTCAGGTTCGTCTTCTTCTTCAGGTAGGAGGCGTAGGTGATCATGATGCCGAAGGCGATCGACAGCGAGAAGAAGATCTGCCCGTATGCCGCGATCCATACTGCCGGATCTGTCAGTGCCGCGAAGTCCGGGGTGAACAGGGCGTCGATGCCGTCGAAGGCGCCCGGCAGGAACAGCGCCCGCACGACGAGCGCGAGGAACAGGACGACCAGCAGCGGGATGAAGATCTTCGAGAACCGCGCGATGCCGTTCTGCACGCCTGCCAGAAGGATTCCCAGCGTGGCGATCCACACGAGGACGATCGGAATGAGGATCCCGGGGACGAACTCGAACGAGATGCCCGGGTCACTGGCATGGAGGAACGTCTCGGTGAAGAACCCGGTGGCGTCATCGCCCCACGCCTGATTGAGCGAGAAGAACATATAGCAGCCGGCCCAGCCGATGATGGCCGCGTAGTAGATGCCGATGAAGAAGGCCACACCGGTCTGGAACCAGCCGATGGGCTCGGCGACCTTCGACGCCATCCGGAAGGCCAACGGGGCTGAGCCGCGTGAGCGGTGGCCCATCGCGTAGTCGAAGAACAGCAGCGGAATGCCGGCTGTCAGAAGTGCGACGAGGTAAGGGATGATGAAGGCGCCGCCGCCGTTGTCGTAAGTGATGTACGGGAAGCGCCAGATGTTGCCGAGGCCGACTGCCGAGCCGATGGCTGCGAAGATGAACGCGCCGCGGGTGGCGAAGACCTCCCTCTGGGGTGCTTTGGTGGAAGACATGATGTCCTTTCTGTCCAACCACATTGTTGTGAGGCTGATGCCGATGGGGCAGTCTGCTGTGACCGTGCCGTCGGCAAGCTAGCGTACCGCTTCCGAGAGTTCTCCTCGGGGTGGAACTGGCGCGGTTTCTTTGCCCGTCCTCCAGCTTACTGGGAAGATTCTGTGAAACGTGCCGCAAGTCACGTGAGCTGAGTAACAGTCTCGTATCAAATGTTGGACACCTCATAGTCGTCCGCGCATCCTGATGTTCGCGCAGGCGGCACCACACCGCCTGTCCCCGGTAGACTTGTGTGCGTGACTATCGCTCTGTACAACACCGCCAGCCGTACCACCGATGAACTGCGCCCCGTCAACGACGGACACGTGGGCATCTACGTCTGCGGTGCCACGGTGCAGGGCGAGCCTCACATCGGCCATCTGCGCTCCGCCTCGGTCTTCGACCAGCTGCGCCGTTGGCTGATGTATCGCGGCTACAACGTCACCCTCGTTCGCAACGTCACGGACATCGACGACAAGATCCTGTCGAAGTCCGCCGAGGAGGGTCGAACCTGGTTCTCCCACGCCTTCAAATATGAGCGGGCCTTCACCCAGGCATATGCCGCACTCGATGTGCTGCCGCCCAGCTACGAACCTCGCGCCACCGGGCACATCACGGAGATGATCGAACTCATCGATCGACTCATCACCGCCGGTTACGCCTACCCAGCACTCGACGGCAGCGGCGACGTGTACTTCGCGGCCACCTCATGGGCCGCTTACGGCGAGCTGACCAATCAGCGTCTCGACGACATGGAGCCCGCGAACGATGCAGACATGCGGGGCAAGAAGGATGCCCGGGACTTCGCACTGTGGAAGGCTCACAAGCCCGGTGAACCGGACACCGCCTCGTGGCCGGCCCCCTGGGGTCGCGGCCGACCGGGCTGGCACATCGAGTGCTCGGCCATGTCGACGAAATACCTCGGCGAGAATTTCGACATCCATGGCGGCGGTCTGGATCTGCGCTTCCCTCACCACGAGAACGAGCTTGCCCAGTCGCGTGCGGCCGGTGACCGGTTCGCCAACATCTGGATGCATTCGGGTCTGCTCAACGTCGGCGGAGACAAGATGTCGAAGTCGCTGGGCAACTCGGTCTTCGCCTCCGAACTCTTCGACCGCTACAGCCCGCTGGCGGTGCGCTACTTCCTCACCGGTGCCAGCTACCGGTCGATCCTCGAATTCTCACCCGAGGCCATGGACCGGCAGACCGCTTCGCTCGACCGTCTGGCGAACTTCCTGAAACGTGCCCGGCAGGCTCTCGGCGAGGATGCTCCCGCACTTCCCGACGTCAGCGACGGCTACAGCACCCGCGGCGTCGACGTGCCCGCGGAGTTCGCTGCGGCACTCGACGACGACCTCGGCGTGCCCCGTGCGCTGTCCGTGGTCTTCGCGACGGTCACCGAGGGTGCGAAGCTCCTCGACTCAGCTCAGGATCGGAGTCAACTCACGCAGATCGTCGCCGAGGTGGAGCTGATGCTCGATATCCTGGGAGTCAATCCCAGCGCCGAGGCGTGGGCGCAGTCGGGAACGAACGCGAGCGTGGAATCGGCGTTGGATTCCCTCGTCGCTGCGCTCGCCTCGCAAAGGTCCGCGGCGAAGGCGGAGAAGGACTTCGCCACCGCCGATGCGATCCGGGACAGTCTGGCATCTGCCGGAATCGTCATCGAGGACACGGCCGACGGCTACCGCTACCACGTCAAAGACAGCTGACCCACCGCATTTCGCTCAGAAAATCTCTTCCGGTGACGGACTCCGGTTCGCCACCACTTACGACTCTTAAGGATTCACATGGCTTCCAACCCACGCGCCGGCGGCTCGAAGAAGGGCCCCACCAAGGGCTCCGGCGGCAAGAACAAGCGCAGCCTGCAGGGCCGCGGCCCCACCCCGAAGGCCGAGGACCGTGTCTATCACAAGGCGCACAAGACGGCAGCGGCCAAGAAGGCGTCAAGCGCCAACCAGGCCCGGCGCCGCAAAAAGGAGAACGGTCCGAACATGGTCGCCGGGCGCAACTCTGTGCTCGAGGCTCTGCGCGAGGACGTTCCGGCAACCGCGATGTACGTTGCCGGTCGCATCGACTCCGACGACCGAGTCCGTGAGGCCATCACCCTGGCCACCAAGCGCGGCATCTCGATGCTTGAGGCGAGCAAGCCCGACCTGGACCGGCTCACCGACGACGCGATCCACCAGGGCATCGCCCTGCAGATCCCGCCGTATGACTACGCCGAGCCCCGTGACCTGCTCGAGGTCGCAGCCGACCGGGCCGAGGCCCCGCTGCTCGTCGCCCTCGACGGCATCACGGACCCCAGGAACCTCGGCGCCATCGTGCGTTCAGCGGCTGCCTTCGGCGGGCACGGGGTCATCATCCCCGAACGTCGTGCCGCTTCGATGACCGCAGCTGCGTGGAAGACCTCCGCCGGTGCGGCCGCCCGCATCAAGGTCGCTCAGGTCGTCAACCTGGCGCGTGCAATCGACGAGCTCAAGAAGCAGAACGTCTTCGTCGTCGGACTCGACATGGACGGCGAGGTCGAACTGCCGGAGCTGACCTTCAGCCGCGACCCGCTGTGCATTGTCGTCGGTTCAGAGGGCAAGGGCATCTCTCGCCTCATCGCCGACAAGTGCGACCAGATCGTCTCGATCCCGATCGCCGCGACCACTGAGTCTCTCAACGCGGGAATCGCCGCGGCAGTCTCCCTCTACGAAGTCGCCCGCAGTCGCCGCGGCTGAGAGCCTGGCGTGGCAATTTAGGAGCTGGCCGGGAGCCGACGAGACGCTGATCAGGTCTCGATTCCGCGCGTGCATCCACCTACGTTTAGACTCAGCAACCTCCCGGGCGCTGAGCAACCCCGCTAAAGGTTGCTCAGCGCCCGGGAGGTTGCTGGCTTCAATGTGTCGAGTCGCCGGTGCGTAGTTCGCAGTGCGAACTGCGCACTTGCCGCTCAGGCATCCACGCTCGCGCGGTAGTCGCTGTCGCTGAGGGCGCCGACGCGGGAGTGGCGGCGGCTGTAGGTGAGGTAGACGACGAATCCGACGACCATCCACAGGCCGAAGACGATCCAGGTGGTTCCGCCGAGGTTGACCATGAGGAACGCGCATGCCAGCGAGCCGAGGATCGGAATGATCGGCCCGAAGGGCACCTTGAATGAGCGCGGCAGGTCCGGACGCTTCACGCGGAGGTAGATGACGGCGATGTTGACGAGGCAGAAGGCGAACAGTGTGCCGATGCTCGTGGCATTCGCCAGCTCGCCGAGCGGAATCAGCGCCGCAGTGATCGCCACCAGAACACCCGTGACGAGCGTCCCCACCAGGGGAGTGCCGGTGCGTGGAGAGACGATGCCGAACACACGTGGAACCATGCCGTCTCGTGACATCGTGAGCAGGATGCGTGACTGTCCGTAGAGGACGGTGATGACGACCGAGAGGATCGCAAGGACCGCGGAGACGGCGAAGATGAAGACCGCGAGGTTCGACTGCGTGATCTCGTGGACGATCTGGACCAGAGGCGCGGTCGAGGTCTCGAACCACTGCCATTCCCTGGCACCGATCGCAGCCACGGCCACCAGCACGTACATGGTGGTGACGATGACCATGGAGAGGATGATCGCCCGCGGCAGGTCCCGCTTGGGGTTCTTCGCCTCTTCGCCGGCTGTCGAGGCCGCGTCGAAGCCGATGTAGGAGAAGAAGACACTCGACGCTGCGGCGGTGACCCCGGCGGCACCCATGGGCAGCAGCGGAGTGAAGTTGCCGGCCTTGAATGCGGTGAACGCGACAATGGCGAAGAACACGAGGATGCCGAGCTTGACGAACACGATGATCGTGTTGACGATGCCGGACTCCTTGGCCCCGCGCATGAGCAGGACCGTGGCGAGGAGGACGACGATGAGGGCCGAGAGGTTGATGACTCCGCCGGGACTCTCGGCGATTCCGGGGCCAGCCGACAGCGACGGCGGCAGGGACAGGCCGAAGATCCGCAGCGTCTCATTGACGTAGTCGGCGGCACCGACAGCCACGGCCGCCACGGAAACCGCATATTCGAGGACCAGGCACCACCCGCAGACCCAGGCCACACCCTCGCCGAGGGTCGCATAGGAATACGAATAACTCGACCCGGACACCGGAACCATGCCCGCCATCTCCGCATAGCTGACAGCGGAGAGCAGGGCCGTGATTCCGGCCAGGATGAAGGCCAACCAGACGGCGGGGCCGGCAATGGGCACAGCCTCGCCGAGGATGACGAGGATACCCGTGCCCAAGGTGGCGCCGACGCTGATCATCGTCAGCTGGAAGACGCCGAAGGTTCTGCGCAGACCACCCGTGGACGCGTCCTGGGTGTCCTCGACCATGCTGGTGATCGACTTGCGACGGACCAGCTGATTGCTCAGCCGAGTTCGTTCGGTCGTTGCAGGGGAGGGGAGGTTGTCTCGAGCGGTCATGCGAATATTCTTGCACGTGCAGGCACGACGCTCGCACGCGACTGCGTTCGACAGCTGCACGCGACTGCGCCCTGCGACCGCATGCGACTGCGCCCTAGGACCGCACGCGACTGCGCCCTAGGACCGCACGCGACCGCGCTCGAGCGGAGATTTACAGCCGTGGGGAGAAGCGACCGTCCTGTGCCATCCAGCCGCCGTCGACGAGCTGCGAGTGCCCCGTGACGTAGGTCGAGGCGTCGGAGGCGAGGAAGAGCACCGGCCCGGCGATCTCGTGCAGGTGACCCCACCGGCCCAGAGCGGTCTTCTCCGCGTAGGCGTTCCACCATTCCTCATCGGACTTGATCTGCTGAGTCAGGGGAGTGTCGAAGGGTCCGGGCAGGATCGCGTTGACGCGCACGCCCTGGGGCCCCAGCTCGCTGGCCAGCGTCTTCGTCAGCTGTACGACTCCCGCCTTGGCCGCGGCGTAGATGCCCTGGCCCGGCTCGATCGCCAGCGCACGGAACGAGGAATAGGTGACGATGGAGCCGCGTCCGCGTTCGGCCATCTCGGCGCCGAAGCCGCGCATCAGACGGTAGGTGCCCTTGAGATTGATGTCGATGACCCGGTCGAACTCCTCATCGGTCGTCGACAGCAGTCGCTTGCGCACGTTCGCACCCGGGGTGATGACGAGGACCTGGGCATCCGGGTGAGCCGTGACGAGGGCGTTGACTGACTCGGTGTCGGTGATGTCCACGCGCGCGGCTTCGGCACCCGGCGAGGCGGCGGCGCTGTGCCCGCCCTTGCCTGTGCCGCCCGATTCCCCTTGACGTTCGCTGATGATCCGCACCGTCTCCTCGGCGCCGTCGAGGTTGAGGTCGGCGACGACGACGTGAGCACCGGCGTCGGCGAGTCCGATCGCGCTTGCCTGACCCAGACCTGAGCCCGCACCGACGACGACGGCGGTGCGGCCGCTGAGATCGAAGAGCGCGGGAATCGAGGGGTTGTTCTCATTGCTCGGCATGGAGTTCTGCTTCGCCGGTGTTGAAACTTGTGGGACTTGCGACATCGGAGGTCCTTCCGGGGTTCTGATCGAGTGGACGGCCACGATGGTGGTCATCATGGGCGGCGATCCTGGTGATCTCAAAGATATGCCCGCCGAGGCGGCTGCCGGGTCCACGTTCCACGTAATGGAATCCCGACCAGCTGGAGGCTCAGAACTTCTGGCTGTCGACGTAGAGTGCTTCGTCGGGGAGGTTGGAGAGGTAGTCGACGATGAAGTAGGCGATCGCCTCCATCGTCGGGATGTCGCGCTGCCTGGCCCGGGACATCACACGCCGGTGTTCGATGAACTCGTAGAAGATCTGACCGGGTTCCAGCTTGTGCGTGAGGTTCTCCGGGATGGCGGCGATGAGGGGTTTGTAGACCTCGTCGAGCCAATGCCGGGCGGCCTCCTCCTCGCTGAGTTCGACAGGCAGCTCTCCCGAACCGTGGGCTCCGCCGGTGAAGCCGGGGGCGCTGCGGTGGGAGTCGAGGTCGTTGAGCATGGTCCGCGCCTGGTTCTCGTTGGCCCCGATGCCGGTCAGGCGCAGGAGCCTGCGCGAATGGTGGTTGGGTTCGACGACCTTCGGCTCGACCAGCAGGCTGACGCCGTCCAGGTCGGTGGTCACGGTGAGTTCGCCCAGGTCGAAGCCCAGGTCATTGAGACGGCGAATGCGTTCGTCAATGCGCCAGCGTTCGTTGACGGAGAACTCCTCGACCCGGGTCAGCTCGGCCCATAGCCCGTTGTAGGCCTCGAGCAGGCGCTCACCGGCGGCCAGGGGGTCGACCTCGGGATCAATGAGGCCCGCGGCCTGCAGGTCGAGGAAGTCGCCGGCGATGTTCGTCTTGGCGATCCGCAGATCCATCTGCCGCTGACCATCGGAGAGCTGATCGTGGAGTTCGCCGGTCTCCGCATCGACGACGTAGGCAGCATAGGCGTCGGCATCGCGTCGGAACAGGGTGTTCGACAGCGACACATCGCCCCAATAGAAGCCGACGAGGTGGAGGCGGGCGAGGAGGACGGCCAGGGCGTCGACGAGGCGGCCGGTCGTGTCTTCGGCCAGGGACCGCGAGAACAGGGCGCGGTAGGGCAGCGAGAAGTCCAGGTAGGCCGTCAGCAGCGCTCCGGGCAGTTCCTTCGCCGAGGTGGTGCTGCGGTTGGTCACATAGGCGCGGGGTTCGACCGTGGGCACAGCCAGATTCCCGAGGACGCCGAGGATGTCGAATTCGCGCAGTGCCCGACGATCATCGGTCTCCTTGATAGCGAGTACTTCTCCGCCGATTTCGACGAAGCGCACGACGTGGCGCGAGATTCCACGGGGCAGGCCGCCGAGGAAGTCATGAGACCAGTCGCCGAGCGGGAGATGCCAGGGCAGCTGTGCTATTGCATCATGATCGGCACTGTGGACCGCATGGATCTGCGGTGCTGTGGTCTCGGGCACCGATCAGGAGTCCACGTCCGCGATCGAGGCGACGAGCGCCTCGGCGACTTCAGGTTTCTCCACCCCGATCAGACGCCCGTGGTCGAGGAAGGCGATGCGGTCGCCGAGGACCTTCGCGTCCTCGAGATTCGCTGTGGCATAGAGGGTGGTCAGCCCGAATTCCTGCTGCAGGTCCTTGACCAGGCGCAGGGTGTCGGCCTGGTGCTCGGGGACGAGGTTGACGACCGGTTCGTCCATGATGAGGACCTTGGGCTGACGGACCACGGCCCGGGCCAAAGCGATCGTCTGGCGCTGCAGGGCGGAGAGATCGCCGGGCACATCATCGAGGATGTCACGCAACCCGATCTTCGACGTCACGGACTCCACACGGTCGCGGATCTCCTCGGCGGGGAGGCCATCGACGCGGAGGGCGAATCCGAGGTTGTCGCGCACGCTCATGTGCGGGTAGAGGGCGTAGCTCTCCAGTGCGAGGGTGACATCGCGATCGTTGACCGCAGCATGGGTGACATCGTTTCCGTCAATGAGGATCGTGCCCGTCTTGGGGGCTTCGAGGCCGTGGAGC
The DNA here is from genome assembly GCF_021117425.1 of Brevibacterium zhoupengii. Taxonomy (NCBI): domain Bacteria; kingdom Bacillati; phylum Actinomycetota; class Actinomycetes; order Micrococcales; family Brevibacteriaceae; genus Brevibacterium; species Brevibacterium zhoupengii. The sequence goes on along the minus strand of NZ_CP088298.1, from coordinate 3,641,864 downwards.
ATGCGCAGGATGGTTGACTTGCCGGATCCGGACGGGCCGTAGAGGACGAGGAATTCTCCGTCGTCGATGAAGAGGTTGAAGGGGTGAACCGAAGGGGACACCGTGTTCTCGTAGGCGTGACTGAGGCCATTCAACGACACTGTTGACATGTTTCCTCCTAAAAATTCGTGAGCAGCTGGTCGTCGGTGACCTGGCGGGGATGCTCAGTCATCCTCATCCTAAGCCGTCGACTGCGCCCGGTGACAGTCAATTCGACATTGCGTAGAGTGATTCTCAGCACTGTGCCAGCGCGCGGGCGCGCATCTGGGCGAAACCTGGGTGAGAAACCGCGGATCTCACGATTGCTCAACACTTTCTGACCGTCCGGCAGGCAACACCTCAGTTCGACAAGATAGTTTGTGACAACGGCGTGTCGTCAGCGGGGGTGAAGCGTATTCTGAGCTGATGGAGCTCGATGAGGCCCAGACAATGGCGTGGCGGCAGGGTCGGCACCGCCTTGCCACCGCACCCGACGACCCATCGCCGGCACCCGGGACGGCACAGAATTCCGCAGTCGCCGAGGTGGTCGACCGGATGGTGGCGCTGCGCGCCTGGCCCGAGCGCTCAGCCGAGGCCGCGATCCGCATCAGGCGAGCGTCCGCGGGCTGTCCGTCGAACTCGGCCGGGGACGGTTTGCCGGCCCCCGCCGCTCCACCGGCTTCCGGTGTGCTGGCGGCCGCGCAGGAAGACTCCTCGATCATCCGCAGCTATGCCCTCCGCGGGGGTTCGTACTTCTTCACTCCGGTCCGCGGCGCGAACCTGCTCTCCGTTCGCGCCGCAACGAAGATCTGGGCTTCGCCCCGATTTCAGAAACAGGCTTCCTTCAGCATCGACGACTGGCAGCCCCTGCGTGAAGCAGTGCACGGGGCCTGTTCGCTCGGCCCCAGAACACGCGAGGAGATCAGCACCCAGGTGCTCGCTGAACCCACGCTGAGTCATCTGCAGCTCGGTCTGAGCGGCGCCGGTGCCGACAGCCTCTACAAGCCTCTGCACTGGTGGGGAGACATCTGCTTCGGGCCGACTCGAGATGGGCAAGCCACATTTAGGTGGTTGGCCGATGACCCAGCCTGGCCCGGTCTGCCGCCTGCACATGAGGCGGGCGTGCAGGCGATGGGGGACTACATGCACTCCTACGGGCCGGTGACACGGGCCAATCTCCACTACTGGTTCACGGAGGGCCTCGGTGTTCGACGGGCCCAGCTCGAGGAATGGATGACGGCGCTGGGCGACGAACTCGTCCCGGTCACCGTGGCCGGATCCGAAGCGTTCGTCCTGGCCGCAGACCTCGACGACATCCGCTCGACCCAGCAGGTGGAGACGCTGCTTTTCCTCCCGAGCTTCGACCCGTGGCTGCTGGGGCCAGGGACCGCGGATACCCGAATCATCGCCGCCTCACGCCGAGCGGTGGCCTCACGCGGCGCGAACACGATCGTGCACAACGGCTTCGTCGTCGGCACCTGGAAAACGGTCGCCCACGAGGTGCGGATCAGTTGGTTCGCTGAAGCCGGGGCGCTCCCGCAGTCCCTGCTCGATGAGCAGGTGCAAGTACTTGGCCGAACACTGAACCGAGAGCTCACCGCTGTACTGACAACCGGCTGAGGTCGACGTTGCCGTGCTCACCACCAGCTGACACCCACGCCGAGGTGGCCGCCAGGTGCGGGGTGCTCACCGGGCCGTAGGTGGTCCCCAGTCTGTCCGACCCCGATAGACTTCCCGATATGAAGGTCAAGCTCGACGACGTCGCCGCCCGGGCAGGCGTGTCCTTAGCGACCGTCTCCCGTGTTCTCGGCAAGCGCGGTGCCGTCGCCGAGGAGACTCGAGCCAGAGTGCTCGAGGCAATGGACGCGCTGGGTTACTCCCGCTCCACCCTCCTGCACGAGGCGCTGAGGCGCTTGGTTGCCGTCAGCGCCCCTGGCAACCCGGAATACTGGCAGGTTCAGGTCTGTACCCGGGTAGCCACGGCGCTGCAGGAACACGGCCTGCTCATCACCCGGCCTCCCGTCGAGACCGAGACCACCCCACTTGAGGTCGCCGTCGACGCCGGCGCCGTTGCCCTCGTGACTCCGACGCTGACGAGCCTGCACACCGAGATCCCCTGCATCCGCGTCGATGAACAGTCGGCGGTGGACTCCGACGATGTCAGCGGCGACATCATCGCAGCCCGCCTCGACCTCGGCGGGGGAATGACAACGGCCTTCGAGCATCTCCAGGCCATCGGTCACCGCCGCATCGGTCTCATCTGCAATGACAGTGGTGAGCTGGCGGTGCAGCTGATCAGGCGTTTCCGTGCAGAACATCCCGCACGCAATTTCGGGGTCAGGCTCGATGACTGGATCGCACAGGTTCCGAAGTCCTTCTCCGGTGGTTCGCGTGCCGTTCTCGATCTCAAGGATGCGACCTGCACTGCGGTGATCGTGCAGTCGGCGCTGCAGCTGCACGGGGCTCTGCATGGTCTGCGCAACCGGCACCTGCAGGTCCCGCGCGATATGTCGATCGTGGGCTTCGGGGACTCGCCGACGATGAAGTTCACCGGCCCGCCGGCCACCGTCCTGGGCATCGATGTCGAAGGACTCTCGCAGGCACTCGTCACCGCGACCCTGTCGACCCTGAAGATTTCCGGCGATGACCTCCAATCGGTCCCGCCGGTATTCCGTCCCCGACTCTTTGCCCGCGCCTCAACGACGGCGGCACGACAGTGAGCCCGTCCGTGGACCCGCCGCTCGGCTCGCCAGGCACACCCAGCACTCCCGAGCCTGGTGAACACAAACATGTCGGGCTTGAGGCCATCGCCGACGCGGCCGGAGTATCGAAGGCGACGGCCTCGCGGGCGCTGCGCAACCCCGACTCGGTATCCGCCGGCTCCCTGTCCAAGGTCAGGCGGGCATTGGCCATCCTCGGCGTGGATTCGGGCACCGGGGATACACCAGCCAGGCAGATGATTGCCTTGGTCAAACCAACCGTGCCGCCCGGGAATGTTGACCCCTATGCGCGACTCTTCGAGCTTCTGACCAGCAAGGTCTTCGCACAAGGGATCGCGGCCGTGCACGTGGAAGCCGCGATCGAACGTGCCGACGCCCTGGCCGAATCGCTGCTCGGCCCGCACGGGGGCCAGCCGCATGTGCAAGGCGCGATCGTCCTCGGCGGTGGAGCAGCCGGTGAGCTGGCAGCGAAGCTGGCCGAGCGTGGCCTGCCGCAGATCAGAGTCTCCAACGCCCGGCACCCGGACGGCATCTCCCGCATCGTCCTCGACGCCACGGACGGAATCGCGACCGCCGTGCAGCACCTCGTCCACCTGGGCCACCGTCGGATCGGGCTCGCCGTGCTGCGTGACTCCGCCGCGGCCGTGCGCATCGCCGGGTTCCGCAAATCCATCGCCCAGGTCCTCCACATTCCCGCCACCCGGGACCAGGCCCCCGTCGTCGAAGCCGCCGGCGGCACCATGGCCGGAGTCGCCGCGGCCGAGGAGCTGCTGGGCCAGCAGTGCTCCGCCGTCATCGCCTGTGCACCCTCGCTGTCCTTCGGCATCCTCGAGGCCGCCGGCCGCGCTCGCCTCGACGTCCCCCGCGATCTGTCCCTGCTCACGGTCGGGGACATGCCCGATGCCGATGTCATCGCTCCGCCGCTGTCGCAGGTCAGCTACGACTGGGAAGCGATCGCGGTGTCCGCGCTCAACGAGGTCAGAGCGATGATGGCCGATCCCGGCACCGAGGCGGCCATCGACTATTCGGTGACACCGGATCTTGTGCTGCGCGCCAGTGCAGTACCTCCACAGCGACGCTGACAGGGCGTGAGCCGAGGACGACCGAGCCTCACATGACGCTGGCAGGGCGTCCACCGAGGACGAGATGGCCCCTGAGCCGAGACTCCATCAAGGCTGGGGCAGGTGTGCCACCTGTGCGCGGCGCTCGTTCGCCAGGCGGGTGAGAAGTTCGGCGACCGCATCGGGGCCCTTGATGCGCCAGGGTGCGCGAGTCGGTCCGGGCCCGACCTTGATGCTCAGGCCTGTGGTCAGGTTCTCGAGTTCGGCGAAGGCATCCTCGTCGGTCACATCGTCACCGAGGTAGACAACCGCCGACGGTGTCCCGACGGAAATGAGGGTCCGCAGTCCATCACCTTTCGTCGCGGTCTTCACCGCAAGTTCGGTGATGTCGTGGCCCTCGATGACGCGGATCCCGGGATATTCGGCCTGCACGGCGATGACATGGGCGTGCAGTGCGGACGCGAATTCCTCATCGAGGCCGCGCGTGTGCACCGTACGTGAGAACGGCTTCCGCTCCACCCTGACCTCGGTATCCGACCCCGACGGCATGTCCGACCCTGTCCGTATGTCCGAGACCGACCGTACCTCCGAGCCTGACCCCGCGGACAGGTCGAGTTCGAAGGATTCGATGTGGGCGTCGATGGCGGTGAGCATCTGCTGTTCCTCGGCGCTGACCTCGGGCGACGTCATCGACACCTCAGGTGAAGACGAGGAGTCCAGGTCCACCTCGGCGCCGTGCGAACCGACCAGCCATACGTGCGCCGGCGGGTCGGCAAGCCGGCGCAAGGTGGTGACGTCGCGCCCGGAGACCAGGGCCACCCGAGTCGCAGGCAGGACGCTGAGGGCAGTGATCGCCTGCGCCGATTCCGGGAGTATCTGGGACAGCTCGGGATTGTCCTGGAGCGGGGCGAGGACACCGTCGAAGTCGAGGGCGATGAGAGCTGAATCGGCGCCGGTGAGCTGCCTGAGGTCGAGGGCATCCGCCGGAGTGTATTCGGGAGTGAACTGTGGTGACGAATCCGCTGTCACTGACGATCCTCACCAGGTGCAGATGCGGACGCGGATGTCGCGTTGGAGGCATGTGAGTCGCCGCTGGTAGTCCGTGCGTCAACAGCGGAGGTGAGTCGATCCGAAGCCGTCGTCGACCGCTCGGGCAGGGCGGCGGGTCGGTCGGGGATGATCGCCTCCGGGTTCGTGTGGATGGCCTCGAGCTCGGCGAGGAACTTCTTCGACCAGATGCTCACGGTGTCCGTAGCGACCTTCTTGCGCATCTGCTTCATCCGCCGTGAACCCGTCTTCTCATCCATCTGCACGGCGTCGAGGATCCCGGCCTTGAGGTCGCCGATGTCGTGCGGGTTGACCATCACAGCGCCCTTGAGCTGGTCGGCGGCACCGGTGAACTCGGAGAGTACGAGAGCCCCGTCATCACGTCTGCGGCAGGCCACATACTCCTTGGCTACGAGGTTCATCCCGTCGCGCAGGGCGGTCACGAGCATGACGTCGGCGGCGAGGAAGAACGCCGTCATCTCATCGCGCGGATACGAGTGGTGGAGGTAGTGGACGGCGATGGACCCGACCTCGGCCTGTTCGCCGTTGATCCGCCCGACTGTCAGCTCCACATCATGACGGATGATCTTGTACTGCTCGAGTCGCTCCCGCGACGGGGTCGCGATCTGGATCAGGACGACATCCTCGACGTCGAGCTTGCCTTCGGCCAGCAGCTCCCCGAACGCCTTGAGACGGTGGCGGATGCCCTTCGTATAGTCCATCCGATCGACGCCGAGCATGACGACCTTCGGATTGCCGACCTCTTCGCGGATCTGCCGGGCTCGCTCGATGATCTTCGGATCACGCGCCAGCTCCTCGAGGTACGGGGTGTCGATGGAGATGGGGAAGGCCTCGGCACGCACGATGTGCTCCGGCAGGAAGTCACCTGCCGGGACGTTGACGGTTGAGCCCTTCGTCGTGAAGTTGAGACGCCCGCGAACAGCACGTCGGAAGTTCGCAGCATCGGCCGGACGCTGGAATCCGACGAGGTCCGCGCCGAGGAGTCCACGCAGGATCTCATCGCGCCAGGGCAGCTGCGCGAAGAGCTCGAACGGCGGGAAGGGAATGTGGTTGAAGAACCCGATCGCCAGGTCCGGTCGCATCCGTCGCACCAGCTGTGGAACCAACTGGAGCTGATAGTCATGGACCCAGACGGTCGCCCCCTCGGCAGCCACCTCGGCGACCTTGGCCGCGAAGCGCTCATTGACTCGCACATACGAGTCCCACCAGGTGCGGTGGAACTCGGGAGGAACGATCACATCGTGATAGAGGGGCCAGAGAGTTGCATTGGAGAATCCTTCATAATATTTGAGGACATCCTCACTCGTGAGGGTGACGGGAACCAGATGCATGCCGTCGATGGTGAACGGGTCGAAATCAACATCGGGCACACCTGTCCAGCCGATCCACGCACCCTCCTGAGACTTCATCACCGGAGCCACAGCCGTGACCAAACCCCCAGGTGAGGTACGCCATCCTTGGCTTGTCTCGGCGGGGTCACGGTCCACGGGCAGTCGGTTCGCGACAACAACGAAATCGCTGTCGCCATACGGAGATGCGGTAGTGGTTTCGGCAGAGTTGACGGTGTTCATCTGCGCCTCCTCCTGTGTCGGTCCTTGGAACGAACTGTACTCGCTCGACTACGCTTGGGAGGGTGATGGATCAGGATCTGGGAGGCTACCGCCTCATCGAGGAGCTCGGCTCGGGCGGCATGGGTGTCGTCTATCTCGGTGTCGACGGCGGAAACAACCCTGTCGCCGTCAAGGTTCTCCACCCCCATATCGCCAATGATGAGACCGCGCGCAAACGCCTCGGACGCGAGGTCAGGACGCTGCGGAGGATCAAACATCCCCGAATCGCCGAGGTGCTCGACGCGGAGCTCGAATCCTCGCAGCCCTTCATCATCACCGAGTTCGTCGATGGGCAGACGTTGTCCGATGATGTCAGGGACCACGGTCCCTTCGCCGAGGATGAGCTCGTCCATTTCGGCCACGCCCTCCTCGACGCCCTCAACGCCGTGCACGAATCCGGTGTCATCCACCGCGACCTCAAACCCGCGAACGTCATGATCATGGACGGCGAACCGATGGTCATCGACTTCGGCATCGCCCAGGTCGCCGACGAAGTGCGAGTGACCGCGACCGGCCTCGTGATGGGAACACCCGGGTATCTGTCACCGGAGATCGCCGATGGCAAGACTTCGAGCGAGAAGACCGACTGGTGGGGTTGGGCCGCAACCATGGCCTACGCCGCCACCGGCCGCAATCCCTATGGTTCGGGGCCCCTCGAAGCTGTGCTGGGGCGAGTGGCCATGGGCAAGTTCGATCTCGACAATGCGCCCCGCAACTTCGTTCCCCTCATCGCGGCCTGCCTCGACCCGAAGCCCGAACGCAGGCCGAGCGGCCAGATGATCCTCGATGCCCTCGTCGACATCGAATCCGGACGCGAACCGCAGCTGGGATCCGGTCCCGCAGCCGGGACCGCAAATCAGGCTTCCCCGACGGGTACGGCGCGGATGCCCGCAGTCGACGGCGGTGGAAGCAGTGGGCCAGGCTACGGCGGACCCGCAGCCTTCGGCGCTGCAGGCGCTGCCGCCGGTGGTGCCGCAGCGGGCGCAGCTGCGGGCTACGGTGCTGCCGGATACGACGGTTCAGGCTATGGCGCAACCGGACATGGCTCACCTCGCGGCGGTTACCAGGAGTCGGGTCCCGGCGGGACGAACCCGCAGCAGGGCTACTCCCCACAAGGCCAACCAGGGCAAGACCAGCGACCGCAGGGCCAACAGGTGCAAGGTCAGCAGCCACAGGCCCGCTCCGGGATGATGCCCGGTGGGCAGGGGAGTCCGCCCACAATGGCCCCAGGCCCGATGAACCGGGGCACCGCACCTCCCGTGCGCAACCCCAACGGCGGCATCCAAGCCGCTCCCGGTTCAGCGATGGCCGGGACCAACCTCGGCGGGGCCGGGTATGGACTCGGCGGACCACCTGCTGCTCGCGGCGGACCACCAGCGGGTCAGGGGACTGCCCGACCCGATCCCAACGGCACCGGAGTCCAGGCAGGACAGCAGAGCCGACCTGGCCAGCCGGGCCAGCCTGGCTATGGTTGGGCACCGATGACCTACCGGACGATCCGGACCGGCGGGTGGGTGGTCTTCGGCCTCATCCTGCTGGCCATCACGATCATGCCGTTGGGGCCGCTGCTCGTCACACTCCTCGTGTTCCTGTGGTCGATCCTGGCGCGGACCGGCACACGATTGGACCGCAAGGCCCAGAAGCACCGGTTCGAACGCGGAGTCGAGCGCAGAGGATTCCTCCGCTCACTCGCCTCGGCGCCGGCCGCGTTCCTGGCTTCGGTGCTGACCTCGATCGCGACCCTCATCCTGCCGGCGATTGCGGGAGTCGCGATGCTCGTGCTGACCCGACTCGACATCGCGGGAATCGTACCCAGCGGGTACTCGGAGCAGTGGTCGGTGTGGGCGGCCGGCGCCGCGGGTGCCCTCGTGCTGTGGCTGGGACCCGGCGCGGGCAGTCTGCGCTACGGATCACGGCTCATGGTCTCCGGAGTGACACGCAACCACCTGGGTCGGCTCATCACGCTGTCGGCGATTGCGCTCCTCATCATCATCGGCATCATGGCTGTTCAGTCCGGAGCCGGGATGTCCTGGTGGCCGCTGACGACGAACCCATTCACCTATCTTCCGGACCCGGTGTAGTTGATTCTTGAATTTCACTGGGAGTCGGGCCACCACCTGTTTGGGTAAGGTGGGACGGTCGGGACTCGTATGTCGACCCGATTCCCCACGGTCCGAGGCCGGGCCGACGTCAGACGATCGCAACGTGAGGAACAATGGCGAAGAACAATTCCGGTGACAATCGGCGCAACCAAGCACGTGAGAACGCGCGTCAGATCGCAGCGGCTCAGGCCAAGAAGGAGAAGACCGCTAAGACGATCCTCTACGTGGGGATCGGCGTCGTCGTGGTCGTCGTGGCCGCAGTCGTCGGTGTTCTCATCTTCCAGCAGAGCAAACCGGGCATCACCCCGGCCAACTACGTCGCCAACGGTGTCAGCATGGCCAAAGACGGCGAAGTGGTGCAGCCGAAGCAGATGCCCGACGGTGAAGAGTCGGACCTGCCGACCCCTGCCGAAGCCGGTGCCAAGGACAATGCCGCAACTGTGACCGTCTACCTCGACTTCCAGTGCCCTGGCTGCAAGGCATTCGAAGAAGCCAATACTCCGACTCTGGAGAAACTGGCCGACGAAGGTTCGATCGTGCTCGAGTACAAGCCGGTGTCGATCCTCGACCGGATGTCCAGCGGCAATGAGTATTCGACCCGCTCCGCCAACCTCGCGGCCTGCGTCATCGACTCCCAGCCCGAAACCGTCCGGGACTTCTTCCCCGCAATGTATGCTCAGCAGCCCGAAGAGCAGGGCAACGGCCGCACCGATGAAGAGCTGCTCAAGGTTGCCGAAGAGGCCGGTGTCGACACCTCGAAGAAGCTCACGTCCGACCCCGAGCAGACCGTCGAGAGCTGCGTCACGGACCAGTCGTTCAAGGACTTCGTTGACAAGTCCTCGAAGGAAGCCCTCGACAGCGGAGTGGAAGCCACTCCATGGGTGCTCATCAACGGCAAGCAGACCGACAAGACCAGCGACCCGCAGGCGCTGACCTTGGAGATCCTCAAGGCCACCGGCGAGTTCAAGGGCTGACTCACTCCACGCGCATCGGTCGACCGCCGCCGAGGTGGCAGTCGACCGATGCTCGGACGTGAAGTCCGTACGGTGAAGTTCCCTTCGCGTCCGTTTTGTCGCCGCGAAGGTGAATGGACTACTATCGTGTTGGCGCAGACGGCATCGTTTCGCCGCCACGCCTCCCTAGCTCAGTTGGTAGAGCACCGCTCTTGTAAAGCGAAGGTCATCGGTTCGAGTCCGATGGGGGGCTCCACATAACCGGGCCAGACAGTGAACTGTCTGGCCCGGTTCTTTTCTGCCGCGGTGCGGGGGCGTCACGCTAACGCCTCCACCCGTCACGGGTGCGCCAAGCATGTGCCGGGCCAGTTGTGGCAGATCTGCTACGCGGTGTGCTGTGATCATCACCTGTTCCTCGGGCTCTCGGCCATAGAGTCTTTCCTTGTCAGGGCCAATGAGCCGTCAATCACGCAGCTCATGCAGCGCCCATCATGTCGAAAGGGAACCCGATGAACCGCACCGGACGCCACTCAGCCCGAATCCTCACCCAGACTTCCGCCTTGGCCTTTGCCGCCGTCCTGGCACTGTCAGCCTGCGGCAGCAATGACACGGCGGCGGATGAAGCCCCCGAGGACGCGACGTCCAGCCAAACGCAGGGCGAAGCCCTCGAAGCCGAAGAGCCGGCAGAAGAGACCACGGACGAGACTGCGGCCGAGACTACAGAGACGGACGAGGCCGAAGGCACGAGCAGCAAGGCCGAGGGCGCTGAGGTGAAGATCGGCACAGAATTCACCGACGAGGAGACCGGGGACGTCATCACCATCGTGTCTGCGGTGCGCAACAACCCCACTGAGTACTACGAAGCCGCCGACAACCCTGATGGGGAGATGGTCTACATCGAGGTGAAGGTGGAACCGGGCGACAGCTACGGCGGGACCATCAGCTCATCGGACTTCTACCTCGACAGCGGCGGCGAAGAGGCCAATTACGCATCGAGTGCCAAAGCCGAACTCAAAGATGCCGGTTTTGAGTATTTCGACCTCGCGCCTCGTCGCGATGGAGAGCACACGGGCTACGTTCCGATCTACGTGAGTGAAACAGCCGACGTGCTCAAGGGAACCTACCTGCGCCCCGAGGCGAAGGTGCTCGGAGAGGACAAGAAGGTCCCCGAATTCAGCTCTGAGTTCGAGGTCCCCGCCTCCTGAGCCTGAGAGAAGGCTCCCGGTGAGAGAGACCCCGCGTTCTGCAGATTGTTGCAGAACGCGGGGTCCCTTCGCTGAGTTTGCCGGTGTTTTGAGGCGAACGCCCTAGCTGTCGACGCCGCGTTTGAACACGAGCATGAGGGAGCGCATGCTCAGCACGAAGCCGCCGAAGAGCAGGACGAATCCGAAGAATGCGTACAGGTGGATGCCTTCGGTCAGCAGCGGTCCCTCTTCGCTGGTGATGAGCATGATCGATCCCAAGACGGCGGCTCCGGCGAGGACGGCGACGATGAGCTGCTGGAACAGGCTCGTGAGGAACCGTCGATCGGAAGGGTTCTCCAGCACGCGCATGTTCATCGAGAAGCGGCCCTGCTCGAGGTCCTCGGTGATCTTGTTGAGCCGCCGAGGCAGACGGTCGATCATCGGCAGGATCTGCATCGCGCGACGCTGGAGTTCATCGGTGATCTTCGTCGACTTCAGCTTGCTGCGCATGAGGCGGTTGCCCTCGTTGCGGGCCACGGCGACGACGTCGAAGCTGGGATCGATGACCAGGAGTGCTCCCTCGACCGAGGCCAGCGCCCGGAAGGCCGCACTGATCGGGGCCGGGACCGAGAATCGGTGGGCCAGGACCAGGTTGAACAGGTCGTCGAAGAGCTTCTGCCCGTCATAGGACTGGCTTCCGCCGCCGTAGCGGGTGAGCAGTTCGCCGACGGCACGTTCAACGGCCCGATCGTCGAGATTCTCTGGGCGGCCGAGGAGTTCGATGATGGAGTCCGTGGCGCCGGCGCTGTCGTTCTGGTCAATCGAGTAGAGCATGAGGCCTAGTGCCGTCTGTGTTCCAGGGTCGAGCCTGCCGACAGCCCCGAAGTCCAGGAGCCCCAAACCGCCGTCGGGCATGATGAAGATGTTGCCCGAATGCAGGTCTGCGTGGAAGACGCCGTCGGTGATGATCTGTTCGAGTGTGGCTCCCAGCAAAGTGGTGGCCAGGCCTTTGCGTTCCTTCGCGGAGAGTTCAGCCAGGATCTTCCCCGCCGAGGACACCGGACGCCCGGGCAGTTTGTCCATGATGAGGAGCCTCTCGCTCGAGAGCTCCGGATAGCTGTGGGGCACTGTCACGGAGAACGTGCCCGAGCGCCGAAGACTGTCCTCGATGGCACGCATATTGCTGAGCTCGATCCGATAGTCCAGCTCCTCCTCGAGGGAGCTGGCGAATCCCTTCGCCAGCTTCTCGATCCCCAGATCCTGACCCCACACGGTGGTCTTGTTCAGCCAGCTGGCCAGACGCAGGATGATGTCGAGGTCCTGATTGACCTGGTTGAGGGCCTTGGGCCGTTGGACCTTGACGATGACATCGGTGCCGTCGAGCAGTGTGGCCTCATGGACCTGTGCCACCGAGGCTGCCGCCAGGGGTGTGGCGTCGATGCGGGAGAACACGTCGCTTAAGGGTTTGCCCATGCGCTCGATGATCGCCGGTTCGATGACCGACCAGGGTTCGGGGGAGACCTGCGTCTGCAGCAGCTCCAGTTCGTGGACGTAGGCGGGAGGCAGCACATCACGCCGGGTGGAGAGCATCTGTCCGAGCTTGACGAACGTGACTCCGGCTTCCGAGAGCGAGTTCTTCAACGCTCGCGCCGTCTTGGCCTCACGGTCACGGGAAGCACCCCGGCCGAAGCCGCGGATCTGTGAACCCAGGCCGTGGCGCACCGCGATCGAGATGACTTCGGCGTAGCGTCGACCGCGCCGCCTGCGCGCCTTCCAGCCGAAGAACAGAGACTGTGGGCCGGGCACCGAGCCTGTCGGGAAGGCGGCTTCGATGACGACGAGGACGCCGACGCCCAGAGCGAAGATCCACCCGGTCGCCAGCAGCAGGAGCAGGAGTGCGACACCGGGTGCCACCTCGAGGCCGCCAGCGTTCTGTCCCGTCCCGGCACGGTAGAGATACTGCACGGTCAGGGCCATGACAGCGCTCATCACCAGTCCCACCCCGATGGTCCGCGGCCATCCTGTCGGGACGCCGACGACGCGGCGCACCACAGTCGCGGCAAGCCATGACTGCAGGAGGAGGAACAGCATGGCGGCAATGCCCAGCAGAACATAGGCTCCGAAGTCGAGGGCGGCCATGAACATCTCTCCTTAGGCAGCGGTGTTCCCCGGCGTTGTGTCCGTCAGGGACCGGTCGTCACCAGCCTAATCGGTGCTCGCCGATTCTCAGGGCCGATCCGGGCTCGGCTCAACCTCGCCGCATCCTGCCGGGCAGGCCGATCTGCTTGGACCAGATGATGATCCAGACGGCGCCGAGGATGGCGAAGAGTCCTGGGAACATGACTCCGAGGCGCAGCGAGGCGATGGTGATGACCAGAGAGACGACGGTCGGGCCCGCCAGTTTGCCGCCGTTGGAGAAGATCGCCCAGATCCCGAGAAAACGGGCGCGTCCGATGACCGGAGACAGATCGGCGCCGATCGTCATATTGATTCCAGCCCCCAGCCCGTTGCCCACGGCCATGATCGCAGCGGCCGCGATCATCCCGGCCAGATCCGGACGCAGCACCATGATCACGAAGCCGGATCCGAAGATCGTCAGGCATGCCACCATCGTCGTGGTCCGGCCGATGTGGTCCTTGATGTAGGCGCCGAGGAACATGAAGATGAGCTCGAGGCCCGACCCGAAGGCGATGAGCAGGGAGATCGCGGACTCTTCCAGTCCGATCTCGACGCCCCACAGCTGGATCACCACAGGTTGGGCCGACCTGGCCACGGTCAGGGCGATCATCGAGATCCCGACGAGGATCACGGCCTTCCACCTCACCTCGAGACGAGGACGAGGCGGCTTTCGGGACTTCGGTGTAACCACCTCGGCGAGGGCAGGGTCTGGCGCTGCCTCGGCGCTTGAAGGACCGTGGACAGACGAATTCGCGTTCGAAGTATGCGGAGGAAGCGGGCTCCCACGATCCGAATACCCGGGAATCTGGGCGATGGGCAGAGCCATGATGACGATGGCTGCGACCGAGACGACGCCGGAGAACGCAAAGACCGACCAGAGCGGAAAGACGAGCATGAGGCCGGCTCCGACGATCGGTCCGATGAGATTTCCCACCCGCTGTGTGCCGCCCAGCGCGGTCATAGCCCTCGAGAGGTCCTGCGGCGGCATCACCTCGGCGACGACGGCTTGCCGGGCCAGATTCCACACATCGGAGACCGGCGCGAAGAGCATGAGCGCGACCGTGTAGAGGATCAGCGAGGCGGGGGAGTCCCAGAGGAACGCGGCGACGATCCCACCGAGGACCACGACCGCGACGACCGTGGCCACGAGCATGGCCCGGAAATCGCCGAGACGGTCGACGAGAATCCCCGCCGGCACCGTTGCGGCAAGGGAGACTGCCCCCATGATGCCGACGATAGCGGCGGCGAAGGACGAGCTTGACCCCAGGTTGAGCGCTCCGAGGACCATGACCGGAAGGATCGCGCCCAATCCGACGGCGAAGAGGAGCGACGGTGCGAGGACCGGCCACATGATGGGTTTGAGCACCTGGCCAGTCTAAACGCGCGCTCCGCTGGACGGATCTGCGCACCGATCTGCCCGTGAGTGCTGCGCGACGAACCCAGCGGCGGCGCGCGACGGACCCAACCGTGGCAGGGGAGGTTGCCGGAGGGAGGTCTACACTGTTGCCAGCGAAGACCCGTCCCGCCCACGGCACTCTGCGAAGGTGATCGATGTGAACAACTCAGCGGTGCAGCCGAACAGATTTCGGCTGACCCCGATGCGCCCCCGAGACCCCGGTGAGGACTCTCGTGCGGCCAGTTCGCTCGAGCTCTTCTTCGACCTCGTGTTCGTCATCGCGGTGTCCATCGCCGCGTCCAATCTCCATGACACGGTCACTGCCGGCCACCTCGGCGACGGTCTGGGCAAGTACCTCATGATCTTCTTCGCGATCTGGTGGGCGTGGATGAACTTCACGTGGTTCGCGACCTCGTTCGATACCGACGACTGGCTCTACCGGGTGATGACGATCGTGCAGATGGGCGGGGTGCTCATCCTGGCCGCGGGCATCGGACCGGTCTTTGCCGACGAGAACTTCCTCATCCTCGTCCTCGGCTACGTCCTCATGCGAGTTGTCATGATCGCACAGTGGCTGCGCGCGGCACGCCATGCAGGCAAGGCGCGAGCGGCGACGCTGACCTACGCCTGCGGAATCGGCATCGTGCAGGTGCTGTGGGTGGCGTGGATGAGCATTGATGATCCGGCGATCTCATTGGCCGGGTTCCTCATTCTCGTCCTCGCCGAGGTGGCCATTCCCGTCATCGCGGAAGCGCGGGGGACGACACCCTGGCATCCGGAGCACATCACCGAACGCTATGGCTGCTTCACGATCATCGTCCTCGGCGAGTCCATGCTGGCCTCGGCGAATGCGGTGTTTGGAGCGTTCGAGGACAGCGATGACCTCGTCTCGCTGGTGTCTCTGGGCATCCTCAGCCTGCTTGTGACCGCGTCGATGTGGTGGATCTACTTCTGGCCACCTCACCACCGCGCGATCGGCAGCTTCGGCGGTTCGCTCACCTACGGCTACGGCCACTACGTCATCTTCGCTGCCGCCGGAGCATTCTCGGCTGGGGTGGGCATCGAAGTCGATTCGCAGCTGGGCAACAGCGCTCTTGACCCGGTGCTCGCAACCTTCACGGTGTCCGTGCCGGTCGCGGTCTTCGTCCTCGGCGTGTGGCTGCTGGCGATCAGGGCCAACGCCGGAGGGGTCGTCAACACGGTCATCCCGGTGTGCGCCGTCCTCGTGCTCTGTGACCCGATCATCCCGGTTCCGACGTTCCTCACGACCTTCTTCATGATCATCATCGTCATCACCCTCATCGTGGCAACTCCGAAGGGAGACGAAACGTCCACCGCCACCGAGGTGGAAGCGTGAGTTCAGGAGCCTGAGTTCAGTACGGGAGGCCGCTGAAGTGCCTCATATTGTGGGCCTTCGCATCATCGAGCCTGCGGGCGATCTCATCCGCCCGGGCTGCCGGGCGAAGCGCGTGCCTGCGGCCTGCTGCGATCAGCCACACGCCGAGGCGCACCATGACCCGATTGAGCCCGCGGAGTTGCATCTCGGAGCGCTGCAGCTCGGACGGGTGTGTCAGCAGATCGTCTGCCGTCCTGGGACTGTGCGGGGAGGGCGTCCTTGGTCCGGGTGGCGTTGGTATCGGGTCGTCGAGGAAGATCTCGCGGGTGGTGGTGGTCGTGCGTTCGACGATCCTGCCGGGCCCTCGCTGGAAGGTCGGTGGTCGGATCGGGGTGAGCAAGGTGCTCATGATGGTGTTTCCTCTCCATCGATCAGGGGGAAGGCATTGAACTGGATCTGCACGGGACGGGATCCGGGGTCGTTGCGGCCCCGGAACTCGTCGATGAGCGACTGGGTTGTGTCGTGGAAGCGCTTCGCGACCTCGGCAAGCTGCTCCGACGTCAGGTGAAGATAACTGGTCGTGTTGTCCGCGGCCTCCAACCATTCAGCGGACAGGCGATCCTCGTCTGTGGATCCGATGACGAAGTCCTCGAGCGCCCGGGCGCTGCTGCGGTTCCACTCTCGGATGACGAAGTCGGCAGCAGCATGGGCCGCGGAATCTCGACTCTCGTTCCGCGAGGGGACGGTGACCGCCCCGGGGATGCGCTCCCACCACTTGTCTCTGCCTCCGGTGCTGCTCTTGACCTGCCGGATGAAGTCATGCCGAGCGAGCTGACGCAGGTGATAGCTGGTCGAACCTGTGGATTCGCCGAGCCTGCCGGCCAGCGTCGTCGCCGTCTGCGGGCCGTATTTCGCCAGCGCATCATAGATCGCCATCCGCAGTGGGTGGGCGAGTCCCTTGAGTGCTGAGGATTCGATTCTGCGTGTGTGATCGGGGTGAGAGCCGGGCTGAGGGTCGGGCTGCGAATCGGTCATAATGCAAAGATACGCTTGCAAAGAATCCTTTGCAAGGGAAAGTTTGCACGAATTTTCCTGGTCGACGCGGGGGCAGAGGTGGCACCCTGGTCATATGAGCATTCGAGATGTCATTCCGCCCTACCTGCTCGATGCGATCGCCGAACGCGGAGGCGAGAAGTTCCCCCGAGCCGCCCGCGCCGCACGCAGCTGCCAGGTCTCCGATGAGTCCTGCCGCAACCTGCGCGCCGAGGGGCTGCGCTATACGCCGGTGGCCAAGCCCGATGGGGGAGCGCAGGATTCCGAGGCCGCGATGGGGTCTCAGGTCACCGGCGCCAGTGCCGGGGTGAATCGCCTCATCCATGACGCGCAGGGCACCGAGACCCTGCCGGGAGCACTTGTGCGCAGCGAGGGCGAGGAGGCGGTGTCCGACGAGGCGGTCAATGAGGCCTACGACGGTCTCGGAGCCTCCTATTCGCTCTTCGCCGAGGCCTTCGAGCGCAATTCGCTCGATGGCAAGGGGATGCCGCTCATTGCCAGCGTCCACTACGGCCAGGACTACGACAACGCCTTCTTCGACGGTCGGCTCATGGTCTTCGGCGACGGTGACGACGAGGTCTTCACCGGCTTCACCGGGTCGCTGTCGATCATCGGCCACGAACTCAGTCACGGCGTCATCAGCCACACCGCCGATCTCGAGTACTTAGGACAGCCCGGAGCCCTCAACGAGCACTGCGCCGATGTCTTCGGCGCCCTGACCGAACAGCATGATTCCGGGCAGGCCGCCGGAGATGCCTCCTGGCTCATCGGTGCTGGCATCTTCACCCCCGAGGTCACCGGCCAGGCCCTGCGCTCCATGCTCGAGCCCGGCACCGCCTACGACGACGATGTTCTCGGCAAGGATCCCCAGCCCGATCACATGGACCGCTACGTCACCACCGATTCGGACAACGGCGGGGTCCACCTCAATTCCGGAATCCCCAACCGCGCGTTCGCACTCGCGGCCACCCGCCTCGGCGGCCAGGCCTGGGAGACCGTGGGGCAGGTCTGGTACTCCGTGCTGACCGGAGATGACATCACCACGCGCACCGATTTCGCGGGCTTCGCAGCCCTGACCATCGCCGAGGCGATCGCCCAGTTCGGTGAGGGATCCGACGTCCACGATGCGCTCGTCCAAAGCTGGGACGCAGTGGGCGTCACCCGTGGCGCAAGCCGCGGAAACGTGGGGAGCAGCTGGTGAGCGAGGAGGGTTCGTCTCCTGCGTCCGGCGAATTCGGCCATCTCATCGTCGAGCGCAGCGGCGGAATCGCGGGGCTCCTGCTCGTCTGGGACCTCGACATCGACTCGAGCGAGCACCGGGCGAGCATCGGACCGAAGGTGGCAGAGCTCCCGTGGCCGAATGACCCGGCGGGGCGGGCCGATGGCGGTGCGGGGGTGAAGGCGAACGCTGGGGCGGACCGTTACGTCTATGCGATCGAGAGTCGTTTCGGTCTGGTGCGTTTCGGTGAGACCGAGATGCCGGGGGAGTGGAAGAGCCTCGTTGAGCAGGTCCGCGAGATCGCAGCCCCTGAACGGCGCAGGCCGGGAACGGAATGATGTTGCGTATCTGATCCGCTCGGTCGATAACTGCAATACACTGCCTGTTATGACTCATGACGACTCCACGGCGGAGAACAACGAGCGGGACCTCGAAGACGGAATCCACACGGATCTGAGGTCGACGATGACCTACGGTTCCTATCTTCACCTCGACCGACTGCTCGGCGCCCAGCATCCTGTCAGCGACCCTGTCCATCACGACGAGCTGCTGTTCATCATCCAGCACCAAACCACGGAGCTGTGGTTCAAGCTCGTCATCCATGAGCTCGTTGACGCCCGACGTCTCATTGCCGATGATCAGCTCCAGCTGGCGCTCAAACGCATTGCCCGCGTCAAGCACATTCAGAAGACCCTGACCGAGCAGTGGTCGGTCCTCGCAACTCTGACGCCGAGCGAATACGTCGGATTCCGCGATGAACTCGGCAAGTCTTCGGGGTTCCAGTCCTGGCAGTACCGGGCCGTGGAGTTCCTGCTCGGGAACAAGAACGCCGGCATGCTGCAGGTCTTCGACGGCGAACCCGAGGCCCGTGCCCAGCTCGAGGCGTACCTCAACGAGCCCAGCGTCTACGACGAGTTCCTCCGTGCCCTTGCCCGTCGCGGGCTCCCGGTGCCGCAGCGGCTGCTGGACAGGGACGTGTCTGTGGCGCACACCTTCGACGAGGAGCTTCTCGACGCTTTCCGGATCATCTACGAGAACCCCGAAGAATATTGGCTGGAGTATGAGAGCTGCGAAGAGCTCGTCGACCTCGAGGAGAACTTCCAATTCTGGCGCTACCGCCATATGCGCACGGTGCTGCGCATCATCGGCATGAAGCGAGGCACAGGCGGATCGAGCGGCGTCGGGTTCCTGCAGAAGGCACTCGACCTCACCTTCTTCCCAGAGCTCTTCGACATCCGCACCGGCATCGAGAACGGACCCGGCACAGCGACGGGTCCGGGCACGGAGAGTGCAAAGGACTCTACGGGCAGCCAAGGTTCTGCGTCCGGTTGTTCGGGGCTCTGAGCCCAATCGTCGATCTCGATCACACCTCCGGCAGCCCTACCTCCTTGCTGCGGACCTTCGTCGGACTTCACCTGCGTGACCTGGGCGGTTGGATTCGAGTTGCTGCTCTGCTCGATCTCCTCGCCACTGCCGGGGTCTCGAACTCCTCGACCCGCAGCGCCGTGTCAAGGCTCAAGGGCAAGGGACTGCTCCTCCCCGACAAGCGTGGGGCCGTGGCCGGATATCGTTTGGACCCAGCGGCAGTCTCTGGCCTCGAACGCGGCGATCGGAGGATCTTCTCCTACCGCAGTCAGAGGGATGACGAGCCCTGGTGCCTGGTGTCCTACTCTATGCCCGAGGTGGATCGGTCGAAGCGGGTGCAGCTGCGGCGAACACTCATGGGGCTGGGGTTCGGAGCGGTCACCGACGGGTTGTGGATTGCGCCCGGGCATCTGCGCGCCGAGGTCGAGGAAGCCCTAGTCAACCTCGACGTCCGAGACCGGGCGACGATCTTCATCACGCAGACGCCCTTGACCGCCGAGCCTTTCGCCAAAGTGGCGGCGAAATGGTGGGAGCTGGACACTCTGGCTGCCCGGCACACCGAATTCATTGACCGGTACGAACACGCTGTGCACGCAGAGAACGTTGTGCACGCAGAGAACGCTGCGCCGCACACAGTGGGTGCAGAACACGCCGGTTCAGCGCCGCAGTCGTCTCTTCAACCGCGTGAGGCGTTCGCCCTGTGGCTGCACTGCGTCGACGATTGGAAGGCGATCCCGTACGTCGATCCGGGCCTTCCGCCCAGTGCCCTGCCCTCAAACTGGCCCGGGATGAGAGGCGTCGAACTCTTCGCGCAGCTGCGCCGCACACTGGCCGAGCCCGCACGCACCCACGTCCGTGAGATCAATTCAGCAGGGTCTTGACCACGAGCGGGAAATAGGGTGAATCGGGGTCGACGAGATCGGCATGATCGGCACCCTCGGCGACGGTCAGCCGAGCCGGGAACGTCCGAGAGAATGCGACGTCGACCGTCTCATCGCGGTCACCGTGGAGGATGAGCAGATCCGCCCGAGCGGGAATGAGGGCCACCCGCGAACGCGGATCTTCCCGCAGATACGGTGCCAGATCCTGTTCCGGCCTGACACCCATGTAGTCGAGCACAGCCCCCTCGCCCAAACCGGCCTCGACCTCCCGGAACAGATCCGTGACCGGGGCCAAGGGCCGCAGTCGGAACTCGGGTCCGTCCGCGCGAAGGTGGCTCGCCCACGCCAGCACCAGGCACCCTCCGGCCGAATGACCGGTCACCGTGAGATTGCTCTGTGCCCGGTCGTTGACACCCCAGTCCGATAGTGATTTCCACGCAGAGGAGAGGGCGGCGGTGACGTCGTCGGAGCAGTTGGGTTGCCCGCCCGAGCGCCGATATTCGATGAGTACGCACAGCACCCCCGCCTCGGCGAGGGCAATCGCCATGGGCCTGGCATGGGCGAGGTCCGTGCGCTCACGGAAGTAGCCTCCGTGGACGAAGAACACCGTCGCCGAGGCGGTGCTCGGGTCGCCATGGACCTCGAGGAACTGATCGGCCTCAGGTCCGTAATCGCATCGGAGGAAGTCCCGCGTAGAGTCCGGTGCGGAACCGGCGGCGCCCAGTGCCGCGAAACGATCGCTCTGGCTCATTCTGATTTGCGCACTCGGGTGAGTTCAGGAATCTTCGCATCCAGCTTGTCGCCGGAGGACTGCCCGCGCAGGCGCCGGCCGACCCAGGGGCCGAGGTGTTCGCGTGCCCACTTGGACTCTTCGCTCATGGCCGCTCGAATCGGCCGCGTCGGTCGAGCCGGCATAGCGAACCCGGTCACCGGCAGGGAATGCCCGCTTTCCAATGTGGCCAAGGCCTGACTGGCCACGAGCTCATGGCCCTTGGGTGAGAGGTGAATTCTGTCATCGGCCCACATGTCGCCGGCGTAGAGCTGCCGCAGCCCCCAGACGTCGGTCATATGGCAGCCATGTCGCTGTGCAATCGACCACAGGTGCGCGTTGTAGATGCCCACGCGCGGGCGCACGGCGCGGATGAGGGGTGAGGCGATCTCGGTGTCGAAGCCGTTGCACATGAGCACCTCGATGCCGGCCTCGCGAAAGGCGACGACGGCACGTTCGAACTGGTCGGCCAGGTCATCGATATCGGCTTTCGGGCGCAGGCAGTCGTTGCCGCCGGCGCAGAAGCTGACCAGGTCGGGGTTGAGGTCAAGTGCCTTGGGCACCTGCTCCTCGATGATCCGGTCAATGAGACGCCCACGGATGGCGAGGTTGGCGTAGGTGAGTTCGGGGCTGCCTGCGGGGGAGTCGACGAGCTTGTCAGCCAGGCGGTCGGCCCAACCCAGGTAGCGATCGTCTGCGCTCGGATCGTGGTCCATGAGCCCTTCACTGAATGAATCGCCGATGGCGACATACGAGGTGATGGTCTGGAGCATTGGGGTCCTTCTCTCATTGATTCTCTGACTCCGAACTATACTGAATCGGCCTTGTCGGAATCAGCCGGGACTGCGACAGATTCCGGTGGCCCCGCGTCATGACCTGTGCTGATCGCCTGGCGTAGACTCGATTCGAGACGGATCCCATCGTTGACGGCAACTGCAAGAGGAGCACAATGTATCGTTCGATTCCGGTTCCCGAGATCACTGATTTCGCCATCACGAATGCTCGGATTCTGCCCATCGCAGATGCCAAGGGGCAGCGTGTCGAACCGATCGAATCCGGCACGATCCTGGTCTCCGATGGCACGATCACCTCGGTGGAATCCGGCACCGTCACTGCCGCGGATCTGCCTGACGGCACTGAGCTCATCGATGCCGGACAACGCTGGGTGCTGCCGGGATTCATCGAAGCCCACGGCCACCTCGGCGTCCATGAGGATGGCGAAGGCTGGTCCGGTGACGATACGAATGAGATGACCGACCCCAACGGTGCCGGCGTGCGTGCCCTCGACGGCATCGACCCGTCCGAGATCGGATTCAAGGACGCACTGCGAGGAGGCGTCACCTCGGCGCTGATCAAGCCCGGGTCCGGCAATCCGATCGGCGGGCGCACCGCCTTCGTGAAGACCTGGGGACGGATCGTCGACGAGATGCTCGTGACGCAGGACCTGTCCGTGAAGTCGGCCCTGGGTGAGAACCCGAAGCGCGTCTACGGCGAGAAGAACGTCACCCCATCGACCCGTATGGGAACCGCGAAGATCCTCCGCGATGCCTTCGTCGATGCCCAGAACTACCTGGCCAAGCGCGCCCACGCCGAATCGGAGGGCATTCCCTTCGAGCGTGATCTCGTGAAGGAGACCTTGGCGGACGTTCTCGAGGGCAAGCTCGCCTTCGACCAGCACTGCCACCGCGCCGATGACATCGCCACAGCCATCCGCCTGTCGGAGGAGTTCGGCTATCGTCTCGTCATCAACCACGGCACCGAGGGCCACAAGATCGCTGACTACATCGCTGACAAGGGCATCGACGTCATCCTCGGACCGCTGATGACCAGCCGTTCGAAGGTCGAGCTGCGCGACAGGTCCCTGGCAACCGCAGGCGCACTGGCCAAGGCCGGGGTGCGCATCGCTCTGACCACTGACCATCCGGTCATCCCGATCAACTTCCTCATCCACGAGGCCTCCCTGGCAGTCAAGGAAGGCCTCGATCCTGTCGTCGCGCTCGAAGCGCTGACCATCAACCCCGCCGCGATCTTCGGCCTCGAGGAGCGTCTGGGTTCGCTGGCTCCCGGCCGCGACGCCGACCTCGTCGTCTGGTCCGGTGACCCGCTGGACCTGAACTCCCGCGCCGATCAGGTGTTCGTCTCCGGCCGCAAGGTCTACGAATTCGACGCAGCCGCAGGCACCGCCGATGTGGCGGACCCATTCGGCCCGACTCTCATCAGTGAGCCGTGACGAACGACAACACTGAAGAGGCACCCACCGCCGAGGTACCGGTCGACGCGCAGTCGTCGTCCGGACCTGAGCACGGGACGAATAAGGCCGAAGCCGGGTCCTCGGCGCTGCAGGAACTGCTCGAACTCTCCCGTCAGCAGCGGCTCCAGGAGCTGCGCGAGGCACCGACCGGGGAACTGAAATCCGGTGAGGACAGCCCCGCGGGTGCGAGGTCACCGAAGACGACGACGGCCAAAGCCAAGCCCAAGGCCGAGCAGAAGGGCGCCTCCCAGCGCATCGCTCAACGGGTGGCCAGGCGCACCGTGGGCAGGCTCGTGTCCGGCACCTCGGTCAACACCCAGCCGGTGCCCATCGTCACCGCCCTCAAGGGCAGCCCGTACAAGGCTCCGGTGCAGGCCAGCGAGCCCAACGAGGACGAGGCCAGGATGGTCCTCGACCTCGCCGCCGACATTGCGGCGATCATGATGCGCGCCGGGGCCGGAACCTCCGACATCGAGGTCTCCGTCATTGCGGCCTGCGCGGCCTTCGGACTCACGACTGCCCAAGTGGATCTGACTTCGAACACCCTCACCGTGCACTATTCGACGTCCGACGGTCGTCTCATGACCGTCATGCGCGTCAACCGGGGCGAATCCATCCACTTCGCGAAACTCGGCTCCGTGCATAAGCTCGTCACCGATCTGGTCGCGGGGAATCTGGGATTCAACGATGCCCGGAGTCGCCTCGACGCCATCCGGTACCAGCGCCGTCCCTATCAGGATTGGGTCGTCACCGGTGCTTGGGGTCTGATGGTCGGCAGCCTCGTCGTGCTCTTGGGCGGCGGGCCGATTGCCGCTGGCCTCGGAATCATCATGTCCACCCTGATCAGTTGGGTCGGCCGACTCATCGGCCGCACCGCGCTGCCCAGTTTCTTCATCACCGCCCTGCAGGCGGCCATCGCGACCCTGATGGCAATGGTCGCCGGCAACTTCGGCATCATTCAATCTCCTCAATTTCTGGTGGCCGCCGGCATCGTCCTGCTCCTGCCCACACAATCCCTGTATTCCTCGGTACAAGATGCCTTGACGAATTTCCCGCTCACCGCCGCCGGACGCATGGTGGGGGTGGTTTTGACCCTGGCCGGCATTGTCTCGGGGCTGGCCTTGGGTGTTGTGACCGGCGAGGCGATCGGGCTCGATCCGATCGAAGTCCTTGTGCCCAAGACCAGCGTCCACGTCATCTCAGCAATCGTGTCGATGGTGGCCGCTGCTGTCGTGGCCGTGGCTGGCGTCATCGCCATGCAGTCGACGAGGCGGTTCATCCTGCCCGGTGCATTCGTCGGTCTCGCCTCCTACATCACGATGACGGCGCTGACGATCATCGCCATCGACAATGTTCTGGCCAGTCTGCTGGCCGCGACTGTGACCGGCTTCCTGGCACGACCGCTGTCGCTGCGTCTGGGTGCACCCGCCATCGTGCTGATGATTCCCGCGATCTACACGCTGCTGCAGGGTCTCTCGATCTTCACCGCCGTCTATCAGATCGTCGCCGAATCCGCGACGACTACATTCGCGGTGGGACTGTCCGCACTGTTCACCGCGATACTGGCCAATGCGGCTCTGGCAGTCGGCGCCGTGCTCGGCAGCTACCTGGCCAGGCCGTTGAAGAACCTCAAGGCTGATGCCGTGGAGAAGACCGCCGAATCCGCGCGGTCGAACGAATCGACGATCACCTTGGACACGGTCGAGCCCCGCGACTGAGGTGCCGGGGCTGGTCGTGCGCAGGGGCTCGGAGGTTGGCCCTGGACTGAGGTCAGTACAGAGGTGAAGTCAGTCCTGGGACGGGAGGCTCCAGTCGATGGGCGCCAGGTTCTTCTGTTCGAGCAGTTCGTTCGTCCGGGAGAACGGTTGGGAACCGAAGAAGCCTCTGTTGGCTGACAAGGGTGATGGGTGCGCGGATTCGATGATCGCGACCTCAGAGCGACCCGAGAGCAGCATGGGCGCAAGATTCCTCGCGTCCCGACCCCAGAGAATCGCCACAAGCGGCTGATCCCGATCGACGAGTGCGGCAATCGCGGCTTCGGTGATGGCTTCCCAGCCGCGCTTGCGGTGGGATGCGGGTTCGCCCGGTGACACGGTGAGCACTCTGTTGAGCAGCATGACCCCTTGCCGCGACCAGGCTTGAAGATCACCATGGGAGGCAGGGTCGATGCCCAGGTCCGCCTCGATTTCCTTAAAGATGTTCTGCAGCGACCGGGGGAGTGGGCGCACATCGGGATCGACGGCGAAGGACAGACCGATCGCATGTCCGGGGGTCGGGTAGGGATCCTGTCCGACGATGAGCACCTTCACCTCGGCGAGGGGATCGGCAAAGGCACGGAACACCTTGTCCCCGCTGGGCAGGTAGCTGCGCCCAGCCGCGATCTCCTCACGTAGGAAATCGCCCATGGCGTGGATGCGTTCGGCCTGGTCGGACAGTGCGGCGGCCCAGTCGGGGGACATGATGTTCGTGAGCTCAGCGGTGGACGTCATGGTCGCGAGTCTACCGATGGCGTTGGACCGGGTGCTGATGTGCACGCAACGCAGACGAGGTGTGCATCATCGCCTACTGCTCCGCCATTCTTTTCGGATGGGGGCAGGCGATATGCTCGTCGGAGAGAGTTCAGCGGAGAACTATGTAGGTGAAAGGATCACAATGTCGCAATTTCCCGAGGCCACGAACTGGAAGATGTTCATCGGCGGAGAATGGGTCGAAGCTGCCGACGGTGACAGGAAAGACGTCATCACCCCCATTGATCGCAACGTAGTGATCGCCACTGTGGCCAATGGCAAGGAAGAAGACGCCGATCGCGCCGTCAAGGCCGCTCGGAAGGCCTTCCCCGAATGGGCCGCTTTGCCATTCAAGGAACGCCAGAAGATGCTCATCCGCTGCGCGGACGCACTTGATGCTGCGTCCGAGGAACTGGCCCAGCTGACTGCGATCGACACAGGCAACGCCATCCGCACCCAGGCACGTCCGGAGACGATCATCCTGGCCGACCTGTTCCGCTACATGGGCGGTGTCGCAGGTGAGGTCAAGGGCAATACCCTGCCTGCCGGTGACGGACAGCTGCAGTACACGAAACGCGTTCCGCTGGGCGTCGTCGCCGGAATCCTGCCCTGGAACTCACCGCTGATGATTGCGGCCTTCAAGACCCCAGCCGCACTGGCCGCGGGCAACACGATCGTCCTCAAGTGCGCTGAGGATGCGCCGCTGACGATTCTGAAGATGGCTGAACTGCTGGCCGACATCCTGCCGGCCGGCGTCCTCAACGTCGTCACTGGCAAGGGCTCGGTCATCGGCGAGGCGCTCAACGTCCACCCCGACGTCGACAAGGTCTCGTTCACCGGTTCGACGAACGTCGGCCGTCACGTCGCCGAACTGGCAGGCGGACGCCTCGCTCACTCCTCGATGGAACTCGGCGGCAAGAGCCCCAACATCGTCTTCCCCGACTCCAACGATGACGACACACTCCAGCAGGTGCTGCTCTCGACGCGCTTCGCACGTCAGGGCCAGTCCTGCACGATGGGTTCGCGTCTGTTCCTCCACGAGGACATCTACGACGACTTCCTGGCCAAGCTCGTCGACGCCGTGTCGAAGATGAAGGTCGGTGACCCTCGCAACGAGGATTCGGACATCGGCTGCATCATCAACGAGAAGCAGTACAACCAGGTCTCGGACTACATCGAGATGGGCAAGTCGATGGACGGCGTCGAGATCGCCTACGACGGTTCGGACTCACTCGAAGTCGGCGAACCCGGTTTTTACCACGCACCGGTCATCTTCTCCAAGGCCAAGAACGAATGGCAGACCAGCCAGGAGGAGATCTTCGGACCCGTCCTCTCGGTCATTCCCTGGAAAGACGTCGACGAGGTCATCGACATGGCCAATGACAGCGAATTCGGCCTCGCCGCCTTCGTTTTCACAAGGAACGTCGATGCCGCACTGACCATGGCCAACCGGATCGAATCCGGCTGGGTCCAGGTCAACCAGGGCGGCGGTCAGCTGGCCGGGCAGTCCTACGGCGGTATGAAGACCTCCGGCTTCGGCCGTGAGGCCTCACTGGAAGGCATGCTCGAAGGCTTCACCCAGATCAAGCAGGTCAACATCCGCATCCGCTGATCAGCCCGAATCTGACGGACGATCTGCCAAGGACCGTCGCAGCAGCACTGTCGACCCACTCGGCCGCGGCCGGTTCACCCTCTGTGGTGAGCCGCCTGCAGCAGGGTGGGTCGCCTGCTTCCCAAAGGGTGGAAGGCGCCGGAAGAAAGCGCCGAGAGGCGCATGAATCCGCGCCTGCAGGGCAGCGGCGGCGCGCCGCGAATTTCAGTCCTGTCCTCCGGGCGATAATATAGAAGCAACGATTCTTCTCGAAGGAGCACAACCTCTATGCCGCAGAACCAAGGCGCCCCCGAACTGAGTGAGCTCGAGGTGTCCGTTTTGGAGTTCGAGCGGCGGTGGTGGAAATACGGTGGAGCCAAGGACCACGCGATCCGTGAACGGTTCGACATGTCTGCCACCAGCTACTTCCAGATCCTCAATTCCCTGCTCGACAATCCTGCCGCACTTGCCAGTGACCCTATGCTGGTCAAACGCCTGCGTCGCATCCGCACCACGCGGCAGAGCGAACGCGCACAAGCCCGCGTCTCGAGGTAGACATGACTGACGAATTCGACGAGATCGAACCCGGACGACGCAGCGGAGCCCATCGACAGGACTCCTCAGCGCAATCGAACGTCGGTGCCATCGCGCTGGTCATCATCCTGGCACTTGTTGCCGTTCTGCTGGTGGTCGCGGCCATCAACATCATCACGTCCTCGATGAAGGACCCCGAGTCCAACGTCGCCGATTCCGGATCCGATAAGACCGCCTCGGCGAGCCCATCGCCGAGTGAAAGCGAAGTCAGCGTCGCCGATTCGGAGCTTACGGTTGACGTGCTCAATGGTTCGGGAGTCTCCGGAGTTGCGAAGAAATTCTCCGAAGCAGTGGAGGAGAAGGGCTGGGGCATCGGCCAGGTCGGCAACTATTCGACCGGGCTGAGCGTCTCCACGGTCTACTACTCGGACGAGTCGAATAAATCTCAGGCGAAGATGGTCGCCGACGCACTCGGAATCGAGGCCACAGAAGCCTCGACGGACTTCGACGCGGACATCACCGTCGTCATCTGCTCCGACATCGCCGAGCGCGGACCAGAGCCCAGCGAAGGCGGCTCCGGCGAGGGCGATTCGGCCGAAGGCGGCGCAGATTCCGGCTCGGCCGGGGCTGTGGACAACAACGGCTGAGGCCCACGCGCCAGCTCGTTGTCATGACCGGCAGCGCATTTCTCTTTTGTGCCGGTGAAGTCGGTGATCGGCGGAGGTTTCGTACCGGAAAAGACGCCGTCGAACACACCTTGATAACGAATTGGTAACAGTGTTGAGCGGCCGGAGGACCTGTGCGGCGCTGGGGTAGAGTTGCATCAGCTAGGCAAGCACTGCCCTTGTGTTCTATTCGTGCTTCACCGAGATCATTCTCTAGAGGTCAATGAGAGAAATCGCGGGGTCGGTTGATTTTTACTAGCTTCCGTTGTCCGCGGCGCGGCCAGACCGGTCGCAATGAGGTGACGGAATGTCAATGACACTGCACTGTATGGAGAAGTAATGGCACAAGGTACCGTCAAATGGTTCAACGCCGAAAAGGGCTACGGATTCATCACCCTGGAAGGCAACAACCAGGACGTGTTCGTTCACTGGAGCGCAATCCAGATGGACGGCTACCGCGCTCTCGAAGAGGGCCAGCAGGTTGAGTTCGAAGTTGGAGAAGGACAAAAGGGTCCTCAGGCGGAATCCGTCACCCTCCTCTGAGACTCACGTACGTAAACTCTTTTGATCCGCTGCGGCGGGAAGACGGCGAAAGCCCGAATCCCTCCGATCGGGGAAAGCGCCAAGCAGGTAACTGCTTGGCGCTTTTCAGTTGTCTGGCGCGCAGCGGTCCACGCAGTGGACGGCGCTGAAGTTTCGCGCTGGGCCGAACCGCGCAATCCCGCGGAATCCACCCGATTCGAAGGCCGCGGGAACGCGCAATATTTGCACTCGCATGGGGAGAGTGCTAAATCTAGTACTGGTGAAAACCACTGGGTTTCTCATCAGTTGTCTCGAGAGCGTGGTCCATATGTGGAATGGAACATGCGGACCCACTCTCTGCCGTCGCGGGCGTTGACGACTGCTCTGGAATCCCACTCCACTCCATCAGGGAGGATCTAAGCCACTATGGCAAAGATGATTGCATTCGACGAAGAAGCTCGTCGGGGACTCGAAGCAGGTCTCAACCAGCTTGCGGACGCGGTCAAGGTAACCCTTGGACCCCGTGGCCGCAATGTCGTGCTCGAAAAGCAGTGGGGCGCTCCCACCATCACCAACGATGGTGTCTCCATTGCCAAGGAGATCGAACTCGAGGATCCCTACGAGAAGATCGGCGCTGAGCTCGTCAAGGAAGTCGCCAAGAAGACTGACGACGTCGCAGGCGACGGCACCACCACAGCTACCGTTCTCGCTCAGGCTCTCGTCCGCGAAGGCCTGCGCAACGTGGCAGCTGGTGCTGACCCGCTCAGCCTCAAGCGCGGCATCGAGAAGGCTGTTGAAGCCGTCACCGGTGTGCTGCTTGAGAACGCCATCGACATCGAGACCAAGGAACAGATCGCCGCTACCGCCGGTATCTCCGCTGGAGATCCTGCGATCGGTGAACTGATCGCCGAGGCCATCGACAAAGTCGGCAAGGAAGGCGTCGTCACCGTCGAGGAGTCCAACACCTTCGGACTCGAACTCGAACTGACCGAGGGCATGCGCTTCGACAAGGGCTACATCTCCGGTTACTTCGTCACGGACACAGATCGCCAGGAAGCTGTCCTCGAGGACCCCTACATCCTCATCGTCAACTCCAAGATCTCGAACGTGAAGGATCTGCTGCCCGTCCTTGAGAAGGTCCAGCAGTCCAACAAGCCGCTGTTCATCATCGCTGAAGACGTCGAGGGCGAAGCTCTCGCGGTTCTCGTGCTGAACAAGATCCGTGGCACCTTCAAGTCCGTGGCCGTCAAGGCTCCTGGCTTTGGAGACCGCCGCAAGGCTCAGCTGGCCGACATCGCCATCCTCACCGGTGGTCAGGTCGTGTCCGAGGAAGTCGGGCTCAAGCTCGACAACGTGACCACCGAACTGCTGGGCACCGCCCGCAAGGTTGTCATCACCAAGGACGAGACCACCATCGTCGAAGGTGCCGGAGACGCCGAGGAGATCGCAGGTCGGGTCGCCCAGATCCGTGCCGAGATCGAAAACTCGGATTCGGACTACGACCGCGAGAAGCTGCAGGAACGTCTGGCCAAGCTGGCCGGCGGCGTTGCAGTCATCAAGGCCGGAGCCGCGACCGAGGTCGAGCTCAAGGAAACCAAGCACCGCATCGAAGATGCAGTGCGCAACGCCAAGGCTGCTGTGGAAGAGGGAATCGTCGCCGGTGGCGGCGTCTCGCTCATCCAGGCGGGCAAGACTGCCTTCGCCAACCTCGCACTCGAGGGCGACGAAGCAACCGGTGCCAACATCGTCAAGGTTGCCATCGAAGCTCCGCTGAAGCAGATCGCCACCAACGCCGGCCTCGAAGCCGGTGTGGTTGCCGATAAGGTCGCCAACCTCGAAGCCGGATTCGGTCTCAACGCCGCAACCGGTGAGTACGAGGACCTGTTGGCCGCTGGCATCAACGACCCGGTCAAGGTGACCCGCTCTGCTCTGCAGAACGCCGCCTCGATCGCTGGTCTGTTCCTCACCACCGAGTCGGTTGTCGCCGACAAGCCTGAGAAGGCTGCACCAGGTGCCGACGCAGCTGCTGCCGGTATGGACGGAATGGGCGGCATGGGCTTCTGATCAGCCCCTCTCGCTCGATGAGCCGTGCCGGTACCCGAAAGGGTGCCGGCACGTCTCTTCTCTGCCTGCTGGCCGTACCGTAGCCTGGGTGCCATGACGTTCACTGGCACAGAATCGTGTGGAAACAGCCCCAAGAATATGTTCGTGGCCAGGTTCGAGGAGAACCTGTTCACAGGAGACGAGCCCGCCCTCGCCGAGGTGATCGCTGAGGACTGCATCCTCCAGATCGTCGGCAGCGGGGGAGTCGCGACCAGCACCGGTCGTGATGAGGTCCTCGCCGCTCTGCTGGGTATCTCAGCTTCGAATCCCGTGGCCGGTCATCTCGAGGCCGCCATCACCCACGGCAAGGCCGCCGCGGCATGGGGGCAGTGGGAGAACTCGAGCGATGGAGACGACATCCAACACTTCTCACACACGTTGTGGTTCCGTACCAACAAAGCCGAGGAATTCGCTCAGATCCGGGTCTTTCACCCCTGACAGGCATACTGGGGCAGGCCAGCGTGGTGATCTGACTTGAGCACTGGCCTGCTGGGCGGACTGGCCTGCGTGCGGACGTGGGTGCTTCAGTCCCAGGGGTTTCGGCGTCTGCGGCGGCGCTCTTCGCGTCGCCTGCGCATTTCATCACGTGGCGAGTCTCGTCCCGGTGAGAAGGGCGGGGCAAGGGGATGAGGTGGCTGCAATCCGCGACCGAACGTATCCTCGGGATCCTCATCGTCGTCATCGTTGTTCCTGCGCTCTTCGAGCTCGCGTTTCGCTTCGGCATCGCCGAGCTGCGCCCTGGCCCGTTTCGTCAGCTCGCGCTTCCGGTTCCGGATGAGGCTCTCCTTGTTGGAGATCTGTGAGATCGCCCCGAAGAGCATCGGTAGGATGACGAAGATCGGCCAGAAGAAGATCAGCCCGCCCGAAGCGAATGAGGTGAAGGCCCAGATGGCAAGGGTGACGCCAGCAGGACCTGCGATCATTCCCAACAGCGCATTCCGGACTCGGTCCCGGTAGTACTTCTGTGCGGCGGCATCGATCTGTTCAGGGGTGATCGGGACACGATCGGCATCCAACCGGGCCAGGGCCTGAGCGCGAGCGGAATCGTCGAGTTCTCCGGGTTCGACCTCGCCCGCCTCGGCGATGACGAGGTCCTGCACGAGTTCGGGGACCTCTCCCAGAGTCTTCAGGCGGTTGGCAGCCTCACTGCGTTCGTCGAATTCCTCCGCATCGATCTGGCCCAGCGCAAACGCCTCGGACAGCACATCGGTCACGACGGCGCGATCGGCGTCAGACGCGCGCACCTGTCCGTAAGCGCGGGGATCAGCGCTGAATCGGGACCACAGGGGCGAGGCATTCATGACTATTACTGTAACCCCGCCCGGATATGAGCCCTGAACTAGAATTGAGCAAATGGAACCCGTCGTTGTGCTCATCCTGTTCGCAGTGTTCCTCGGGGCAGTGTCGCAGCGGGTCACGGGTATGGGATTCGGCCTGGTCAGTGGCCCTTTCCTTGTGCTTCTGCTCGACCCGTTCTCCGGTGTCGTGCTCGTCAACATCTGCGGCATCATCGCCAGCGGCACCGTCTTCGTCCGCACCTTCGAAGAGGTGGAGTGGGGCTCGTTCTGGAAGCTGTCGTCGGGTGCCGTGCTCGGCTCGATCCCGGGTGCTCTCCTGGCCGCGGCTCTTCCGGCCCCACCTCTGCAGATACTCATCGGTCTGCTCATCATCGTCTCCCTCATCAGCTCTATGATCATCGGCCGGGTCGGTAAGACCGTGCCGGTGAACTTCGGCACCAAATTCACGACCGGATTCCTCTCGGGAACGATGTCAGCAGCTGCGGGGGCGGGAGGACCGGCCGTCAGCGCCTACGCTGTGCTGACGAGATGGGAACAGCGGAAGTTCGCGGCCACTCTGCAGCCGTTCCTTGTCGTGGGGACCACCTCGGCGGTCATCTTCAAGGCCGTGTTCGATCACAGTTCCTGGCCGCAGTTGGCGGCACCGACCTGGATCGGAATCGGGGCGGTGCTCGTCGCAGGACTGGTCAGCGGTGACTGGCTGTCGAAGAAGATCGAATCCTCGACTGCGCGAATCGCGATGATCATCCTCGCCCTCGGCGGTGGAGCTGCGACCCTCGTCAAAGGTCTCAGCCACCTGAGCTGAGGCCACGTCTCACACTCTTCGCAGGCCGGACTCGGGCACCTGCTGTGACCGCGATGAGCGTCGGGACGAATACCGCGATCGGTGTGGGGACGGGTGCCGGTCGGAAGTTCAGGTTTTGGGCCCGCCAACTGAGCGGATACAAGGTTTCGGTTCAGTCCCTTGTCAGACTCATCCGGCATACTGATTGGTGACTCGTTTTGCTGGGGAGGCATAGATCGTGGGAGCAGTATTCCTGATAATACTCGTGGTGCTCGGCACCATTTTCTTCGTGAGCTACCGCAAGGAAAAGCACCGAAAGAAGGAGCTCGCCGACGCTGAGCTCCGTCAGGTGACGAAGACCGCTGAAGAAGACGTCACGTCCTTCGGCGAGGAAGTCGCCGAACTCGATATCCTCACCGCCGGGGTCGAACTCGACACCGGCGGTTCGCAGGATTACAAGCAGGCACTGGATTCCTACGACGTCGCCAAGGAGACGCTCGACAAAGTCGACGAGCCCTCCGACATCCGCCATGTCACCGAGGCTCTGGAGGACGGTCGCTATGCCGCAAAGTGCCTGCGGGCCCGCGTTGACGGTAAGCCGCTTCCCGTCCGTCGCCCCCCATGCTTCTTCAACCCACAGCACGGCCCCTCGGTCGAGGACATCGACTGGGCACCAGCCGGTGGACAGCTGCGACCGGTTCCCGTCTGTGCTGCCGATGCCGAACGCGTGGCCGTGGGCGCCGAACCAGCGGTGCGCAAGGTCGTGACCGGTGACGGACACACTCGCCGTGCCTACTGGGAAGCAGGCCCTGCCTACGCCGAATACAACCGCGGATACTTCAACTCCTATGCAGGCTCGGGACTTCTGCCCGGCGTGCTCATGGGGTCGATGATGTTCGGCGGCATGGGCGGCGGTGGCTGGGACGGCGACGTCGGCGGAGACGCGACCGGCGGTGACGCCGGTGGTGGCGATGCTGGCGGAGACGGCGGAGGATTCTTCGGTGGAGGCGACGGCGGCGATGGCGGCGGTCTCTTCGGCGGCGACGGATTCGACCTGGGAGATCTTTTCTGATGGAGACGATCGAGATTCGCGGCGATTCGATCAAACTCGGTCAGCTGCTCAAGCTCCATGGTGTCGCCGAACACGGTGCGATGGCCAAGGACATGATCGCTGACGGTGAAGTTGTGGTCAACGGTGAGGTCGAAACTCGCCGAGGTGCCACGATCCGTCCGGGAGACACGGTCGAAGCGCTGGGTGAGGTCATCCAGATATCGACTGAATAGGTCACTGCAATCGAATAGGACTCAGGGTCCAGAGTCACAGCGGCCGCTGAACTGGAACTGACTGGTACTGATAAGGCAGAAGGGACGCCCCCGCGGGGACGTCCCTTCTGCCTTATCTGATCCCTTGGGCGCCCGGGGCTCTCGGGCGCCCGGGGATCAGCGCTGTGTGTTCGACTCAGGTGAGTCGTTGAGGCCCGGTGCGTCCCATAGCGCCGACCACCGTGACGTGTCCTCTTCGAACGGGAGTTCGTTGGCCAGCACGCCGCGGATCTGAATCTCCAGAGGATTGTCACGCTGCTTGGCACCCGACTGTGCGAACGGATAGAACGTACCGCGCTTGTACTGGTAGACGAGTGCCAGGCGGCGTCCGTCCGGGTTGGCGAAGTAGACGGTCGAGCACAGCAGCATGGTATCGAACCCCTGGCTGACCAGAGCCGAATTCACGGCGTGCAGATTGGTTACGAGGTTGACCACCTCGGCGTCGTTGTCGGAGACCACCTGCCAGGTGTAGCCGAAGCCGTCGTTGCGCTGTGACACGTTCGCGGCCGGATCGGAGCTGATGAGGGCGATGCTCTCGGACTCAGCGGTCTGGAACGCCGCCCCCTCGACCTGTCGGAACGCCACTGCTCCGACGCCGGTGGGTTTGAAGCCGGTCGCGGCTTCGAGCGTCAGCGCGGCGGGGGGAAGCGCGAAAAGATCGTCGAGGTTAGCCCGCTTCGGTTTGGAACGGCCCAACAGCGCGTCGAAGAAACCCATGAAACTCCTAGTGGATGTCGGTCGGTGCGATTGAGGTCAGCGCAGTGATCGTCACTGCTGCTGTGAGAGCTGCCCGGAGATCCTCGCCAGCTGCTCCAAGCGCTTGTCGAGGGAAGGGTGAGTGGAGAAGAGCTGCGTGATGGCGGCCTTGCCGCTGGCGGCGGGAATGAGCGCCAGATGGTTTGCCGAAGAAGAGGCTCGCAGATCCTTCTCCGGGATCTTGCTCATGTCTCCGCTCAGCTTCGTCAGCGCAGAGGCCAAGGTCGAAGGCGCGCCTGTGAGGATCGCGGCTGCTCTGTCTGCGGCCAGTTCGCGGTAGCGCGAGAGGCTGCGGATGAGGAGGAACGAGAGGCCGTAGACGACGGCTCCGACGAGGACGAACAGCAGCTGGACGGGGACGCCGCCGTTGTTGTTGTTCGAACGTCCGAAGCTCATGTAGTAGCCGGCGCGCATCATCAGTGCGGCCACGACGCCGGTGACTCCGGCGACGGTCATGACGGTGACGTCGCGGTGGGCGACGTGGGAGAGTTCGTGAGCGAGCACGACCTCGACCTCATCACGGTCGAGTTTCTCGAGCAGGCCGCGGGTGACACAGACGACCGAACGCTGCGGTGAACGACCGGTGGCGAAGGCATTGGGAATCGCTGAGTTCGATACGGCGACGCGTGGCTTGGTTGAATCGGCAAGCTGACAGAGACGATCGACCATGGTGTGCAGCTCCGGGGCCTCCTCGGGGGCGACCTCCCGTGCACCCATCGCCTTCATCGCGATCTTGTCGGAGAAGTACCACTGGAAGAAGAACGCGCCCGCGCTGATGAGCACGGCGATGATGACTCCGGAGACGCTTCCTCCGAAGATCCACCAGATGGCCAGAATGAGGATCACATAGATGAGTCCGTTGAGGAAGATCGTCCACCCCATGCGCATGGTGAGTCCGTTGTCCTTGACGAAGCGATTCTTCATCGTGGTTCCTCTCTGGTTAAGTCAGTTCCGGCCCACAACCTCGGGTGAAGGCAGTGGGCCGGAATCATCGATATCAAACTATGTGGATCAGGCTGGATCCGGGATGAAGCCTTCACCGGTGAGGAGCTCCGTGATCTCCTGCAGCGTCGCATCGATGAACGGTACGACGGCCTCGCTCGAACCGAGATAGTCATCGGAGACGGGCTTGCCGTTCCCGACGACGTAGTCGTGGAGGGACTGCAGAGCGTTCTTGGCAGCCTCTTCGTTTCCTGCCTTGACTGCGTCCTCGACCTGGTTGTCGTACTTCTGCATCAGGTTCTGGTCGACGTCTGCAACATCAAACTGGCCTTCGCCCATGATTCGGATGATCATTGCTTGTCCTCGCCTTCAAGCGACTGCTGCTGCTTGTTCGACGACGCTGGCAGTGACTCACGCATCCGGTTGAGTTCCATCTCGACATCGTTCTCGCTTGAGAGCGCATCGAGCTGTGCACTGATGTCGTCCTTCGACGAACCGGTGACATCTTCGAGGGCACCCGAAGCGATGAGCTCGTCGACTGCACCGGCACGTGCCTGCAGCGAAGCGGTCTTGTCCTCGGCGCGCTGGACCGCGAGCCCGACGTCGCCGAGTTCTTCGGAGATTCCCGAGAAGGCTTCACCGATCTTCGACTGTGCCTCTGCTGCGTTGTATGTGGCCTTGATCGTTTCCTTCCGTGTGCGGAAGGCGTCGACCTTGGCCTGCAGCCGCTGTGATGCCAGAGTCAGCTTCTGCTCTTCGCCCTGCAGTCCTTCGTGCTGTCCCTGCAGATCGGTGATCTGCTGGTCCAGGCCCGACTTCCGTGTCAGTGCCTCACGTGCGAGGTCCTCGCGGCCGACCTCCATGGCCTTCTGGGCCTGACCGCTGAGCTTGTTCTGCTGCTGTTCGAGCTGGGTGATCTGCAGCTCGAGGCGCTTGCGGCTGGTGGCGACATCGGCAACACCGCGGCGTACCTTCTGCAGCAGCTCAAGCTGCTTCTGATATGAATAATCGAGGGTTTCATTGGGGTTCTCGGCTTTGTCCAGTGCCTTGTTGGCCTTGGCGCCAAAGATCGCCGCGATCCTTTGGAAGATGCTCATCCGTAGTCGACTCCTGCATTGGTCTTGACCCGACGCTGCAGACCGGTCGTCTCCTAACCTGGAGAAACCCATCCAGCACCGCCGCGAACTATCGCTATCAGCCTACTAACAAAGGCTGATAATTTGCCAGACGCGGACATAGAAATCGAACAGACGATCCGGGCGGGATTCGGTAGCCACAGCGTGCCTGCGACTCGGGCCGCCGATGGGTTCCGGTGGCCGGTGACGCCGACTGACGCGGGTGACTCGAGCCTCACGGAGCGAAGAGCCGAGAATTCGCGGCTTCCACCTCCGAGTACTGCGCAGCTGCGGTGTTCAGCGCCCCGTGGATCGAGGTCAACGATTCGAACAGCTGCTTCTGCGCACCTTCCCACTCATTGATGACCGTCTGGAAATTCTGTGCCGCACTACCCTTCCAACACTCCTGCAGGGCCAAAAGATTCCTCAGCATTGTGTTTGATTCCGCGACAAGGGTGCGGGAGGTGCCTGCCGTGGCGGTGGCGGCGGACGAGACGCGTTCGGCATCGACTTCGAAACTCATGACTTCTCCTATCGGTGGAACACCGGAGCTTGGGACGAAGCACCGGGACTGGCACTCATCTTCGCGGCTCTCCTGTACCGGCGGAAGCTCAGAGAAAGAGGGTGTGGACAGCGCTTGGCTGTCCACACCCTCAATGCCCACGAGTGGGATCGTCATCCACAGTGATCTGCACTCAAGTCCGGTCGACCCTCTGCTGAAAGGTCGATGTCGTCACTTCAGGACCAAAGTCGTCTTGAGCGTCTGTTCCTGGCCGCCGCGCACGACCGTGAAGTCGACGGGCGTGTTCGTCGGCTGTGCACGGACGAGTGCACGCAGAGCGATGGCATTGTTGACCTTGGTCCCACCAACGGCCACGATGTCATCGCCGTCCTTGAAACCTGCTTTGGATGCCGGTGACCCGGACTGCACAGACTGGACCTTGGCGCTGCCCTGGGTAGCGCCGCCGCTGTTGATCTGTCCGTCCGTCAGCGTGATCCCGAGGAACGGATGCAGCGCCTTGCCGCTGGAGATGAGCTGGTCGGCGATCATCACGGCCTGCGACGAGGGGATGGCGAACCCGATGCCGATCGATCCTGACTGGCCACCTTCACCAGCCTGGCTCAGTGATGCCGCAGCGGAATTCACTCCGATGAAGTTGCCATCACCGTCGACCAGCGGACCGCCGGAGTTGCCGGGGTTGATCGCAGCATCCGTCTGGATGGCGTTGGTGATCGTCATCTCCTTCTCCTGCGAGGTCGCGTCCTCGCCGATGTTCTCCGTCGAGACCGGCCGATCAAGAGCCGAGACGATGCCGGTGGTGACCGAATCCGCGAGACCCAGAGGATTGCCCAGTGCCATCACCGGATCTCCCACCTTCATCTCCTTCGAGTCACCGACGGGGAGGGGACCTGCGTCCTTGGGAACTTGGTCGAGTTTGATGACCGCGATATCGGTCGAGGGGTCGCGGCCGACGATCTCGGCTTTCACCGTCCCCCCGTTCTTCATCGTCACAGCGATCTCGCCGGAAGGTGTGTCGGCAGGTGCCACCACGTGATTGTTTGTGATGACGTGTCCCTGGTCATCGTAGATCGAGCCTGAACCCAGTCCCTGCACCTGTCCGTTGGTGCCGACCTGGATCGAGACGACGCTCTGGGACGTCTGCTTGGCGACCTCGGTCCAATCTGGGGTTTCGATGGTCTGATCAGCGACTTTGCGTGAGTCCTCACCGCCGAAGGCATTGACTGCGTAGCTCCCGCCGAAGGCCGCGGCTCCACCGAGAAGCGCAGCAACTGCGGCGATCGCGATGGTGGCGAACCAGCCCGGTCCTCGCTTCTCTCGCCGAGGTGGTGCTTCGACTCCGTACGGCCCTGGACCGTACGGTCCACCTGGTCCACCAGGACCGTTTGGTCCATAGGGGTCACTTGGTCCGTTGGGGTCGCCGGGGTCTCCTTGGCCACCGGGACCGGAGTGGAAGCCTGCTGACCCGGTCTGGGGGTAGCCGCCGGGGTTCGGTTGGCTGCCCATATGACCATAGGCGGCCGCTCCTGCTGCGCCTGCGGCGGCATCGGGGCCGGCTCCCGCAACTGTCCCTGCCCCTGCGCCTGGGCCAGACCCTGTGCCGGGCTGTCCGGTTCCCTGCGCATACGGCGTGCCGTAGGGATTCGGATCGGTGGGGGAGTTGGTGCCAGTCTGCGATGCACCGTGGGCTGCATTGGTTCCGGGAGAGGAATAGCCGATGTGACCGCCTCCGCCAGTGTCTGGGCTGCGATCGTAGCGCTGAGTGTTGCCGTAGCGCTGGGCTCCATCGTAGGACTGGTTCGCACCAGCGCCGGGCCCCTGTGGCGGCTGCCCCTGCTGCCCCTGATATCCCTGTTGGCTCTGATACCCCTGATAGCCTCCCGCTGACCCGGATTGTGCGGGGTATCCGGATTGTGCGGACTGTTCTGTCGATGCGTCCACAGGGGGCTGAACACGAGTCGGCTGCACCGGAGAAGGATTCGACTCCGGGTTCTGCCTCGGGTCCTGGCCCTGCCACGGAGCCTGGCGTTGTCGCGGATCCTGACCCTGCCAGGGTGTCTGACCCTGCTCAGAGCTGTTCGAGCGAGAAGAGGGTGCGACCGGAGGACTGACCCGCGCAGGACCGTTCGACCCATTGGCTCCACTGAATCCGCTGGATCCACTCGAGTTGCTCGGGAACGTGCGAGGGACCTCGGCAGAGCGGCGTGAGCCCTCCGCAGAGCCTTGGGATCCTGGTGCCGAGCTGCGTGGGTCATCTGAGGATTCGCGTGAGCCATCGGTGGGGAACGTGCGGTGGTCCTGGTCCCCGTGCCGTCCCCGGTAGTCGGAATTGTTGCCCTGATTGTTGGGGTCGTTGCTGCTCATCGCTCGTCCTTTCGTGCGTCCGGAGCGCTGTCTTCAGTGTCTGAGATAGGTAGATCGATGCGGAACGTTGCACCGCCGCCCGGGGTCTGGTGCACCGATATCGCACCATGGTGGTTCTCCACGATCGCCTTGACGATGGAAAGTCCGAGACCAGACCCGCCGGTATCGCGGGTCCTGGACACATCGAGGCGATAGAACCTCTCGAAGATCCGGGGCACGACCTCGGGGTCGATCCCGTCGCCGTGATCGCGAACTTCGATCCTGACTCGTCCATTGGGGAATCCGCGCAGCGAATCGTCGACCGTAATCGACCCGGCCGCCGTCATATCCGGCACAATCCCGGCGGGCGCCTGAGCGTCGTTCTGATCGTTGCCGTTCGAGTCGCCTCGGCGGAAGATGCGCACACCGCCGGTGACGAATCCGCGCTCGCGGGATTTGTCCTTCGCCGCGGCCTTGTTCGCACCCGTCTTGTTTGCCACGGCCTTGTTGGAGCCGGTCTTGGACTCGGTGTCCTGGCCATTCGAAGGGTCTGCTGACTCCGCGCTCGCCTCGGCGCGGCCTCCGACGACGCCGACGGCGAATTCGATGGCGGTGTGCTCCGGGGTGTGGCGGACAGCGTTGCCGGCGAGGTTGACGATGACCTGGCGGATCTTCGACTCCGACCCCCTGATCATCGGCACGGGCTGAGCATCGTCCCCGTCGAGCCCGATGAAGCTGATGTCCCGGTCGGGTGCCTGAGCGGCTGCGTCGGCGGCGGCGTCACGGGCGATCCGGTGGAGGTCGATGGGACCGATCTCGGCAGGTCGCTGCTCGTCGAGGCGAGCGAGGACGACGAGGTCATCGACAAGGACTCCCATACGTTTGGCCTCGGACTCCATCCGCTCCATGGCATTGCCGATGTCATCGGATTTCGTGATTGCGCCCTGCCGGTAGAGCTCGGCGTAGCCGCGGATCGTGACCAGAGGTGTGCGCAGTTCGTGCGAGGCATCGGAGACGAACTGGCGGATGCGCTTCTCCGACCGTGTCTGTCCGTCGAAGGAGTCCTCGATCCGCCCCAGCATCGTGTTCAGTGCGCCCGAGAGGCGACCGAGTTCGGTGTTGCGGGGGAACGTCGGCACCCGTTGGCTCAGGTCACCGGCGGCGATCCTCGAGGCAGTCTTCTCGATGTCGCGCAGCGGCCGGAACGTGTTGTTGATCGCCCAGTATCCGACACCTGCCACCATGGCCAGGGCCAGCAGTCCGATGCCGATCATCGTATTGCGGGCACGCTCATTGATGTTGTCGATCTCGCGGTCGAAGGGCACCGCGATCGAGACGAGTACGTCCGTGTTCTGAACCTTCATCGCCCGAGCCCGCCACTGCGAGGTGGTCCCGGCGACGGTGAATGGCTCACCACCCTGCGCATAGACCTTCGACTCGTTGATCGTCGGCAGAACCGGGCTGTTGCCAGGCTCCGGAGCTACAGGATCACTGATCGGTTTGCCGTCAGTGTCATAGAACTGGACGTAGAAGCCACCGGGCATGAGGCTCTTGAGTTCATCCCAGGAGCTCGAATCGATGGTGGTGGGAGTCTCGGTGGAGGAATCCGCCCCGTCGCTGCTGTCCGAGTTCGCTGACTGGTCCTTGCTCGACGATGACGACGATTGCAGCTGGGCAGGCTGGAACACATCCTGATAAGCCTGCTTGGCAAGCGTCTCCGACGCATTGATGAGTCTCTCATCGGTGCGTTCGACGAGGCTGTCGCGCAGGTTCTCGAGCACCCAGGCGCTCGTTCCGGAGAGAACGAGCAACATGAGCAGCATCATGATGGCCAGCAGCTTGGTAGTCAGCGACCATTCTTCCCAGAAGCCGGGTCGGGTGGGACGGGATTCTTTTGCCACGTGAGTAATCTAGCGCCTGAGCTTGTCCGACTACTTGGATTCCGGTGTGCGCAGCATGTAACCCACACCGCGCTTGGTCTGAATCATCGGCGTCCATTCCATCTCGACAGGGTGTCCGGCGGCGTCGGTCTCCGGTGTGACATCGATCTTGCGACGCAGGTAGGAGATATAGGACTCGACGATTCCGGTGTCGCCGCCGAAGTCGTATTCCCAGACATGGTCGAGGATCTGGGACTTCGAGAGCACACGGTTGGTGTTGAGCATGAGGTAGCGCAGCAGTTTGAACTCGGTGGGGGAGAGATCGATGAGGATTCCCGAGCGACGCACCTCGTGGGTGTCGTCATCGAGTTCGAGATCGCCGGCCATGATGACGGCGTTCTCTTCGTCTTCGAGGCTGCGGGTCCGACGCAGCACAGCGCGGATGCGGGCGACGACCTCTTCGAGGCTGAAGGGCTTGGTGACGTAGTCGTCGCCGCCGACGGTCAGGCCGGTGATCTTGTCCGAGGTGTCATCACGGGCGGTGAGGAACACGACGGGAGCGTTCATGCCGATCTGGCGGAGGCGTCGTGTGACAGTGAAGCCGTCCATGTCCGGCAGCATCACGTCGAGGACGAGGAGGTCGGGGTTGGTCTGCTCGGCCAGACGAAGAGCTTCGGCGCCGTTGGCGGCCGAGACGACGTCGAACCCTGCGAAGCGCAGGCTGGTCGAGAGGAGTTCGCGGATATTGGGCTCATCGTCGACAACGAGGAGTGTGGCTTCGATGTCGGTATCGTTTGCTGTAGTCATGTATTTAGTCTGAAGCTCAATTCTGATAGTGGCTTGATAATTTCCTGAATGCGAATGTGACCTGAGTCACTAGAAAACTCTCAGAAAAGTCCCGTGAGGGCTGAAGTGCCGCATGCGTTCACAGGAATGCCTCCACAGATTGAGGGTTATATGTGCTCGCACTCAGCTTGTGCACAGAAATGCCGAACCGCGCCGGGTGTCCATCGCCGAGGTGGGGCCCCGGTCGTCGTCTCGAGAGTCTGGCCTCAGGAGTCTGCCTCCAGGGTCTGGCCTCAGGGGTCCGCCTGCCGGGCGCGGAATGCTGCCACGTGCGTGCGGTTCGCGCAGTTGCCGGTATCGCAGAAGCGCTTCGAGCGGTTGCGGCTGAAGTCAGCCAGATAGGCGTCGCAGTCCTCGGCGGCGCAGCGGCCGAGTCGATCGAGGTCCCCGCTGCGGATGAGGTCGACGAGGACGAGTGCGACGTCGGCGGCGACACGATCGGCCAGACTCGCTGACTCGCCCACCCCGTGCAGATGCCAGTCCCACTCCCCGTGTTTGACGAGCAGGGGCAGTGCACTGGCCTCGCGCAGTGTGAGATTGACCTCATTGACGACGCTCTCTTCGCCCGCTTCGACCTCGGCCGGCGTCACGGCGTCGAGGCTCGCATCGAGCGCGAGGGCGAATCTCTCCCGCAGGCGACGGGTGGCATCGACGTCGGACTTCGTGGCCCGGATGGGGCCCGAGAAGTCGTGCCGGGCCGCGAATCCGCGGAGTCCGGCGGTTGTCGTCAGCTCGTCTCCGTCTTCGGCGAGGGCTCCCGAGGTGTTGAGGAGGTCGACGAGCATCGTGAGATTCGAGCGAATGTCATAGGCGAAAGGCATGGTGAGCACATTCTGCCACAGATATGTAAGGACCAAAATGCACTTGACTCATTTCACGGGCGTGTTCAATACTGGTTTCAGGCGGCAGATCAACATCGGAGTCCTGCGGGACTGGGCCCCACCTCGGCGAGGGTGCTGGCGTGTGCCCCACTCCCTCCGCACTCGGATCACATATCCACCAGCACGTCCATCATCGTTTCAGCAGTCATGCACTTCAGGAGGTCAAGAATGAGTCGTACCGTCGTCATGGGGTTTCTCCTCACGCTTGCCTCCGCGTTCTTCTTCGCGGTCTCGGGACCGATCGCGAAGACGATGTATGAGATCGGGTGGACCCCGGGCTCGGTCGTGCTCATCAGACTGGCCGGCTCGGCCGTTCTGCTGCTCGTGCCCAGCATCATCGCCCTGCGCGGACGTTGGGACGAGGTGCGCAGGCATTGGAAGACCGTGCTCACCTACGGCCTGGTGTCGATGGCCGGTGTCCAGGGCTTCTACTTCGTCGCCGTCGAACACCTCACCGTGGCCGTGGCGCTGCTGCTCGAGATGACCGCGCCGATGCTCATCGTCTTCTGGATCTGGGCGCGGACACGGACCCGTCCGGCGACGGTGACCTTCATCGGTGTGGTGGTCTCGATGATCGGGCTCGTCCTCATCCTCAATCTCCGCAACTCGGATATCAGCATCTTCGGCGTCGTCATGGCTCTCGCCGCCGCGGTCTGCCTGGCCAGCTACTTCCTCGTCTCGGCGAAGGACTCCATCAACGTTCCACCGGTCGCATTGACCGGATTGGGGATGGGCGTCGGCGCTCTGGCCATGTCGCTCATCGTATTCACCGGTGTCATGCCGGCTGGTGCGGTCGCCGCCGATGTCGACTTCGGCGGCTACAAGGTCTCGTGGATCCTGCCCATGGCGATGATCGTCGTCTTCACCGTCGGCGCCTACATCACCGGCATCCTCGGCCTGCGCTACATCGGTGCGACGGTCGGATCCTTCGTCAACCTCATCGAGGTGCCCTTCTCCGTCATCGTCGCCTGGCTGATCCTGTTCGAGATGCCCGCGCCCATCCAGCTCTTCGGCGGTGTCTTCATCGTCGCCGGCGTCGGGTTCATCAAATGGGGCGAGGCACGCTTGGCCCGCCGGGTCGCCTCCCGCGAGGTCGTCGTCACGTCCGAGGAACTCGTCTCGGCCTGAGGGTCGGCCGACTGCGTCGCAGTCTGAGGCCCAGCTGACTCAGCCTCAATCGAAGAG
Source organism: Brevibacterium zhoupengii (assembly GCF_021117425.1). NCBI lineage: Bacteria > Bacillati > Actinomycetota > Actinomycetes > Micrococcales > Brevibacteriaceae > Brevibacterium > Brevibacterium zhoupengii. Next base: position 3,596,905 of record NZ_CP088298.1, on the reverse strand, counting down.
TCGCGGCTGATAGCTTGAGCGTATGGGCCATATCGAAATCAATGACGTTTCCTACACACTGGCCGACGGTCGACCACTGCTGAACTCCGTCTCATTTCGCATCGGCGACGGCAAGAAGGCCGCGCTCATCGGTGCCAACGGAGCGGGCAAGACCACACTGCTGCGACTGCTCACCGGTGAGCTCACCCCGGACGAGGGGTTCATCTCCCACACCGGCAGCGTCGGACTCATGCGGCAGTTCATCACTGCCGATACCGTCGCCGAGGCGCTCGAGGAGTTGGCACCGAAACGTATCCGTACCGCCGCTGCCACAGTCCGTCGTGCCGAGGATAAGCTGCTCGGGCCCGACAGTGAGTCAACCACTGTGCAGATGGCCTATGCGACCGCCTTGGGCGAATGGGGTGAAGCCGGCGGCTACGAAGCCGAGGTGCTGTGGGACACCTGCACTACCTCGGCGCTGGGGATGAGCTTCGACCGCTGCCGGGATCGGTCGATCTCCACGCTGTCCGGTGGGGAGCAGAAGAAGCTCGTGCTTGAGGCGCTTCTGCGCGGGCACAACGATGTCCTCGTCCTCGACGAGCCGGACAACTTTCTCGACGTCCCGGGCAAACGCTGGCTCGAGGAGGCGCTGGCCGAAACCGACAAGAGCGTCCTCTTCGTCTCCCACGACCGTGAGCTGCTGGCCCAAGCGGCCACAGAGATCATCACCCTCGAACTCTCTGCGGCAGGCAACACCGCGTGGGTCCATCCCGGAGGCTTCGACAGCTACCACGAGGCGCGCACGGCACGTTTCGAACGGCTCGAAGAGATGGGCAAACGCTGGGACGAAGAGCATTCCAAGCTCAAGGCTCTCGTCCAGATGTACAAGCAGAAGGCCGCCTACAACTCGGACATGACCTCCCGCTACCGGGCTGCGCAGACCCGGCTGGAACGCTTCGAGACTGCCGGACCGCCGCAGGCGATTCCTCGAGAGCAGAATCTGGGGATGCGGCTCAAAGGCGGACGGACCGGCAAGATCGCGATCGTCGCACAGCAGTTGGAGCTGACGAACCTCATGCTGCCCTTCGACCTCGAGGTCCGCTACGGGGACAGGGTCGCCGTGCTCGGATCGAACGGTTCGGGAAAGTCGCACTTCCTGCGGCTGCTCGCCGCCGGCGGCTCCGATCCCGAGCCCGAACGCCGACCGGTCTCCGATGTCGAGATCGTCCCGGTCGAGCACGAGGGGCGGGTGAAGCTCGGTGCCAGAGTCCGTCCCGGCTGGTTCGCGCAGACGCATGGCCGTCCGGACCTACACGGTCGCACGCTGCTCGACATCCTGCACCGGGGCGACGAGCATCGCAACGGCCTTCCCCGGGAACCGGCCTCGCGAGCGCTCGCCCGCTACGAGCTCGCCGGTGCTGCGGAACAGACCTTCGACTCACTCTCCGGCGGTCAGCAGGCACGTGTGCAGATTCTGCTCCTCGAACTCGCCGGAGCCACCCTGCTGCTGCTCGACGAACCCACGGACAACCTCGACCTGGTCTCGGCAGAAGCTCTGCAGGATGCGCTGGCAGTCTTCGACGGCACCGTCCTTGCGGTCACCCACGACCGTTGGTTCGCCCGGGACTTCGACCGGTTCCTCGTCTTCGGCTCCGACGGTGACATCTACGAATCGACGACCCCGGTCTGGGACGAGGGCCGCGTGGTGCGCACTCGCGGCTGAGCCATGTGCCGCAGGCTGACTCAGCGGACCTCGATGTCGTAGCTGTAGCCCTGCTCGGTGAGGAAGCGACGGCGCTGGGCGGCGAAGTGCTCGTCGACGGTGTCGGCGGCGACGACGGTGTAGAACGTCGCGGATCCGGAGTCTTCCTTCGGTCGCAGGATCCGCCCCAGGCGCTGGGCCTCCTCCTGTCGGGAGCCGAAGGCACCGGAGACCTGGATCGCCACGGAGGCCGCCGGAAGGTCGACGGAGAAGTTCGCGACCTTTGACACCACGAGCACCGGGATCGCGCCGGACCGGAAGTCGCGGAAGAGCTCCTGGCGCTGCGATTCCGGGGTCTGACCGGTCAGCACAGGAGCGTCGAGTTCGCGTCCGACCTCTTCGAGCTGATCGAGGTACTGGCCGATGACGAGGATCTGCGCATTCGGATGGTCGGCGACGAGTTCACGCACGATCGGCAGCTTCGCATCCGACGTCGCAGCCAGCCGGTACCGGTCCTCACCATCGGCACGGGCATAGGCGGTCCGGGTTCCTCCGTCGAGGCGGACCCGGACTTCGTGGCAGGACGCGGTGGCGATGTAGCCCATGCGCTCGAGTTCCTTCCACGGCACCTCGTACTGCTTGGGCCCGATGAGGGAGAACACCTCGTCCTCACGTCCGTCCTCACGGACCAGGGTGGCCGTGAGTCCCAGCCGCCGCCTGGCCTGCAGGCTCGCGGTCAGACGGAAGATCGGTGCCGGAAGCAGGTGGACCTCGTCATAGATGACCAGCCCCCAATCCTTGGCATCGAGGAGTTCCAGGTGCAGGTAGGAGCCTTTGCGGCGGGTGGTCAGCACCTGATAGGTGGCGATGGTGATCGGTCGGATCTCCTTCGTCGACCCCGAGTACTCACCGACCTCGTCCTCGGTCAGCGAGGTGCGCGCGAGGATCTCGTCCTTCCATTGCCGGGCGGAGACCGAGTTCGTCACCAGGATCAGCGTCGTCGTCTGCACCCGCGACATCGTGGCCACTCCGACGATGGTCTTGCCCGCACCGCAGGGTAGGACGACGACGCCGGACTCACCGCTGAGGGAATGGTCGATCGCTTCCTTCTGATAGTCACGCAGATGCCACTGCCCACCATGGGCATCATCGGACAAGGCGATTTCGTGGGCCTCACCGTCGACGTAGCCGGCATGGTCGGAGACCGGATGGCCCAGCTGCAGCAGCGCATGTTTGAGCTCGCCGCGTTCGGACGGATGGACGAGGACGGATTCGGCGTCGAGGGATCTGCCGAACTTGCCCACCAGGCCCGGTTGGGTGATGAGCGAGGCGAGCAGGTCAGTGTCTGCCGAGGTCAGGGTCAGCCCGTGGATCGGATTGTCGACGAGGGTGAGGACGCCGAAGCGGTCCATGATGTCGACGATGTCGACGAGCAGCTCATGGGGCACCGGGTACTTGGCGAACTCGAGGAGGACGTCGACGACGGACTCCGCGTCATGGCCACTGGCCCGGGCGTTCCACAGCCCCAGTGGGGTGATCGTGTACGTGTGGATGTATTCCGGGGTCCGCGACAGCTGCGCGAAGGGTGCGATCGCCACGGCCGCCTCGACGGCCAGGGGATGTCCCGACTCCAACAGCACAGTCCGGTCGGACTGCACGATCAACGGACCGTTCATATGTGTTCCTGCTTCTTCCCACGCCGAGGTGACTTCCGAGGGGACAACGTATGTGTCCTCAGGATTGTTCCTCCGCACCATCGGATTGAGCCCCGGCCACATCGACACTGACGATGCGCGCGATCGACAGGGACGCCTCGGCGCCGGTGGTCTTCACCGTGCCTCGCACGCGCCCACCGTTGACGGTGGCCGGAACCATCTCGATGACGCGTTCCTTCCCATGCGAGTCGGCGAGCGTGATCGTGACCTGCTGGCCCGCACTGGCAGCCTCCCGGAGACGATCCATGTGTCCCAGGGGTTCGTCGGTGCTCGTCACCGGGGCTGCGCGGGCTCCGGGAGAACGGAGGATGCGGATGTAGTCGTCGAGGTGGTTGTCGGTGACCCGGGCACGCTTGCGCAGATGCACCTCCGGCTCGGCCTGCGTGATGACTCTGCGTTTGCGCACCGGACCCGAAGGCGAGTGCAGCATGGCGTGGTGCTCGGCGGACTCCAGGAGGTGCATGGTGCGTTCGGGACCCAGCTGCCCGATCGCCACGGTCGGTGCCAAGCGTTCCAGGCCGGCCGGCAGCATGGCCTGGTCGGAGAGGATGACATCGAGGTCGACAGGGTCATCAACGACGAGGACGGCGCGGGCGCCTGCGACCTGGACTCGGCGCAGCTTCGACGCCGTGTTCTCGACGAGGAAGTTCAGGGTCGAGGGCAGAGCCTCGGCGCTGATCTCGGCGAGCTGAGCCAGGGCATCCTCGGCATTGATGCCGGACTGCATGCTCGCCTCGATCGTGTCGGCATCGATGCGGTACACGGTGCCCTGGCCGCGGGCCTCGACGACGGCGAACTTACGCAGAATGTGGTGGACACGAGGTTCGATGGGCCCGGTCGCCACAGCGGTGAGGTCGGACTGGATGAGGACGGTCTCCACCTCGTCGACGAGCCCAAGCCGCACCTCGTCGACGACATGACTGGGTACCTCGAGGCCCTCAAGGCTGAAGTTCACGGGAGCGATCGAGGGATCCTGGGCGGCGAGGTCGCTCATCGCAGACCGCAGGCCAGCTGCGAGGAGGACACCGAACCTGCTGGGGCCGAAATGCTCGGAATTCTGCAGCGGCGTCGTCGCCAGACCGAAGGCGCCCGCGGTGTGCAGGATCGCCTCTGTCATCGCGAAGTCATGCGCGGGGATGAGCGGGCGCCGGGCCAGAACCTGCGCGTGGATCCATTCGGCCGAGCGGGAGGATCCCTGCCCGATGTCGTGGAGTATCTCCAGGATGGTGAAGCGCAGCAGCGGCATCGTCGGCTGCGACTGGCTGAACCCCTTGAACAGGGACTTCTTCGGCGAGGCGAGGACGGTGAGGCGCTCGTTGGCGCTGGCTCCGGCCGCCAGCTGAGTGACATCGAGGGGTTCACGCAGCCAGGAGGACACCAGCGCCGCCCACAGCTGCGCCCTGTCTCCTTCGAGGATGGCGGCCGCGTCATCGCTGGCCGTCCACTGCGGATCCAGCGGGTCATCAAGGACGCCGATGAGGTTGAGCGACTTCGCCGCGAGCAGCAGGGTGATCGTCTGTTCGAGTCCCAGATCGATGGTCTTCCCGATCCGAGTGACATCGCGTTTGGAGATTCCGCCGCTGGTCAGGCGGGAGATGGGGGAGCTGGCCAGCTCATCGACGAGTCCGCGCAGGGAGGAGATGACCTCTGCCACTGCGGCTCGTTCGCTGTTGTGAATGAGTGACGTGGGGATGGTCTCGGTGCTCGAATCGAGCTCGGCCGTGTCCGCCTGCCACGGATGTGCCCGGGCGGATTCGGCCGCCGAGGTGGGCAGCAGTGTGATGGCCTCGGACTGGATCCGCCAGGTGGACTTCGGCGACGATGCCGCCTCGGTGGGGGCAGCCGAGGGCCAGGCCAGGCCCAGGTCGCGCAGTCGGGGGAGGACAACCTCGGCGAGGGCGTCGTCGATATGACGATTCTCACCCACGTTGATGTCCGTGGTGGTGCGTGCGGCCTTGGCCAGCTCGATGAAGACGTCGAGCTCGGTGGCGCTCAGGGCTTCGATGCCCCGGGAGACGCCGATGCGCGAGGACGCGGCCGCGGCCAGCGAGGGGATCGTCGGGGACTCTGGTTGGAGGAGATCGCGACGGGTCCGGACGAGGGACTCGAAGTCGGTATCGGCACTGTGGGACAGCCACTGGCTGAAGGTCATTGACATCGCTGTTCAGTTTAGCGTGAGGGGTACAATAGGTGGGCAGAACAGGTTCGCAGATCTCGGAAAGGACGAGCATTGTCAGCCAAGCGTGTCGACTCGACCATCGTCGTCGTGGCCGTAGCCGCCGCCATTGTCGGAGCGGTCGCGCTGCTCGGCGTACTGGGGCAGGCCTGGATGGGCTACGCCCCCTCACACCTGCTGACTTACCTGCCGATGATTCTCCTCCCGATCGCCTTCGCCTTGGTCGCAGTGGCCCTGGTCAGAGCGGCACTGAGACGCAGACAGACCGAGGTGGGCCAGAGCTGAAACTCGGCCGCGGGCGCAGCTAACGGCACACGCACATCCGCTGAGGCGAACGCCTTGGACGGGGTGGCCGTTGAGTCAGCGTCGGGCACATTCCCACCATGACGGTCCCCGCGCCGAGGTTGGCCGCAGTCAGCGTCCGTGTCCGGGCGATTCGAATGGCCACGGCCGGAATCTCCCACAGTCTTGTGGCGTTCAACCACTGAGAAGGACGCAGGAGAGCAGACGCAGAGCAAGTTCCGGTTCGCGACCTGGACCGGATACCGGATACCGGGTAATGGATACCGGAACGCGCAGGTGCAGGAGTGGTCGCAGGCAGCGACGCGGACTCTGATCCAAGTGCCGGCGCAGTTGCAGGCACAGGCCCCGGTGCAAGCACTCGGACCGACCACTCGGACCGACGCAGTCGAGCGCGACCGCGGCACCACCACCAGGCATCACCGAATACGAGCTTGACCAGTACAGACAGCAGCAACGACGAGCAACACCAACGACGAGCAGCAACAGGAAAGGACACCATGCCAACCGGACGCGTGAAATGGTTCGACGTCGACAAGGGCTTCGGCTTCGTCATCGCCGAGGACGGCTCCCAGGCCTTCCTCCACTCCTCGGTCCTGCCCGAGGACGCCGAGGTCACCAAGGGCACCCGCCTCGACTACGATGTGGTCGATTCCCGTCGCGGAGCCCAGGTGCTCAAGGCCAGACTGCTGTCGGGCCCGACGAAGGTTGCGAAGGTCCGCAGACGCCCGGCCGAAGACATGGCGGTTATGGTTGAAGATGTCATCAAAGTACTCGATGACCTCAACAACGGACTGCAGCACGGCCGCTACCCCGATCCTTCCCACGGGAACAAGGTAGCCTCACTGCTGCGGGCAATTGCCGACGATTTGGAGTCCTGATGTCATCACTCTTCAGTGATTGGATGGCCGGCCAGAGTGCCGAGCCGACGAGCGACCCTGCGCCCACAGAGGCGACGTCGGTTGCCGAAACGACGACCCAAGCTGAGACGCCAGCTCGGGCTGAAACAACGGCTTCGGCCGAGACACCAGCTCAGGCTGAGACATCGTCGCAGGCTGAGTCGCCAGCACCGGTGAAGCCGGCCAGGGCCCCGCGGGCGACGTCGGAGAAGGTCGTTCTCGACACGCAGCTGGCCGCCGCGATCGACACCGCTCGCTCGGCCATCACCGAGGTGGCCGGCAGCGCCGTGGTCGGAGACCACCTGGGCACTCTGGCCGAGGGCACTCGCCTGGTCACTCACTACTTCGCATGCACCGACCCGACCTACCGCGGTTGGCGCTGGATCGCAGTGCTCGCACGGGCACCCCGCGCCAAGAAGGTCACGGTCTGCGAGACCGCACTGCTGCCGGGACCCGACTCACTGGTCGCACCGGAATGGGTCCCCTGGGAACAACGGCTCGAACCCAACGATCTGACTCCGCGGGACACGCTGCCGAAGGTCGAAGACGATCCGAACCTCCAGCAGGGGTTCGAGCAGGTCGAAGAGACCTCGGACGGCAACCTGGATGAGATTCCGAATTTTGAATTCGGGCTCGGTCGTCGTCGGGTCCTCTCAACCGAAGGCATATCATCGGCCGCCTCCAGGTGGGCCGAATCGGAGACCGGCGCGGAATCCGAGTTCGCGGCGAAAGCCTCGGCGCACTGCTCCAGCTGCGGCTACCTGATGCCATTGGCGGGATCGCTGCGGCAGAAATTCGGTGTCTGCGCCAACGGCTGGTCCCCGGCCGACGGCAAGGTCGTCGCACTCGACTTCGGGTGTGGAGCCCATTCTGAGACCGACGTCAGCCGGCAGAGCACAGAACCTGCCGATGCCGTCGTCGATGACTACTCCGTCGGCGAACTCGAGTTCCAGGAGGGCTGACACACTCGATGGCGCACACGTTCCGGTCACTGGCAGAACCGAACTACCGACATTGGTTCGCCGGTGCCCTGATCTCGAACACCGGAACGTGGATGCAGAGGACGGCCCAGGACTGGATCGTCCTCACCTATCTGACGAACAACAATGCCTCGGCCCTGGGCATCACCATGGCGCTGCAGATGGGTCCACAGCTCATCATGTTCCCCTTTGCGGGAGCGATCGCCGACAAGTTCTCCAAGCGCAGACTGCTCATGGTCACCCAGACACTGCTGGGGGCCATGGGCCTGTTGCTGTTCGTGCTCGTCATCACCGACGTCATCGTGCTCTGGCATGTCTATCTGACAGCCTTGGCACTGGGCATCCTGGCCACCCTCGACAACCCCGCCCGGCAGGCCTTCGTCTCTGAGCTCGTCGGTGAGAAGCTGCTCCCCAACGCGGTCAGCCTCAACTCCGCATCATTCAACGGTGCCCGCATGATCGGTCCCGCCGTCGCCGGTGTCCTCACCGCGCTCATCGGTGCCGGGCCGGTGTTCCTCATCAGCGGACTCGGGTTCGCTGCGACCCTGACGGTGCTCATTCGACTTGACCAGACCCGACTGCACCCCTCGAGTCGCCGGGGCACAGGTGGGATCCTGGGCGGATTCAGATATCTGCGCCAACGTCCCGATGTGACGATCGTGCTCGTCGTACTCTTCATCGTTGCGACCTTCGGCTTCAACTTCAACATCTACACCGCCACGATGGCCAAGATCGAGTTCGGCAAGGATGCCTCGGGCTTCGGTCTGCTCAACTCCGTCATGGCGATCGGCTCGGTGACCGGGGCGTTGGCCTCGGCAAAGCGGGAGAAGCCGAGGCTGCGCTTCATCTTCGGTGCAGCAGGCGGTTTCGGTCTCGCAGTCGGGACAGCGTCCCTGATCCCCAACTACTATGTCTTCGCAGCGTCACTCATGCTTGTCGGCTTCGCATCGCTGACGATGATGACTTCCGCGAATGCCTATGTGCAGACGACGACACCACCGCACTATCGCGGTCGGGTGATGGCGATCTATGCCGCTGTCGTCATGGGTGGAACCCCCATCGGTGCCCCGCTGGCGGGGTGGGTGGCTGACCTGTACGGACCGCGGATGGCGATGGTCGTCGGCGCAGCCTCGGGGATCATTGCCTTCGCCGTCGGGCTGGTGTGGATGATCGTGGCGAAGAACCTGCGGCTGCACTACGACCCCAAATCACGCATCCGCCTCCATGTGAGCTATCACGGACGCCCCTGAGGGCTGCACGGACGTCCTTGAGCCGTCCCTGAGGGGCGGGCCGGTAGTCGCGGAGGGGCAGGCCGGCAGTCGTCTGCCATTCTGTGTGCGGCGCAGAACTTGGTCCCTTAATATGAGGAGCCCCATGAGCAACAGATCGGACACACAGTGAACGCGGACATTCTCACCTCGGTGCTGGTCGGATTGGCGATCCTCGTCGGCTGCCTCGGCATCATCCTGCCCGTGCTGCCGGGATCCATCCTCATTGCGATCGCCGTGCTGGTGTGGGCCATCGTCATCGGTGGGCCGATGGCTTGGATCATCTTCGCCATCGTGGCCGTTTTCGTCGCCGCCGGCATGAGCGCCTCGCTGGTGCTCACGGGCAGGAAGCTCAAGGCGATGAAGGTCCCCAACAAGTCCGTGCTGCTGGCCGGGGTCCTCGGCATCATCGGATTCTTCGTGATTCCCGTCGTCGGTCTGCCGATCGGCTTCATCGCCGGCCTCTACCTCGCCGAATACCTGCGGCTCAAGGAGGCAAAGGAGGCCTGGGACTCCAGTTGGGAATCACTCAAAGCGATCGGCATCGGCACCGCCCTCGAGTTCCTGCTCGCTCTGCTGGCAGCCATCACCTTCGGCATCGGAACCCTCATCCACTTCCTCGGCTGAGGGCCAGGGGACTGGTGTCTCATGCTTATTCAGTGCAGCGCACCACGCACCGGTAGTCGCACGTCCTCCCGTGAGCTGCTTGGCCTACAGATAGTTCAGCACCCCGCCCCCGCAGCTCCAAAACGCCTCGTTGCAACGGGGTGTTTAGGCACTGCGGGTGCGGGGTGCTGAAAGCTATTGCCGAGAACGGCACCGAACCAGCTGGCACCGAACCATTGGGCACCGAACCACTTGGCGCTAACCTAGCCGGCGCGTGCGCCTAAGTCGCCAGAGGTATCAGGCCAGGGCGTCGATGACGAAGTCGATGCTGGCCAGCAGCGCTTTGACGTCCTCGGGATCGACGGAGACGAAGGTCGCGATGCGCAGCTGGTTGCGGCCCAGCTTGCGGTAGGGCTCGACGTCGACGATGCCGTTGTTGCGCAGCACCGAGGCGACGAGGGCCGCATCGACAGAATCGTCGAAGTCGATGGTGGTCACGACCGACGAGCGATCCTCAGCGTTCTCGACGAAGGGATGAGCCACCTCGGCGGCATCGGCCCAGGCGTAGACGAAACCGGAGGTCTCACGGGTGCGGGTGGTGGCCCACTCGAGGCCGCCGTTGCCGTTGATCCATTCGATCTGCTCGGCCAGGAGCACCAGGGTCGTCACGGCAGGAGTGTTGTAGGTCTGGTCCTTGCGCGAGTTCTCGATCGCGGTCACGAGATCCAACGACGCGGGAATCCACCGCCCCGAGTCCTTGATCTCCTGGGCGCGGGCGATGGCCTTCGGCGACATGATCGCCACCCACAGGCCTCCGTCGGAGCCCATGTTCTTCTGCGGTGCGAAGTAGTAGACGTCGGTGGCGGTGATGTCGACGGGCAGACCGCCGGCCCCCGAGGTGGCGTCGATGACGACGAGCGAATCCTCGTCAATGCCCTCGGGACGCGTGATCGTGGTGGCAACACCGGTCGAGGTCTCGTTGTGCGGCCAAGCATAGACGTCGGCCGTGACATCGGAATTGCCGGTCGCCTCGGCGAGGGCAGCGGGGGAGGGGACGGCGGAGGTGCCGGGTTCGGCCTTGAGGATGAGGGAATCCTGCAGATGTGGGGCCTCGTCGGTGGCCTTGGCGAACTTCTGACCGAATTCGCCGAAGGTCGCATGGGCGGCGCGTTCGCGCACCAGCCCGAAGGCGGCGACGTCCCAGAAGGCGGTGGACCCGCCGTTGCCCAGGACAACCTCGTAGCCGGAGGGCAGGTTGAAGAGCTCGGCCAGGCCGGTGCGGATGCGCCCGACCAGGTTCTTCACGGGTGCCTGGCGGTGGCTGGTGCCCAGCACATCGGCGGCGGCAGAATTCAGCGCCTCGATCTGGGCTTTGCGGATGCGCGCCGGTCCGGCGCCGAAGCGTCCGTCGGTGGGCAGGAGTTCGTCTGGGATCTCTATATTCGTGGCAGTCACGCACGACAGTCTACGACGCACCCGCCCGTGCCAGGTGGCCGGCACCGTCATCTTGAGTCATGTCGGCCTCGGCATTTGGGTATCGACATGTCTGTGCCTGCATGTCTGTATCTGTGCGAGCGTTGTGTCACTGGCTCGCCGTAGAGTGAAGGCATGAGTGAGCCAGTCGACCGATTGCCGCAGACGCGGAAGTCCTACGAGTCACCGACCTTCGACCATCCCCAGGTCTCGCCGCTGGAGCTGTTCAGACAGTGGTACGACGAGGCCGCCAGCCACGTGCGGGAACCGAACGCGATGACGGTCTCGACCCTCGACGAATGGGGTCCTTCCTCGCGGATCGTCCTGCTCAAGGGCATCGACGAAGCCGGTTTCATGTTCTTCACCGACTACGACTCTGCCAAGGGCCGGCAGCTGCGCGCCGATCCCAGAGTGGCCGTGAACTTCCCCTGGCAGGACATGGAACGACAGGTCAGGATCAGAGGCCTCGCCGAGGTGGCCGCCCCCGAGGACTCCGACGCCTACTTCGCCGTGCGCCCCCACGGATCACAGATCGCAGCCAGCGTCTCGAAGCAGTCCCAGCCAGTCAGCGGTCGGGAGCAGATGCAGGCAGAATATGATGCTGCGCTGGCGAAGTATGCCGACAGGGACGTGCCCCGACCCGAACATTGGGGCGGGTTCCGGGTTCGTGTCTTCGAGATCGAGTTCTGGCAGGGGCAGAAGAATCGGTTCCATGACAGGTGGGTCTTCCGCCGTGCCGACGGCAGCCATGAACCTGCAGATCTGTCCCAGGCAGAAGAGTGGAGTCCGGTTCGCCTCTACCCCTGATCTGGGCTCTGTCTCGAGCGCGGTCGTGTCGAAATATTCGTCGTGCCGCCAGCGTTATCCCGAGGGCAGGGCGACTACGACAGGCGAGGCTGGCGGCAATGCATTGAATGAGGGCCTCGGATCACACGAGCCGGTGGACTTCAACTCTGCTTGAAAGCACGTGATCATGTGTACGCGGGATAGGATTGAAGCTGAGAACGCCTGAAATGGTCGAATGGGCCTGAAGACGAAGAGTGGAGTGGCTGGTCTGAAGTGAACGACCTCATTGATACAACCGAGATGTACCTCAAGTCGATCATCGAGCTTGAGGAGCAGTCGATCGTGCCGTTGCGGGCTCGTATCGCTGAACGTTTGGATCACTCCGGTCCCACCGTTTCACAGACCGTGGCGCGTATGGAGCGTGACGGTCTGCTGCATGTGAGCAATGACCGACACCTGGAGCTGACAGCAGAGGGACGTCGTATCGCCACCGAGGTGATGCGCAAGCACCGTCTGGCAGAACGGCTCCTCGCCGACGTCGTCGGACTCGAGTGGGAACTCGTCCACGACGAGGCATGCCGGTGGGAACACGTGATGAGCGAGCAGGTCGAACGTAAGCTCGTCACCCTGCTTCCCGAGATCGCTTCGGGCCCGTACGGCAATCCGATCCCCGGTCTCGACGTGATCGGTGGAAAGCTGAACGAAGGCACAGAGGTCGTCGATCTGGCGACTGCAGTGGCTCGCGATGGAGCCAAGGAGCTTCGGATCGCCTGGTTGGCAGAACCACTCCAGGTCGATATCCACCTGCTGCAGCAGTTCCAGGTCGCCGGTGTCCTACCCGAGAGCGACGTCGAGATCTCACGCAACGGTGAGTACATCACTGTCCAGGTCCCCGGTGCGCAGGACGTGCTCGATCTGCCGCTGGATACCGCCTCGCACGTATTCGCGTATAAGAAGTGAGCTCGGCTAGGAAGTGAACCCGGCCGAGATGTGAGCCCGGCTGACGATGGGCGGGTGCTTGTCGGGCGAGGTCCCCTCACCAGACCCACCCTTTTCGTCAAAACTGGCAGCCTCACTGCAGAGGCATTGCCGAGTCACGGTCGCGAGACTGCACGGTCACGCTCTTGAAACGTTGCCGATTACGGTCAAAGGTCTCGACTCGGGCCGGTTTGTTACAAAGCATTGCCGAACTCGGCCCAGAGAGCGACAGATTGCTCCCTGGGCCGTGTCGTATAACGAGCAAATGTTACGAAGATTTATCAGTATTTAATGCCTCTGACCTGCATCTTTATGGAAAACCTCAGGTGTTTCCCCCGTGGTTCGTGACAGAAACGTGACAATCGGTCACTGATTGGTTACAGTTATGGAGGTCGTTCACGAAAGTGGCGACTTTGCATCGAGAGCCGCACGCCACGCTCGATGTGAAATCTCTGAGGACCGAGAGTGGCGGTTGGGAATCTTCCAATAGGTGACGAGAGGGAAACGTGGCAACTAAGCAGCATGGCCGCCGCGCCGCTGAAGCCAAGGTCAAGACACCTTTGACCGAACTGACCGACATCCTGAATGCCAACTCCGCCGTCTTCGGGCGCCGTGCAGCCGTTGTCGCTGCCAGCGGTGGACTGCTCACCGCAGCCGTCCTTCCGGCAGCAGGACAGGGAGCCGACGACAACGTCGCAGTCTCCGCCGAGTCACAGGCTCAGACCCAGGTTGAGTACAAGAACCAGACGGCGACCGTCACTGCTGGCGACGAAGACCAGGACAAGGACAAGAAGCAGGATTCCTCCTTCAGCGCCGATGTCCAGACCGTCACCGCCAAAGCTGCACCAAAACCAGAACCAAAGCCCGTTGAGACCGCTGAAGACACTTCAGACGATGACTCCGGTGATGCTCCGACCGCCGGCTCCTCGGATTCCGGCGACAAGGACGAGAACAAGGACTCCGGCTCCGGCGATGCCGGTTCGATCGACGGCTCCAAGGCCGAGCAGGTCATCGGCTGGGCTGCCAAGGGCGTCGGCACTCCATATGTTTACGGTGGAACTTCACAGAGCGGCTGGGACTGCTCCGGCTACACCTCGTGGGTCTACAGCAAGGTCGGCGTGAACCTGCCTCGCAGCTCCGGTGCGCAGAAGGCATCCGGCACGGTCGTCTCCCAGTCGGAGGCCAAGCCCGGTGACCTCATCTGGCACCCAGGTCACATCGGCATCTACGCCGGTGACGGACAGATGTACGATGCCGGTTCACCAGGATCAGGCACCTCGAAGCGCAGCTACAGCTGGATGGGCAACGTCACCTTCATCCGCGTTCTCTGATTCAGTTCACACAGAAACTCCCCGCCTGACTCGACGGTCCTCGAGTCAGACGGGGAGTTTTTGCGTACCCGATTGTGTCGAATTCCCTCGGCGGGCCTGTGGTGCCAGCTTCGGCGCCGGGCCTCGTGTAAGTGTCTGTGTCGCCACGGATGCGGCCGGCGGTCCCTCCAAGCTGGTGCGCAACGGCCCTCACGGTTCTGAAAGGTGAACGACAGTGAAAGAATCCGTGACGCGAGCGTTATGAATTCGGTCACAGGGGAGGGTCGGCGTTAGTCTTAATAAGATTGAGTTTGGCGTAAGTGATGGGGAACCAGATGGGCCACAGTCGAATAGTACGAATAGCCGCTCCAGTTTCTGGCGCGGAGTACATATCTGTGTCTGTCCCTTCTTTCAAGGCGTTGTGCTGCGGCACAACGCCTTTTGCGTTCCCTGGGCCCGTGTCAGTCGACCGGATCCACACTCACACGTTGATGAGGGGCGGGATATGAAGACTCTTGTGCTGAATGCCGGGTATGAACCACTGTCGATCGTTCCGTTCACCAGGGCCGTCGTCTTGGTGCTGACGGGCAAGGCGACGGTACTGGCTGCCGAGGATGTTCCAGTGAGATCCGAGCACTTGAATCTCGACCAGCCATCGGTCATTCTGCTCACACGTTACGTGCGGCCGCCCCATGACCGCCGAGTCTCACTCTCTCGACGAGGAGTGCTCCGGCGCGACAATCACCGCTGTGCCTACTGTGCGAAGCCTGCGACGACCGTTGACCATGTCGTTCCCCGCTCCCGCGGCGGGGTCAACAGCTGGGAGAACCTCGTCGCCTGCTGTCGCGAATGCAACAACCGCAAAGGCAACAGGTCATTGGCGGAGATCGGGTGGAAGCTCAGCTTCCACCCTCAGGAGCCGCGAACAGGTCAATTCTGGATGCGGGGGATCGACAAGCCGGTCGAGCAGTGGCGACCGTTCCTGGAGCTCTCCAGGGCCGCCTGAGGCGGGCATCGTCCCAGCTCGTCGTCGTGGTGTCCACGCTGAGACGGAATTCGGATAACGATGTGACATAGGCCCAGGCCTGTGATCGATTCTGATTTAGGGTGGAAGCGAGAGAAGTTCGCTTCAAGATGAGGAGCTTGCTATGAACGAGCAGGACCGGCCCCAGAACGCTGAAACTACACCCCCAGGGGAACCTGACGCCGTCATCGTCGGCATCGACGGTTCGCCACCCAGCCGCAATGCACTGGCATGGGCAATTCGCGAAGCGAAATCTCTGGACAAGCCGATCCGCCTCGTCGGTGCCTACACGATCCCCAGTGTGGCCGCGGCAGCGATCGACGTCTCCTACGTCCCGATCGATGACACCTCAATCCGTGCGGCAGTCACAAACACCCTCAAGGAAGCCGCCGCCGAAGTGAAGGCCGCCGGCGTGCCGGTTGAGGCCGTCATTGAGATCGGCGATGCCGCTGGTGTCCTCATCGACGAATCGAAGTCGGGGAGCCTGGCCGTCGTCGGCTCACGCGGACGCGGCGGATTCGCCGGACGCCTGCTCGGCACCGTCTCCAGTGCACTGCCTGCCCACTCCGCCTGCGCGACGGTGGTCGTTCCCGCCTCGTGGCAGTCAGATGTGGAGAGGGCCGCTCACCCGACATCCTCCCGGCCCATCCGCCAGGACGGCATCGTCGTCGAGGAGCCTGACCCCAATGTCGATGCCATCGAAGGGCTGCGTTTCGACGGCAAGGTCGTTGTCGGCGTCGATTCCCTGGGCGCTGAATCTCCAGCGCTGTGGAAGGCTGCTCGACTGGCTGTGCGTCGTGGATCGCCGCTGCACATCGTCGCCGTCATCACCACGACAGTGATCGGCCCGGAGTGGCTGCCCAGCACGGCGGACCTCGAGCGACTGGTCAATGAGGGAGCCGACAAGCTCGTCGTGGCCAAGCAGCGCCTGCAGGAGGAGTTCGCAGGCCTCGACGTCACCTGGACCCTCTTCGACGGTCAGCCCGCCGAGGTGCTCGTCCGGGCCTCTGACACCGCCGAGGTGCTCGTCATCGGTTCTCGCGGACGCGGCGGCTTTGCCGGACTGCTCCTGGGGTCGACCTCGCAGTCGGTTCTGCCGTATTCGCAGTGTCCGACGATGGTCGTGCGCGTCACCCGCGACCATAACAAGCGTCGACACGATGGTGAGGTTCCCGAGCCGGGGCTGTGATACGGGGACCGCTGCCTTGCCTTTGGGCTCGGCTGGTCATCGCTAGTCCGCGATTGCCTCGATGACGACATTGTCGGCTGATTGACCGGAATTGCGCTGCAGGCACGTGAGAATAACGAGGCGGCCGGGTTCATCGGCCCATACACGATCATCACCGGAGATGTCCGTCTTGGGCACCGTGTAGGAGTCGGTCACCGTGTAGTCGCGATCTTGAAGAGTGATCGACTCACCCTTTTCGACGGTCGGCTCTCCCGCATCGACATCGATGAGTGTGTTCCCAGGCAGCTCGGCTCCTTGTACGGAGTGGATGGCAACATAGGTCGTGCCGCGTTCGGGGTGGTCGGGGGTGCCGTGATTACGCACAATGTAGCCATTGCGCAACCCTGGGGGATTGATCGCACCATTGACCTCGGACATCGTCTCCAGCCCGGTATCAAGCCCGACAGAAGGGATCTGGAATTCTCCGTCGAGGGCTTCGATCTGCATCTCCTCGACGTCGGCTTCGCTTGGGGGCTCTTCGAGCTGAACATTGGCCTGACTCTCGTCGGTGTTGTGTTCATCGGTGAGACCCTGGGTGAGCATCCATGCACCTGCGCAGATGAGCGCAATGGTAACAACTGCGACAGGGATGGACCACCAGTCACGAAATACTCGTGCCGTCATGGGTTCCTTTCATCTGTCGGTGGCGGCCACCGAAGCAGTGACCGCCACCGAGTCATGACTGAATCGTCAGTTGCCAGTCATGCGACGGCGAAGTGCACCGATGATGAGTCCTCCGGCCACGGTCAGCAGTCCGATGCCGCCGAGGAGGTTCCAATTGGGTCCAGCGTCGGCCGAGTCAACGTACGCACCGGTCTTCACTACCGGGTTGTCGTCCGGCTTATCAGCCTCGGGAATTGCGATTTCCACGGTCTCCGAGGGCACACCGTACTCATGTGAGAAGGCTTCGTTCGATCCGGAGGCCGGAGCCGAAGCTACGAATGTCACCGACTTCTCCTCGCCGGGCTTGACGAAGTCGGCATCGAGTGTGAGCTCGTCAGTCTCGAAGTCGACGGTGCCGTCTTCCTCACAGGTGACATCGGGAGTGAAGGTTTCCAGCAGCTTCGCATCCTCGGGGGCAGTCTTGGACTGGGTGATGGTTCCGTCCTCGGCATACACCTCGACTTTGACATCTTCGATAGTCTCACCTGGTGCGCAGTGGTCCAGGCGAACCTTGTCAGTGACCTTGGCCGGGAGCTCAGTGATCTCTCCGACCGAGACCTGCGAGGACACCTTCGGGGTGTAGCGGCCCTGGTATGAATCAGATGCCTGGACCGTTGTCTCCTGCCCCTCAACGACAGCTTGCAGGCTCGCGCGATCATATTCATCAGCGTCGAAATCCTTGGGGTTCCACTGGGTGACCGAACCAGTCGGCAATCCCGAGAATGTCACCGAGACAGAGACATCTGGAACGTCGTCGGTGAAATCGAGGGGCACCTCGACTGAGGATTCGCCGGACGTGATCTCCGTCGTCTCAGGCTTGGCGCCGTCGACAGTGAGCTCACCGTCGAATCCGGGGACACTGACGCCCTCGGAGTTGACCAGCGAGATAACCGCAGCCGATGAGTCCTCGTCAATGGTGACTTCGGCCTTATAGGTGCCGTCTCCGGCATACTTCGCGGCTTCGTCACTCATGAGCGTCGAGAGGTCGTATGCGTCGGGAAGTACGTCATCGTAGAACGCGTCCGCGCCTATGTCCTTGAGATTCTGAGAGTCCTCGTTCCAGCCGATGCCATCGGTGACCTCTTGCAGACTGCGGTCATCGAGAATATCGCGGTGGTCGATTTCATCTGAGCTGTGTACCTGCTCGCCGATTGCCATGTCATGAGCCATCTGATCGGCCTGGTCGTCGCGGGGTTCGTCCCATTTCGCGAGGATATAAGCCAGTTCGGGGGCTTCGACGGATGATCTGCCGCCTTCGTCGTAGCCGTTGCCCATAGGTTGGTTCAGGCCCCGGTCAATGCACCAGACACGATTGCCGGAGAGAACACCGGACGAGGGAATGTAGGCACCGTACATGGTGGCGTTGTCGACGCCGCCCTGGTTGTCGGTTTCAGGGTTTGTGGTGACGCCGGTGAAGTCTGGTTCGCCCTCGTATGCGCTGAGCTGGGGGCCGAGTTCGGGCGCAGCCATTGCCGGAGACGAAAGGAGAGCGCTCCCGGCGATCAGTGCAATCGTTGTGCCGACTACGGGGAGTCGTCTGCGGAGGTGCCGCATGTTCTGGTCCTTCCTGGGGTGCGCCACGTGGTGTCGGCCTTCGACTCCGCGTGGTTGGGCGCAAGGCAGTTTGCCGTGGCTCGCTCCCACCTTGATAGCTTAGAGGCAACAAGGACTATTGTCTTGTTGGGTGGGTGTCGATTTCGTCATTCGGGTGTTGGTGGCCATCGTCGCCGCAGTTCAGGGGCGTACTCGGAGGTGCGACGGTGCCCGGGAGCATTGCCGTATCGTCGGCTACCAGGCGCTGACGGGTAAGGGGGCACTGCCACGACGGGTCCAGGAATGCGATGAACCAGATTGACCATGCCATGCGATGAACTGAGCCACGGTGCGCAATGTGCTGCGGTCGGAGGCGGTTATGCAGACGAGAACTGCCCTGATCCGCAGTGGTGATGGCGCCCCCGGGCAGATTCGAACTGCCGGCACCCGCTTTAGGAGAGCGGTGCTCTATCCCCTGAGCTACGGGGGCGATGTGGCCTTCTACAACCACGACCACCAAGTGTAGCGTAGAAGAAACCTGGATGTTTCACGGTGTGCCAGCGCCTATTGTGTGTAGTTTCTCGTTAGGGTCGAAGTGTGCCAGATTCCGTTGTTGACGATCAGTTCCCAGAACTCGACGATGTCTACGCCGAGTGGAAACAGCAGGCTGCCCATCTGGGCGGTCGCGACACCATGCTCCATTTCCGGGATTCGCGTGATGGCAGCATCGATCTCTCCGGAGCACATCCCTCTGGGCTAGCCCAGCTTCTGGCAGGTCGTGCCACTCGACTCTCCAGCTTGGTCCGCGACCATGAAGTCCTCGCTGACGCACGACGCCGTGCTAAGTCGATCCGGTCGAAGGCCGAGCAGCTCGGCAACGAGCGCGGAATTCAGGCCGCACACCTGGCGATCGGCTTCGCCTCGTGGACGGAGAAGGACTCCAAGTACAAGTTCAACGCCCCGATCGTGATGCGCCACGTCACGCTCGTTCCCCGTGGCTCCCGAGTCGAGGACTTCGAAATCGTTCTCGGCGACGGGATCATGATCAACCCCGCCTTGGTCCAGCATCTGTCTGAGGTCTACGACCTCGAAGTGCCCGTCGATGAATGGGTTGATGCCACGGGCGGACCACACGGCTTCGATCCGGGGCCAGCCCTCGACCGTCTCCGTGACCTTGCACAGTCCGTGCCTGGTCTGCGCATCAACCACCGCTTCGTGGTGTCGACATTCGCCAATATCGCGAGCCCATTCACCACTGACTACCTGCCCACACAGCATCCGATCCTTCGTGCTCTCGCCGGCGACGAAGAGGTGCGCGGCGCATTGGGCGGCCCGTCCTATACTCCAACCCCACGCCAGCATGGCACTAGCCGGAACTCCGCTGCAGTCTCTGACGAGCGGGGCAGCCGAAGCACGACGACTTCAACTGAGCGTGATCCGGCGACTGTCGACGACGATGATGAGTTCTCACAGCCCACGGTTCCGATCACGGATGGCTCCCTGCCAGGGGGAAGAGCGGACCGCACCGGAACCACGACTGCGGGTGAGGCAACTCGATCGGTCTCTGCGGCTGCGTCACCCGAGGGCACCAAGCCGGACGATACCAAGCGCGCCGAGGCCAAGACAGACGACACCACCTCGTCTGCGGACGTCGCGTCGACCGACACCACCGCATCTGCCGGAACCACACCTGGTGACACCGTGGCGGCCGCGGACTACACGTCTGCCGCCGTTGGGCCCGAGACGAGCCGCAGCGATTCCGAAGAAACACCGTCGGCCTCCGCCGGTGCAGGTGCTGAGAAAACTGCGAACAAAGACACGGCCAGGAAACCTGAGTCTGCATCAGCGCAGGGCAGAGAAGCTGCCTCTGCGGCCACTCACGAGCCTTCAGCTTCCGGACGTGAGGATGTCGCTGAAGCCGAAACTGCGAAGTCCGAACCGAACGTCGGCGCCGACACTGCAGCTGCCGAGAACTCAGGCGCCAAACAGCCGGCCTCTGACACCGCATCCGGCCTGGACAAGGAAGCGCCCGCAGACGCAGACACATCTGACTCCGACGAAGACGAAGTCATTCCGGCCGCGCTCAAGGAACCCGTCACACCGCTTCCGGATCGCAAACCTCAGGAAGAGTTTCTCGTCATCGATGTCGACGGTGATCAGCAGGCCGTCGTCGACGCCGCCGTCTCCGGACAGTCCGTCGTCGTTGACACACCTCCCGGGACCGGAGCGACCCAAGTCGCCGTTGCGGTCGCCACGACATTGGCCCACACCGGCAAGAGCGTCCTCTTCCTGGCACAGACCGCCGATGCTCTCGATGACTTCTCTTCCCGCCTCGGCGAGGTCGGGCTCTCAGAGTTCGCCGTCGACACCCGTCAGGGCACCGGCGCGATCAGGAAACAGCTCGTCGGCCTCATCGGGTCGGCAGAGAAAGCCGAGCGTCCCGACCTGTCCGGCCTGCTCAACGAACTCAACGAGCAGCGCGAGACGCTCAACGAGCATGTGTCCTCACTGCATCGGCGTCGTGAACCCTGGGACGTGTCCGTCTACGAGACGATGCAGCACCTGGCGGAATTGACCTCCGGCGACGATTCTCCTCAAACTCCTGTCCGGCTCGGTGAAGACCTCCTCGGCGCCAGCGATGACCGTCGCAACGCGCTGCGCGGAAAGCTCAGCGAACTGGCATCTCTGGGTGCCTTCACCCTCGACGTTGAGGACACAGTCTGGTTCGGTGCCGACCTCAAATCGGTCGAAGAGGCCGAAGCCGCACGCACCGTTGCCGAACGTCTCGGTCGGACCATTCCCGACCTGGTCAAGTCCGTTGAGCCGGTCCTGTCCAAAGCCAAACTGAACCCGCGCCGCAACCTCAGTGACTGGTCGCGCGCCATCAAGGTGCTGTTGCGGGTGCGCACGACCCTCGACAACTTCGCCCCCGACATCTACGACCACCGTCTCGATGACCTCATTGCAGCAACAGGCAGCTCAGAATACCGTGCCGAGGTCGGCGTGGAGATGGGCATGCTCCAGCGCAAGCGTCAGAAGAAGGCAGCGAACGAGTTCCTGCGTCCCGGTGCTGACGTCTCCGACCTGCATGCGGCGCTGATCGATGTCCGTTCCCAGCGCATCGTGCTCCAGGACCTGGCCGGCCACGACGGTCGCCCACAGATCCCGCGCGGCGTCCTCGAAGCCGATGAGATCCTGCAGACCGTTGAGGCCGACGTTGCCAAGATCGCACCGATCCTCGAGACCACTCCCGACGGCGGCGACCTGGGTCTCATGCTCATCGAAGAGCTGCAGGCACGCACCGAAGCCATGGGACGTGACTCGGAGAATCTCGCCGAACTGCCGGAGCGGTCTCGGCTCCAGCGTGAGCTGACCGACGAAGGCCTGTCTGATCTGCTCACAGACCTGCGCCGTCGCAAGGTCGACACCACGTTGGTCGGCCCTGAGTTCGACCTGGCCTACTGGGCATCGGTACTGCAGCGGATGGCCAGTGAGGATCCACAGGTGGGTCGCCATGACGGTGCTGAACTGCACCAGGTGGCCGAAGGCTTCCGTGAGAACGACCGCGCCTTCGTCGCTGCAGGTGCTGGTCGCCTGCGTTACAACCATGCGCAGGCCTGGAAGCGGGGAATCGACAACGACCCGATCTCCGCTGGTGTCATCAAGCAGGAGCTGCTGTCGCCGCACACCTCGGTGCAGACCATGTCGACGCGGGCCCCCGAACTGCTCACCACTCTGGCACCGGTCTGGATGGCCAGCCCCTACACCGTGCCTGAGCTCTTCTCCGCTCTGCCGCTCTTCGACGCCGTGGTCATCGCCGATGCCGGACGCCTGTCGGTCCCCGACGTGGTCCCGGCCATCACCCGCGCCCGACAGGTCATCTCCCTGGGTGACTCCCGTCTGCTCGGGCCGCGGCCGTTCACCATCGCGGTTGATCGCTGGGGCATGGACGATGGGAATCATCCGAGCTCAGTCCAGGAGCGCCTCGGCGAGTTCCTGCCCCGCATGGAACTGTCGAACTCCTATCGGCAGTCACCGGTCGGACTCATCGATCTGGCGAACCGGCACTTCTACGATTCGACGATCACGACGATGCCGACCGCCCACACAGGCGAGGGCACTGGACTCGAATTCTCCTATGTCGCCGACGGCAGAGGCCCAACGGACATCGGCACCGGTCGTGTCGAGAGTCCAGACGCTGAGGTCAAGCGAGTCGTCGAACTCGTGCTCAGACACGCACGCAACCGATCCCGTGAGTCCTTGGCGGTCGTCGCGCTCACCGCGCATCACGCCCAGCGTGTGGCCACCGCGATCTCTCGAGCTATGAAGGACCTGCCCTACGTGGCAGCATTCTTCAATGATTCGAGCAAGGAACCCTTTGTGGTCACCGATGCCGAGCGCGTTCAGGGAATGTCCCGCGACGCCGTGATCTTCACCTTCGGCTACGGACGGACCGTCCACGGTCGAGTCATCCACGACTTCGGAGCGCTCTCGGGCCCCGACGGGGAACGGATCCTCGCGGCGACGATGACCCGGGCACGCAAGCGCCTGACCGTTGTCTCGAGCATCGAATCCGATGACTTCGAGACGAACCGGCTCACCGGGGGAGCAGTCCTGCTGCCACGGCTGCTCGACGAGGTCGCCGCCGGAGGAATGAGGCAGCCGGGCCCACACGGTGAGATCTACGATCCGCTCTTCAACGACATCGCCGACCGTCTGCTGCAGCTCGGCGTGGTCGCTCACGAACATTACAACGGCATCGATCTGGCCGTGGCGAACTCGACCGAGGACGAACACGGCATGATCATCGCCGTCGCCGGAGACGGGCCCGAATACGCTTCAGTCCGAAGCCTGCGCCAGCGCGATCGCGTCGTGCCCGAACAGTTGGCCCGTCGCGGGTGGAAGTTCATGCGCGTATGGTCCACCGATGCCTTCGTCGATCCACAGACGGAGACTGAGAAGATCTTCGGCGCCTGGAAGTCCACGGTTGAGAAGATGAGCCCGCAGGCCGTTCTCAACGCGGCCCGTGCTGCCTCCGTGGTCGTCGGCCGCACAGGCAGCCGGCCCAAACTGGTGCCGGGTCTGCCCATGCACAAGTACTCGGACTCCAGCCTTGACGCAATGATCGACTGGGTTCAGTCCGATTCCGTCGTCCGCGGTGACGGGGAGATCAAGGATCTGCTCCGCACGGCGTTGGCACAGAAGGGCAACTCCAGTCGCGGTGACTCCCAGTTGCAGGCCGCGGTAGACCGTTACCGTCAACGGCACACGCAGGCCAAACGAGTCACCGGCGCCGAGGTTCTGGTGCCCGAAACTCAGAAGCACAGTCCCATGGAGGACGAGGTCGTGCCCACCTTCGACACGGGAAAGATCCGGGCCGATGAGCTGCGTCAGGCCGGTCTCATCGAAACCGCAAGCAACGAACAGGTGCCCGGGCCCGTCGAACAGGATGCCCTCGGAGACACAGGGCATGCGTCCGCAGACACGGAAAATGCGCTCGGCGACTCGGCGGACAGCCCGCTGGATTCCTCCGAGCCCACCGCAGAAGCGCAGACAGCGCCGGTTCGTGATCATGATGCGGAGAGGATGCGTCCGCGCGCGGCCGATATCGAGCCCCGCGAGGATGACTCACTGCGCGATGAGTGACGACGACCTCGAAGTACCACCCGAGGACGAAGACGAGCACGAAACTGATGAGCAGAAGAAGGCCCGTCTCGAGGCAGCCCTGCGCAAGTACCGGGCGACGCTGCGAAACGAAGCTGAAGCTGATGCCGGAGGTTTCAGCGTCGACTACTACCGATCGCAGAAACCTCCGCACTGGTGATCCTGCGGCATTGGGTACTCATCTCGAGGCGTGCTCACCTCGAGAACTGAGTGGCAAAAGAACCTGAACTGCCGCGCCCGACGATGACGAAGGCCCGCTTCCCTCAAGGGGAAACGGGCCTTCGTGGCGTTCGTGCCGATCAGTGGCGCGGGGGCTCGGTCGATTCGGTGTCGTCGAACGGGCCGGCCGTGCTGGCAGGGCCTTCGCCCGGGCCGCCGACGGTGGTGGCCGCCTGGGTCCGGAGGATTTCGCGGATGTCGCCGAGGAGGTCCTCGGTGGTTGGAGGAACTTCTTCCTCAGGTGCTCCGCGCTTGCGCAGTTCGTTGAGCTTGTTCATCGGGACGATGATGATGAAGTAGACGACGGCGGCGACGATCAGGAAGTTGATCGCTGCCGTGATCACAGCGCCCAGGTCAATGGTCGTCTCCGGGACGCCTTCCTTGATCCGGAAAGCCAGCGCAGGACCTTCTGCGCCGCCGACGGCGGCGATGAGCGGGTTGATGATCTTATCGGAGAAGGCCGTCACGATTCCGGTGAAGGCGCCGCCGATGATGACCGCAGTTGCGAGTTCGACGACATTCCCCTGGAGAATGAAGTCTCTGAATCCTTTAAGCATTAGAGGCACCCTTTCGGCGTATTTATCAACAATAATGCGATGTGAAAATCTTCTATTACCGTTACATGATACACACAGGTAACTCGTCTGCATGCCGAAGACATGCAAGCTATTCTGAGACAGAATATCCTGGTGAATACGGCTCAGTCCCGCGGCGCAGAGTCATTCGGGAGTCATCGGGAAGTCAGCGATTGATGACCAGAGACCCGCCATCGAATCAGCCCGGCAGGATCGCGAAGCTGATCGGCATTCCGGCGAATTCTGCGATCCGTGCTGCATCTTCTGATGACAGTATGACTGAAACAAGCTGCCCTGATTCTGCTGAAATGCCGTCGCCTTTGTCGACCAGTCGGGCTATCGTCACTTCCTTCACGACGATGTCAGATCCCCCATCGGGCAGCGAGCTGAATAGACGGATTCTCTGCCCCGGCTGCAGCAGGCCCGCCGACGCATCGTCGGCCAGACGCACAGGCATCAGGAGATCCGTACTGCCCTCGGGCAGCGCCTGCTGATCAAGAACTGCCGACTGCGTCAGCGGCGAACCCTTGGACAGACCTGCTGAAGTGCGCTTGTGATCGGCGTCTGAGACCGATGTGAAGGCCTTGTCCGGGACGAGCCGTGACGGAAATTCGACGATGGTCAGATCCTGAGCTCGCAGCTGCGATCCCGGCGGCAGATCCCGGTTGGCGACGACGATGGGCGTCCCACCCGGATCAGGGGTGAGCATCCACACCACGAGCGCACATGCACATGCAAAGCAGACAGCAGCGACGATGCGCTGTGGTTTGATCCGTGAGGACGTCGACCAAGTTGAGATGCCAGTTCTGACGCGGTGGATGATTCCCATGCCCAGAGCCTTATTGTGCTCACAATCCTAGGACAAGGGCACGAACCCGGCATGTGGACAGCCGGTCAGTGTCCACAGCGCAGACGCACACGAGTGAACGGAGAGTTCACAGGGAAGCACGGTGAAGTCAGTCCGCAGAGGCGCTGCTGGCTGCCGCGGCACTCTTGGCCGCGGAGCTGGACGTCGACGAGGACGAATCCGATGAACTCGAAGACTCCTTCGACGAACTCGATGACGAATCGGAACTCGATGAGTTCGAAGACGAAGGCACTGTACTCGAATTGCTTGCGCGGGAGTCAGTGGCGTAGAAGCCTGAGCCTTTGAAGCTGATGCCCACCGTGCCGAAGACCTTCTTCAGGCGCCCCTGGCATTCGGGGCAGACTGTGAGCGAGTCATCGCTGAAATCTTGGTGAATATCAAAAGCATGACCACAGCTCTTGCAGGCATAGGAGTAAACGGGCATTCGAGACCTTTCTTCGACGAGAAGATTATAGTCCACTGCCCACGCCCGCGAATAACGCGCGGGGTCAGGTGCCCGCAACTCCGTCGTCCCATCCACAGGTCTGTACGCGTCAGTGACCCAGGGAACTCAAATCAGGCGAGAGTGTGGACACCCTGATCGGTGACGGCTTGGGGGACCTGCAGGTCCCAGGGCTCAATGGTGAGGCCCGGGAGATCGAGCTCGACAGAGAAGCACACGCCGTAGACAGCGACAGGGACCGTGCGTCCACCATCTGTGCGCGTGCCGACTGCCAACGGCTCTTCGCCCTCTGCTCCGACCAACGGCACCTCGCCCTGGGGCCCGAACGTACGGTCGTAGAATCCGCCGCCATTGCCCAGGCGGGCACCACCGGGCCCGAACCCGAGGGCAGGAACGAATATCAGGTCGGGGGCCACCTCGGCGGCCAGGAGGGCTGACGCAGTCAGGGAAGGGGACGGTTCACGGATGCCCCACTTACCGCGAGGTTCGAGGGTGGACATGGAGTCGGTGACGGTGCCGAACATGAGTGCGTGACCGACACTCGTGACCACGGGAAGGTAGACGGTGCCGCCGTGGGCGAGGAACCGGTCGATGGCCGGATCAAGGTCGGGTTCGCCGGCCAGGGCGGCATAGGCGAGCATCGAACAGCCCGTGAGATCGAGGTCCGGGCGCAGGCCCTTGACCACCTGCCACGCAGATTCGGCGACCGGCGAGGCCAGCTCGGCTCCCGACGATTCGGACCCAGCGCCCGACGATTCGGCCTCCGCCGCAGCTCGGGCCGCCCGATCGGAACGTATGCGCTTCCGCAATTGCGCCTTCGAAGTTTCTGCATCCACACGCATAAGCCTAATCGGGGGCACCTTCAATGGTTAAGATGAACGGCATGAGTGATGAATCGCAGCGCACAGTGCGCAAGGCCGTGATCCCCGTGGCTGGCCTGGGTACCCGTTTCCTCCCTGCCACCAAGGCGACTCCCAAGGAGATGTTGCCAGTCGTCGACAAGCCTGCCATTCAGTACGTCGTCGAAGAGGCGGCCGATGCCGGACTGCAGGACCTCCTCATGATCACCGGTCGGAACAAGCGACCCCTGGAAGATCACTTCGACCGGGTCGACGGGCTCGAGGCCGCACTGGCTAAGAAAGGCGATGACAAGAAGCTCGCCGCTGTTCGCCACGCCTCCGAACTCGCCGATATCCACTACGTTCGCCAGGGTGACCCCAAGGGCCTGGGCCACGCCGTGCTCAAAGGCCGCCAACATGTGGGCCAGGAGCCGTTCGCGGTCCTGCTCGGTGACGACCTCATCGATGAACGCAGCCCGATCCTGCCGAAGATGATCGAGGTCGCCGAGAAGACCGGCGGCAGCGTCGTCGCCCTCATGGAAGTCCCACCGGAGGCGATCCACCTCTACGGCTGCGCCGCAGTCGAAGCTACCGATGATGACGAGGTCGTCAAGGTCACCGGCCTGGTCGAGAAGCCCGAGACAGGGGAGGCTCCGTCGAATCTGGCGATCATCGGCCGCTACGTCCTGGCCCCGGAGATCTTCGATGTCCTGGAGACAACCGAACCTGGCCGCGGCAATGAAATCCAGCTCACCGACGCCCTCCAGGTCCTCGCAGAACAAGAGGGCGGAAACGGCGTCTACGGCGTCGTCTTCAAGGGCGCCCGCTACGATACTGGCGACAAGCTCGACTACCTCAAGGCCGTCGTGCAGATCGCCAGCTCTCGTGACGATCTGGGGGCTGACCTCAACAGCTGGCTCAAGGACTACGTGGCGACGCTTCCCTGATGGAACACCCAAGAGCGGAGGCAGCCGTTTGTGGCCAGTCATCCTGACTGATCAGCAGTCCGACATCGTGCTGCGTCCGCTCCACCGGCGCGACGAGAGCCAGTGGCGCGAAGTCCGCAGGCACAACCGTGATTGGCTGCGCCCCTGGGACGCGACGTTGCCGATTCCCGGCCAGCAGCTGCCAGGTTTTCGCACCATGGTCCGCATGTACGACAAGCAGGCCAAGCGGGGGCAGTCCGTGCCCTTGGCGATCGAGGTCGGCGGTGTCTTCCGCGGGCAGCTCACCGTCTCCAGCATCAGCTGGGGGTCCATCCTCAGCGGCCAGATCGGCTACTGGATCGATTCGCGCGTCGCCGGCCGCGGAATCACCCCCATCGCCGTGGCCATGGCCGTCGATCACTGCCTCTTCGCCCTGGGGCTGCACCGCATCGAGATCAATATCCGACCCGAGAACACGCCAAGCCTGCGGGTGGTTGAGAAGCTCGGCTTCCGGGACGAAGGCCTGCGTGAGAAGTACATGCACATCGACGGCAGGTGGTGTGATCACCGCACGTTCGCCCTGGTCGCCGAAGAGGTTCCACAGGGAATCCTCACCGCCTATCGACACAGCCTGAGAAAGTCGTGAACTTGACACCTGTTTGACCGACACACCACCGTCCTTCACGTCGTTGCTGATCCGGGCACTCTAGGGTTGCAGTGTGGACACCAGCATCATCGTCGTTATCGCCATCATCGTGGTCTTCGTCGTTGTCGTGCCCACAATGATCCGCAAATCAGCGACGGAGCTCTCCCGCGTCGAGATCGACACCGTCCCGGATCGGGCACAGGTCGTCGCCGCCGACCCCCAGATCCCCGGCCACGACCACACCGAACGGGCACGAGTCTTCCACTCCTCGACCACCGTCGAAGCGAGCGTTCCCCGACCCGCTATCGCACCGATGACCGAGGCACCGAAGCTCAGCCTCTCCGCCAAGGTCCCAGAATTCGCCGTCATCGACGGACATGCGAACTCGGGTTCGACCACGACAGACTCCACCAGCGCCGAGCTGGACGCGCCCCACCAGCGCGCCACCCTTCCCGTGGCCGTCGGTGAGACCCGCTCCACGTATCTCGACGGTGACAGCCGACACGAGGCCTCCGCCTCGGCGATGGCCGACAATGTTCGGATGCTCCACCCGGCAGTCCACGCCGTGTTCAACCAGTCCCAGCAGGGGGCAGGCGGCCACGGTTCGACGGGACGCGGCAGCGGAAGCAGCAGCGACCTCGGCGGGCATTCCGGGACGGTTCCGATCCGCCCCGGACGCACCAACCCCAGGTCACCGCAGCGCCGCTCCGACGAGGCCGTCTCCACAGGCACAGCAGAGACAGACAAACGAGGTACACAGTTTCCCAATCCGAACTTCGGAGCCGATGAGGACCATTCGATGACTGAGAAAGCAACGACACTGCGCGAGTCGATGAAATCGCTGGGCACGATGACGCGAGGATTCGGCCTGCTCTTCCTCGCCTCTGCCCTCGGCGTTCTGGTGACGAGTGTGCTTGCGATGTTCTCCGTCGTCCACATTGCCCTGGCCGGAGTCTTCCTCGGGCTCGCGATCGTCTCCTTGGCCATCGTGCGCACCCTCAACCTGCGCAGGCGTGAACTCAAGTCCCGCCTCCGGAAGATCGAGGGCCGGACCGCGAAGACCACGACAGCTGCACCACAGACCAACGCCGCACCTCGGACGAAGGCAGCAACTCGAGCCACCACGTCGCCTCAGGCGAAGGCTGCTGCGAAGCCGGCCACCACCTCGGCGACTGCGGGCTCGAAGGCCGCAGGATCCGGGACTGCTGAGGCACGGTCGGCAGGGTCGACCAAAGCGGCCCGGGCGCGCGCCATCATGGAGCGCAACGTGAGCGCGAAGCAGAGCAGGGAAGAAGCCGACACCGGCGAAATCCCGATCGTGCGCATCCGCAACGAAGCCGCAGAGGGCCACACCACCCGGCAGGTGCTGCTCACCGGACCGATCCCCATCGTCGAAGAGGCCTCACCCGAGGGCACAGACGCAGGCGATGAGGAAACAGTCGCAGCCAAGGCCGGTTCTGCCGAGACAGCACCGGCAGCTGAGTCGGCCTCGACGGATAGGGCTGACGGCTCCGCGTCTGCAGCCGCGACCGATACCAACTCAGCAGACAAAGACGACTCCGCAGACAGCGACACGGACACCACCGCCGAGGTTGTGGCGGCCGCGTCGAATGTCGACACCGTCAAGGTCAACGATCCGTTCATGCAGCGACTGCAGGCACGCGGCGCCTGGTCGCCGACACCCTTGCCGATCCCCAGCTACGTGGCCGCCCCAGAGGCTGAGCACCCGGTTCCCGAAGCGAAGGCCGCCGATGCGTCCTCCTACGAGACCGAGGCTCGCAGCCGGGAGGACATCGCCGCTCAGTTCGCCGCCGAACTCGGCTACCGTGCTGAGCTCAGCGACTCCGCCCGCGAGGACAGCCCGCTGGAACACGGCCGCAAGGCGATCCGGACCAACAAGGCTCCCGAGCTGGGCGCCGTCGACGACGTTCTTGCACGCCGCCGCGCCTGAGCAGCGACAACGACCCTTCGCAGGTAACCGCGTATGAAAGATGCGCATGGCATGCATGAGTGCATGACATGCGCATCTTTCATACGCGGAAGTATTCGGAGCCGGTGACCAGACTCAGTCAGTGTCGAAGACGTACCAGCAGATGGAGTTGCGCCGGCGCTGATCGGCAAGCACGAGACGCCGGACCTGATCGGGCAGCTGTGCTCTCTGCCAGTCACGTTCCTTCTGTCCCGCAGTGGGGTCCTCGGGACTCGCGCTGCTGGCGGCCTTGATGGCGTAGGCCGCAGCGCCGAGGTCGTGTTCGGCAACGTGCCCGACGCATGCCGCCTGCCCTGCAGAATAGGCGGCGAACCGTGCCGCCCCTTGCAAGGGGCGGGCAGCACCCATGGAGTGCCCACCGGCGGCGCGTGCCTGCATCATCGGCATTGTGCCTCCCGCCCACGCACGTGTGGCAGCGACCGCGTCGCGAACCCGTGTATCCCCGGGGGCCTCGGATTCGAAGAGATGTATGACGTGCTCGGCGCAGTCGGCTGCCCAGAGGGCAAGCAGCTGGTGATCGTCATCGCTGAGGGTTCCACCCCGTCGCACAGTGACCATGGCCGGGTCGCGAACCTCGGGCAGAATCATGACTGGTTACCGAACGGCGCGAACACCGCAAACGGCGCGAGCCCTGTGAGCACGATGCCCTCAGTCGGCGCGGCCACCGAAGTCCTCCGCAATCGATGCCGCAACGCGCTGCAAGCGGGGTACGAGGTCGTCTTCGACTGAGAGCCCGCGCAGATGAGACGTATGCAGGGAGACATTGAGTGCGGCGAGGGTGTTGCCGCCTCGGCGAATGGGAACCGCGAGGCCGCGGAGGCCGTCATCGAGTTCCTGGGAGACGAGGCACCAGCCCTGCTTGCGGATCCGGTTGAGCTCCTGGCCGAGTTCGGCGGCCGATGACACGGTGTGATCGGTGAACGGCGAGATCTCGACGCGGGCGAGGAACTGCTCCTGGAAGGCCTCGGGCAGCTCGGCGATGAGCATCCTTCCCATGGACGTGGCCCAGGCGGGGAGCCTGTTTCCCAGATTGACGGTGACCGCATGAAGCCGCGGCGCCGCGGCCCGGGCGATGTAGACGACGTCGTCGGCGTCGAGGATGCTCAGCGTCGCGGATTCGTCGAGGTCATGAGCCAGGTCGTTGAGGTGCGGTTGGGCGACCTTGGGCAGATCGAGGCCAGCGAGGAATCCCGCTCCGACGTCGAGAACACGGGGAGTGAGTGCGAAGTGCGAGCCCTCCGTCGACAGGTAGCCGAGGTCGACGAGGGTCAGGAGGAAGCGCCGGGCCGCGGCCCGGGTCAGCTGGGTGGCGGCGGCCACCTCGGTGACGGTGCGATAGGGGGTCTCGGCGGTGAAGGCGAGGAGGACGGCCAGGGTCTTCTCCGCGGACTTCACATAGTGGGGGCCGGGCGACGGCTCTTCGGCGGGACTCATCTCTGACTTCACCTCTCCAGGGTATCGGTCGCAGTCACGTGCGACCTCCACAGATGACGACAGCGACGCCTCAGACAGCGGCCGAGCGACCACAACGATGTGCGCATAGTGCACATATGTACGATAAGCGTACATCATGATAATGTGATCTGCGTTAACCCGAACCGACAGCACCGCCGACGACCGACAGCTCCACCATTCAAAGGAGAATGCCATGTCCACAGGACAGCCCCAGACGACAGTAAGCCCCGAGGCAATGAAACGCGCCCGCCGGGCAGCCGCAGGATCATTCGTCGGAGCCGTGGTCGAGTGGTACGACTTCCTGCTCTACGGAATCATTGCCGCTCTGGTCTTCGGTGAACTCTTCTTCCCCGGCTACAGCGCTCACGCGGGTACCTTGGCCGCATTCGCCACATTCGGAGTCGGCTTCATCTTCCGGCCCTTGGGCGGAATCATCTTCGGACACTTCGGTGACAAGCTCGGACGCAAGGCCATGCTCATATGGACCATGACGATCATGGGCGTCGCCACCGCTGTCATCGGCATCCTTCCCACCTACGAAACGATCGGCTGGTGGGCTCCGGCCCTGCTTGTCCTCCTGCGCTGCATTCAGGGAGTCGCCGTGGGCGGCGAATGGGGCGGTGCTGCACTGATGGCCGTCGAAAGCGCCCCTTCGAAGCTCAAGGCATTCTTCTCCAGCGGCGTCCAGATCGGATACTCCGTGGGTCTTCTGCTGGCCACCGGACTCGTGGCCCTTCTGAGTGGGAACTTCTCACAGGAGGCCTTCCTCGCCTGGGGCTGGCGAATCCCATTCATCTTCAGCGCCGTCCTCGTCCTCGTCGGACTGTGGATCCGCTCGGGAGTCGAAGAGTCAGAGGAATACCTCGAACGCGTCAAGAACGCCAAGGAGGACAAGGTCGCGAAGCTACCGATCCTCGAAGCCTTCAAGCGCTACCCGGCACAGATCTTCCAGATCATCGGCATGCGGTTCATCGAGCTGCTGACGATGTACATCGTGACGACCTTCGCCCTGGCCTACTCCACCGACGAACTCGGCTTCGATCGCCAGATCATGCTCAACATCACCCTCCTCGTCGGCGGGCTCGGCATCATCACGATCCCCATGTTCGCCTACCTCTCCGACCGGTTCGGGCGACTGCGCGTCTACCTCACAGGCGGAATCGTCGGCCTCGTGTGCGCAATCCCGTTCTTCTTCGCACTTGAGAGCGGCAATATCGTCGCCATCGTCATCTTCGCGGTGCTGCTGATCAACATCGCCCACGATGCCGTCGTCAGCGTGCAGCAGCCACTGTTCGCCGAGATGTTCAGCCCCGAATTCCGCTACAGCGGCGCCGGCGTCGGATACCAGCTGGCCAGCGCCATCGCCGGCGGCTTCACCCCGTTCATCGCCACCTTCCTCGTCGGAGTCGGAGGAGGCTCCTGGTACCTCGTCGCCGCCTACCTGGCCGGCGGATGCCTCATCTCGATCGCCATCGCGGTGTACCTCGTCCACCAGTGGCGCGTGGAACGCGATGCCGAGCGCGCGGTGACGAGCACCAAGATGGGCGCCCAGCTCTGATGCGCTCGGCGGAGATCACAGCACCCGGCCGCGTCGAGGTCGTCGACTGCAGCCTGCCGCAGGGCCCGGTCGGCAGGGGCGATCTCCGCATCCGCATGCTCGCCGTCGGCATCTGCGGGACCGATCAGACCCTGGCCGCCGGCCGACGCACGCCGCCGAAGCTTCCGTGGCGACTGGGTCACGAAGGTATCGGTGAAGTCGCCGAGGTGGGCCCCGGTGCCTGCGGATTCGCCGTCGGTGACCGGGTGGCCCTCGAGCCGAACATCACCTGCGGCCGGTGCGAATACTGCCGGCGCGGCATGACCTCCGCCTGCACCTCGCGATTGAGCGCAGGAGTCCTGACTCAGCCCGGCTTCCTCGCCGAGGTGGTCGACCATCCCAGCGAGTTCTGCCACCGACTCGATGCCCATATGAGTCTCGAGCGTGCGGTGTGCGCGGAGCCGTTGGCTGTCGCTGCTTCGGCGATTCGCCGCACGGGCCTCGAAGGGTCGGAAACCGTGCTCGTGCTCGGGGCCGGTGCCCAGGGGCTGCTGTCGATTCTCACCCTGGTGGCGCACGGACATCACCCGTATGTCAGCGAACCCAGCGAAGAGCGTCGCCAGTTGGCGGTTGAACTCGGTGCGCAGATCTTCACCCCGGGGCAGAGCCCCGCGGCCGAGGTCGTCATCGACGCGGCCGGAGTGCCGGAGGCACTCGGCGCCGTCGTCGACCATCTGGCTCCATTCGCAGCGGTGACCCTGGTGGGGGAGGACCACCACCACCTCGGCGCCTCCAGCTTCAGCATTGTGCAGCGCCAGCTGCGCATCAAGGGCTCATTCATCTACGAACACCCGCAGGACATGGCCGCGGCCGTGCACCTCCTTGAGGAGATGCCCACGGAGGCGATCATGGGCCCGGCGATGGCACTCGACGAGGTGCCCGCGGTCTTCACCGCCGGCACCCGATCGCGGGCGGGCGTCAAACAGTGGGTCGACATGCGGCTGTGAGCCGCCGGCGGCCCCGGTCGACGAGGTTGCCTCAGGCGCGGGGCAGGGCCACGTACTTGACCTCGAGGAACTCCTCGATGCCCACGCGACCACCCTCGCGCCCCAGCCCGGACTTCTTCACACCGCCGAAGGGCGCGGCGGGATTGGAGACCAGGCCGGTGTTGAGGCCGACCATGCCGACCTGCATCTTGTCGGCCAGGTTCAGCGCCCGCTCGACGTTCTCACTGAACAGGTAGCCGGCCAGACCGAACTCGGTCTCATTGGCCAAGGCGATGCCCTCTTCGTCGGTGTCGAAGGTGACGATGGGGGCCACAGGCCCGAAGATCTCGGTGGTGCGGATCTCGGAGTCCAGCGGCACATCGGTCATGACGGTCGGGGAGTAGAAGAAGCCCTTGCCCTCGATCTTCGACCCGCCGGTGAGGACCTTCGCACCCTTGGCCACAGCATCGTCGACGAGGCTGGCGACCTTGTCCAGGGAATCCTGATCGACCAGTGGGCCCACCTCGGTGCCGTCGTCGAGGCCGTTTCCGACGGTCATCGATCCGATGCGTTCGGTCAGCTTCGTCGAGAACTCCTCGGCGATCGAGGAATGGACGAACAGACGGTTCGCTGAGGTGCAGGCTTCGCCGCCGTTGCGCATCTTCGCCTGGACCGCACCGGTGACGGCCTTGTCGATGTCGGCATCATCGCAGACGACGAACGGGGCATTGCCGCCGAGCTCCATCGACGTCTTCATGACATTGTCGGCAGCCTGCTTGAGCAGACCGATGCCCACCTCGGTGGAGCCGGTGAAGGTGACCTTGCGGGCGATTCCCGATTTCATCCACGGGGTGACCACGCGGCGGGCGGA
Source organism: Brevibacterium zhoupengii (assembly GCF_021117425.1). Taxonomy (NCBI): domain Bacteria; kingdom Bacillati; phylum Actinomycetota; class Actinomycetes; order Micrococcales; family Brevibacteriaceae; genus Brevibacterium; species Brevibacterium zhoupengii. Next base: position 3,561,267 of record NZ_CP088298.1, on the reverse strand, counting down.
CTCCGAAGTGACGACGTTGAGCACACCGGCGGGCAGGCCGGCTTCGATGAGTACGTCGACGAGCATGAGCGAAGTCAGCGGCGTCAGCTTCGCAGGCTTGAACACCATGGTGCAGCCGGCGGCGATGGCGGGACCGATCTTGCGGGTGCCCATGGCCAGCGGGAAGTTCCAGGGGGTGATGAGGATGCAGGGCCCGACCGGTTCGCGAGAGACCATGACGCGGGTCTTGCCGTCGGTGGACTGGGTGTATTCGCCGCCCACGCGCACGGCCTCCTCGGAGAACCAGCGGAAGAATTCGGCACCGTAGGTGACCTCACCCTTGGACTCGGCGAAGGGCTTGCCCATCTCGGCGGTCATGACCGCAGCGATGTCATCGGCACGGTCGATGAGGAGTTCGAACGCGCGGCGCAGAATCTCGGCCCGTTCGCGCGGTGGGGTGGCGGCCCAGGACTCCTGGGTGTCACCGGCGACCTTGATGGCTTCGGCGGCATCGGCGGCGGTTCCATCGGCGACCGTGGTGATGAGATCACCGGTCGCGGGGTTCACGACGTCGATGGTCTTCCCACCCTCGGCCTCACGCCACTGGCCATTGATGAACAGTCCGGTGTTGAGCTTGTCGATGATCGGGGAGATGTCCACGACAGGTCCTCCTTTGGTTGTCGTTCGGCTATCGAAAAGATATGACTGCGGGGTGGCCGACGGGCACGGCAGAGAGCAGCCTGCACACAGTGTAGTGGTGATAACCGCTGTAAGTCATTCGAATTTCGTTGCCTGAGGTGCGGAATTCTGCGAGCTTCGTGGCATGGCGGACAGGGAAGCATGGACGAGCGCGCTGGTCGTGATGAGAAGTCTGTTGTGCATCGTGATTCCGCGCATCACCTCGATGCAGATGCGATCTCTGCTCAGATCATCGGTGATCGGGCGGGTGTTCCTGCTGGCGACCTCGGCCAGAGAACGGATATGGCGACGAATCGTATCCGGTCCCACGTGGTATCCCGAGGCGCTGAGCTCATCGAGAACGCCGGCCATTGAGGCCACTGCGGTCGTTGAGATGTCCGGCCATCCCAGTTCGTGAAGAACCCCACGAATATCGTTCTCGACGGATGAGGATGAGGATGAGGATTCGGAGTGGGGAGGTGATTCAGAGTCGTCCGGCTGTGAAGTCGAGTGGGCTGTCGGTGACGCCGGGTCAGCGGACTTCAGGACATTGCTCGCCTCCAGAGCCAGCCTCTGACAGAGGCCCATCAGTTCGATGTTCTCCAAGGACTCGTCGTCGATGGCCCGCGTCAGTGCGGCGATGGACTCGATCGGGGATCCGAGCTCTCGTCGCAGCCAGGTGATGAGGGCAAGGCGATCAAGATGGGCTTGGGAGTAGACAGCGGTGGTCGCATTCCGCTTCCGGCCAGGGGGCAGGATGCCGACGTGGATGTAGTACTTGATGCTGGCGGTCGAGACCCCGGATTCTGCGGCCAGAGCACTGAGTTTCATGCGAATCCCCACATCCTCAATCGGGCCGGAAGGCCAGTGGTTAGGCGGCTCGATTGGATAGCAGATCCGGCTCCGCTATCTACGTTGCCGCCCTTGGTTAGTGGAACTATCTTAAGTCTATGACAACGATGTTCATAGCAATCCACGCACTGGCCGCCTCGGGTGTTGTGCTGCTGGCACCGGTTCAGCTCATCCGGCGAGCCAAGGACCGCAAACACAGATGGATCGGGCGGTCATGGGTCATACTCATGTACTTCGTATGTGTGAGCGGCATGTTCATCTACACTCTCAGCGGAAGCTTCACGGTCTTCCATGCGCTCGCGATCTTCACGTTCGCAACCACAACCATCGGCGTCATCTCGATTCGCATCGGCAAGATCCGCCGGCACGTGTCGATGATGGTCGGATCATGGCTCGGGGCGCTGGCGGCGGGCACCTTCGCCGCGATCATCCCCAGTCGCGACATTCCGCAGCTGGCGGTGGCCGAACCCGGTCTGCTGTGGGGCGCCGTCGCCCTCGTGGTCATCGCCGCGACGCTCTGGGTGGGCTACGTCCTCAGGTTCGTGCCTGCTCAGGCCCGCATCTCGTCGAACTCGGGGTTCTTGCGGAAGAAGTCCATGACATAGGAGCAGGTCGTACGGAAGGTCAGACCCGCCTCGGCGCTGGTCTCCAGGGCAAAGCGCACCAGATGTGCGGCGATGCCACGACCACCATAGGCGGGGGACACCTCGGTGTGGGTGAAGGTGCGCACCGCGGATTCGGATGTGTCATCCGGGCTGGCCACGCGGTCGATGTAGTCGACGTGACCGATGGGCTTGCCGTCGTGGCTCACCGTGAAGCGGTCAGCCGCAGCGTCGTGGGCGAAGGTATACGTCTCATCCGAGATCACGAGATCCATGAACGCTCCTCAAGGGCGAAAATGCCGGCCAGCGCATACCAGCAGGCGAATGTGTCAGTCCTGATACGTGAAACTATAGTTGCGTTCGCGGCCGAGCGACTAACCTGTTGAGCAACCCGTTCTTTCGGCCGTTCCCGGCGACGGTCAGACATCCTCAAGGAGCCGACCTATGTCCACTCACGCCCCTGCCACCATGGTCGATGCTCACACACTGATCCTGAATGAAACAGGCTTCGACGTCAGCGAACTCGGCGTTGACGATATCGACGACTATGTCGCACTGGTCGCCTCCGCCTACCGCGGCGAACCCTCGAAGCAGGGTTGGACGACCGAGGCTGATCTGCTCAGCGGTCAGCGACTGAACGCCGATATGGCCCGCGAAATGCTCGCCGAAACCGATTCCTCGATGCTCTTGGTGCGCTCTGCGGAGGGCCTGGCCGTCGGCAGCGTCTACCTGCGCGAACCTGTTGACGGAACCGCCTACCTCGGCGTGCTCGCGGTGTCCCCAGAGGGGCAGGGCCAAGGAGTGGGATCGGCCCTGATGAACCTCGCCGAGGCATGGGTGGCCGAACGCTGGAACGCTCGTTCGCTGCGGATGAGCGTCATCAACAAGCGTGCCGAACTCATCGCCTACTATGAGCGCCGGGGCTACGAGCGCACAGGCGAGATCGAACCCTTCCCCTATGGTGACGACCGGTTCGGGGTGCCGTTGGTCGATGACCTCGAGTTCGTCATCCTGGTCAAGGAGCTGCGCTGATGTGACGAGAGCTCTGTGGTCCGGGCGCCCCAATGGGCCCGGACCACAGGTCCCTCAGAAGAACATGGCCGGGACGACGAGCCCGCCGACGAGGACGATGGGTCCGATGATGACCATCGACATGCCGAACTTCACGAGGATGCGAGTGAGCCTGGCCTTGTGATCCTGCGGGACAGTGGCCACGACCGTGGCACCCAGTGTCGAGAACGGTGAGACGTCGACGACGGCCGAGCACACGCCGAGTGCCGCAATGAGCGCCCAGCCGGGGACTCCGCCGGCGGCGATGAGAGGCAGCGCCAAGGGCACGAGTGCCGCGAGGATGCCTGTCGTCGAGGCGAAGGCGGAGACGAGTCCGCCCACGATGCACAGAACGAAGGCCGCGATGAGCGGCGAACCGATCGCCTCCGCACCCTCGCCGAGGAGGTCGACGGCGCCCATGTTCTGCAGTACGCCGACGAACGTGATGATGCCGCCGACGAGCAGAACCGTCGACCAGTCGATCTTGGGCAGTGCAGCCTTGCCGGTCTTGGGATCGGCGAGCGAGAGAATCGCACCGAAGAGGAAGCAGAGCAGGCCGATGTCGGGTTCCTTGCCGAACGCGGCCAGAACGACGACCGAACCGATGAGGCCGACCATAAGGACCACTGTGAGGATCTGCACGAACGAGAAGGGCCCCGACTCGGCACTCTCCGAGGAGCTCGAGGAGTCGAACAGGGCTTCGTCCTCGTCGTCTTCACCGAAGGCCACCTTCGTCGCCGAGGCGGATCCGCGGGAGATCGTCGAACCGGCGCCTTCGTCGGTGGTTCCGAACTCGTTCGTTCCGGTGGCGTGTGCCCCGGAGTGCACTGATCCTGCAGCGGCCATGGCGGACTTCCGTCCGAAGAGCTGACGACCGAACATGAAATAGGCGACGGTGAGCATCACGAGGTAGACGACGACCGCGATGCCGAAGAGCAGGAAGGGAGAGAGATCGATTCCCGCATCATGGGCGGTGCTGTAGGTGACGATGCCGTAGAGGCTGGTCGGGGCGAACCCACCGGCGCCGATGGCGAAGCAGATCGCCAGACCCATCAGAGCGAAGTCGACTCCGTACTTGCGGGCCACCTGCATGCCGACCGGCATCATGACGAGACCGGCCAGAGGCGCACCCATGGAGGCAATGCCCGCTGTGATGACGAAGAAGACGATAGGCAGGAGGACGGCAGAGGATCCGACCTTCTCCAGTGCCCAGTCGATGATCTTGTCGACGGTTCCGTTCTCCTGCGCAATGGCGAAGAAGTAGGTGACCCCGGCCAGCAGGATCATGATGGACAGCGGGAACTCCGCAATGATGTCGTCGACGGTCATATCTGTCAGGAACAGGCCGGTTCCGGCGGCGCCGACGAGCATGAGTACGCCGATCTGCACGCCCCGGATCGCGCCGATCGCGAACAGGGCGACGAAGATCAACAACGCAATGATTTGTACGAGCATAGGATCCCCAATGAGGCTGAAATATCGCTGAGCGAAACTGGTTGATTCGCTGAGTGACACTACCATCCCAGTACCGGCAGGAACGGTTGCCGCGAGCCATTTGGTCGGTATTTCCCAGATATCGGCACTTGAGGGTGCTCATCTGGGCCCGGCGAGTTGGGGATCGGCCCAGCGGCTCGCAGTTCAGCCCATCACATTGCCGCTTGTTCCTGCCGGTGTGCGCAGGCGGGAGAAGGCGCCCAGGTCCAACTCTTCGTCGGTGTATGTGAGTGAAATGCGGACCGGATCACTGTCGTGGTCGTGGCCGGCTTCGACAGCGTCGATGAGGCCTGCCATGAGTTCGCCGACCATCGGTGCGTTCTTGAACTGATTGCCGCTGGTGCCGACAGCCTGATAGAAGCCATCTGCCTCTGACCGATCATAGATCGGCGTCCAGTCCGCGGCGACGTCGTAGACGCCGACGACTCCGCGCGCTCGGTTCGGTATCGTGATGTCGTTGAATCGTTTGGCCGCGCGCAGCGACTGCGTCTCAAACTGCTCGGGGCGAACACTCATGGATACCTCGTCGGGATCATCCACCCATTCGAGTTCGTCGCACTCGGGTTCTGAGCCTCCGATGAGCAGCTGCCCTCCCACCTCGGCGCGCATATAGGTGCCGATGCCGGCGTCGAGGAGTGCAGGGATGCGGGAGCCGTCGGCGCGGATGACAGTCGATTCCGCCGGCAGAGTGTGGACCTCCTGGCGCAGCGGAGTCAGTGAGACCCCATGGTCCGATCCGATGCCGGCGAGCTCGTTGAGTCTCGAGGACCAAGGGCCTGCCGCATTCACCACGACAGAGGCGTCGAGGACCCTGCCGTCGGCAAGCTCGACGCTCCAAGCGGTGCGCCCCTCAGTAGAGTCGCCGCCTGCTCTGGGCGCGCCTTCGGTCACGTCTTCGGGTGCGCCTCCTTCGCTAGCCATACCTTCAACGTTCTGCTGTGGGTCGAGGAGGTGGTGGTCTAAGGCGATGACTTCGGCGTTGTAGAGGAACTGTGCGCCGTGTCGTTGGGCGGCGCGGACGAAGTTCTCCGTGGCCAGGACCGGATCAGAGATGTACCCGCCGTCGGGTGTGTACAGGGCACTCGCCTCCTCCTCGCTGTCATCGAGGAACGCCGGATCATCGGGACGCACGGGTGGGTAGTGGTTCGAGACGTCGATGCCGGGCAGCTCCCGCGAGAGGTCGACTGCATCCCACTCGGTGTAGGGGATGGAGAGATCGTCGAAGTCGGAGCGGAGGGTGGGCGGAAGCAGTCCGGGAATGTCGATGACGGCCATGCCGGTGCGAATGAAGTCCGCCACTGGTTCCGCTTCCGGCGCCTGGAGGTGGTCTCGCAGGTTCTCCCACAGATGCTTGGACTCCCAGGCCAGGGCGATGGAGTCTCGCAGCGAATAGGTGAAGCGAACGATCGCACTCGTCGCCCCGGTCGATCCCTGGGCCGGTCCCGATTTCTTGTCGACGACGGTGACTGTGTATCCGCGTCTGGCCAGCGAGTAGGCGATCGAAGCCCCCATCACGCCGCTGCCGATGACTATTGCGTTTGCGCTCATTGCTGCATCCTTCGCTCACCGTGGCGTCGCTCGTGTTCTTGCCCCGGTTCGGGATCGTCTCCCGAGCCGACTTCAGGATCATCGTATCGAGATCGGGCAGTCGGCAGGGCGGGCTTCCAGCATGTGTGCTCAAGCCAGCACGCGCTCAGGTCAGCACCCGCTCAGGTCAACAGGAGGGCTCCGCCCAGTCCTATCGCAGCGACGATGAGAGTCGTCGTCGCGGCCAGCCCGATGGGACCGGCGCCGAGGTTGCGCAGCGAACGCCATTGCACACCGCGACCGAGAGCGAACATCGCCATGGCGAGGCACACGGTCTGCAGCCAGCCCAGACCGGACACGGCGACCTCGGGCAGCAGACCGAAGGTGCGCAGACCCGCCATGAGAAGGAACCCGAGGACGAACAGCGGCACGATGGGCGGACGTTTCGTCGCAGGCGCCGGAGGCCGCCTGCCCGAAAGGGACTCCCCGGGCGACGATGATGACCCGGCCGGCGACGAGGACTGCGCAGTCGAGGAGGACTGCGGGGCCACCTCGGCGGGAGAAGTCACCGAGGCCTGCGCCCGGCTCTCCCTGCGACGCATCACCAGGCTGAGGACGGCGACGGTCGGGGCGAGCATGATGACGCGGGAGAGCTTGACGAGGACGGCGACCTGCAGAGCAGCTGGGCCGATGATGCCGCCGATCGCGACGACCTGCGCGACCTCGTGCGTCGAGGCCCCACCCCACATTCCTGCGGTGTCTGGGGCGAGCCCGAAGGCGATGCTCAGTGACGGGATCACGGCGATCATCAGCGTGCCGAAGAGGACCACAAGGCCGATCGCCGCGGCCACGTCCTCCTTCTTCGCCTTCAGCGTCGACTCGACACCGGCGACAGCGGCGGCACCGCAGATGCCGAACCCGCACCCGATGAGCAGCGCCAGATTCGACTCGACGCGGAACGGGCGAGCCAGGAGCAGTCCGGAGACGATGCCGACGGCAACGACAACGGCGGCGAGGACGAGGACCAGCCACCCGAGTTCGAGGATGTCACCAAGAACCACCTGCGCGCCGAGGGCCACAATGCCCAATCGCAGGAGAGGTTTGGCAGCGAAGTCGAGACCGGGCCGGAAGGTCGGCGGCAGCTCAGGAAAGGCATTGCCCACAATGATCCCCAGGACGATGGCGATGAGGAGCGGGGAGAGGACGGGAGCCAGCATGGAGATGGGCCACGCGATCGCGGTGGCGGCTGCGGCGACCCCCAGGCCGGGGAGGAGACGGACAATGCGCTTCATTGCTTCAGTCTGTCAAGCAGGGGCGGGAAGCGGTAGCCGCCAAAAGTCGAACAACCCATATCGGGATGATATGGCATAATCGGGCCATGCAGGATCTCAGCAGAATGCAGGATTGGCCCGAGCTGCCGGCTCTGGGGCTGCTGGTGACGCTGAGCGCGAGCGCTCAATCCATCGGACAGGCCGCCGAGGCGATGGGACTTGCCCAGCCGAATGCCTCGCGCAGCCTGCGCAATCTCGAACGGGATCTCAAGGTACCTCTGCTGCAGCGCTCTCCGCAGGGCACCCAGCTCACCGCCGAAGGCCACGCGGTTGCCCAGTGGGCCTCGAAGGTCATCGATGCCTATGCCGATCTCAATGCGGGCACCCGCGCGATCCAGGATGCCCGGGCCGGCACCGTGCGCGTGTCCGCCTCCCTGACCGTGGCCGAATACCTGCTGCCGAGATATCTGACGACGTTCACCTCGATGCATCCCGACATCGACGTGGGCCTGGCCGTCGAGAACTCCTCGGCAGTCATCGCGGCAGTGCGCGAGCAGCGCTGCGACCTCGGACTCATCGAATCCGTGTCCCTGCCGGAGGGCTTCCCTGCCGAGGTGGTCGGTCATGACCGGCTCATGATCGCCTCCGCACCCACCTTCGCCGAGGCCTGGACTCACCCGATCGGCGCCGAGGAGTTGGCGACGGTGCCGCTTCTGGTCAGAGAGGTCGGTTCGGGAACGCGAGAGGTCCTCGACGCCGCTTTGGCACAGTACGGCGGAGCGCGCGTGGCGGGGGAGTACGGGTCGAACTCGGCGCTGAAGATCGCCGCAGCCACCGGTATCGCGCCGGTCGTGCTCTCGGAGTTGGCCCTGCGCGATGACTTCAGCGCTCGCCGCCTGGTGCCGCTGCCAGTGGAGTCCGGAGTCGCCCTCGACCGGGAACTGCACGCGGTGTGGTCGCCCAGGCGTCGGCTTTCAACCGGAGCCCGAGCACTGCTGGAGCACATGGTCAACGTGCACGACTGAAACGCGAGGCCCGTGCCGCGTGGCTGTCTGCACGGAACAACTGAGGTGTGACTGAGACATCGATGCACAGCCGCCTGGACACGACATATATTGGGAAAATGACCACACGAGATTCCTCCCACGCGCCAGAGACCGTCGTCGTCGAAGCGGGTCGTCCGCCACGCTCGAACGGTTCCTCGGTCAACCCTCCCATCGAACTGTCCTCGACCTTTGTCGGCAGCGGCGAGATCGATCATTCCGACTATGTCTACGGTCGGTTCTCGACCCCGGCATGGACTCCGTTCGAAGAGGCGCTGGCTGAACTCGAACATGCCCAACTGCCCGGGCTGGTATTCGGTTCGGGACTCGCCGCGATCGCAGCGGCACTGAGCCTGGTCCCTCGCGAGGGCACCCTGATCATGCCCCGGCACTGCTACCAGGGGTCACTGGAATCCGCGGGTGAGGTCGCCGAGCGCAGCGGATTCACCCTCACCACCGTCGACATCGCCGACACAGAGGCCGTCGTCAGCGCACTCGATGACGTGAGTGCCGCCTCGGCGGTGCTGTGGATCGAGTCTCCGACGAACCCGATGCTCGAAGTCGCGGACACCCCTGCACTCATCTCCGCCGCACGCGAACGCGGCATCCTCACTGTCGTCGACAATACCTTCGCGACCCCACTCCTGCAGACGCCGCTGGACCTGGGTGCCGACGTCGTCGTCCACTCCGTGACCAAATACCTTGCTGGTCACTCGGACGTCGTCCTCGGTGCAGTGCTGACCAGCAGCGAAGATCTGCATAAGCGGCTGCACGGCGAACGCTCACTGCGCGGAGCGATCGCCGGGCCCTTCGAAGTCTGGTTGGCACTGCGGGGCCTGCGGACACTGTCGGTGCGCATGGAGCGCGCCCAGGCCAATGCCGCGCTGATCGCTGAACGCCTGAGCACGCACCCTAACGTCGTCGAGACCCGCTACCCGGGTCTGCCCACCGACCCCGGCCACGAACGCGCGGCAGCGCAGCTCTCTGGCTTTGGTGCGGTCGTCGCCTTCTGCACAGAAACCGCGGAACAGGCCACAGCCGTCGCCGAGGCGGTCCGAGTGTGGACGCCGGCCACCTCCCTGGGCGGAGTGGAATCACTCATCGAACGTCGCCGGCGCAATACCTCGGAACCGAAGTCGGTGCCCGACGGACTGCTGCGTCTGAGCGTGGGCATCGAGCACGCCGAGGACCTGTGGGCCGATCTCGACGCGGCTATCAAGGCCGCTCACAACGCCTGATGACTGAGCCGTTCGTGCTTGACCGCCCGGGTCTTGGAGATCTGGACGAGATCTTCGAGATCTACAGTGACCCCCGCGTGTGGACGCACTTCCCCAGCGGCAGGATGGTCAAACGGGAGGAAGCAGAGGCGTACCTGCTGACCCGCATCGCCGATTGGGAGATCGACGGCCTTGGATCGTGGATCGTTCGCGAAACCGAGGACGGGCCGGTGCTGGGAATGTGCGGCTGCGGTGTCAGGCGCATGCCACTGGCCGATGAGTGGAAACCGGATCGGATCGAGGCCTATTGGAACTTAGGCTATCGCTTCCGTCCCGAGGTCCAGGGTCGCGGCTATGCCAGTGAGATCTCTCGTCTGGCCATCGCTCGAGCCCAGGAGCTCAAACCCGAAATGCCGGTCATCGCCTATCTGCTCGAACATAATGAGGCCTCCCGGAAGGTTGCGGAGAAGGTCGGTCTGAGCCTGCAGCACAGGGCTCCCGATGCCGGCAACCCCGATCCGCAGGCGATGCGCCTGGTCTTCGCTGACCGCACACTGACGGGGACGCAGCTGGCGGCCGCGCTGATCTGAGGGGCGTCAGCTGGGCCGAGCGATGCGGCTGATCTGAGGGGCGTCAGCTGACCCGGGCGATGCACCTTTGCGGTTGCGTTCGTGCGGTGAGACGTGTGACCCAGATCAACTTATCGTGCGTTAAGGTTGAGGTGGAAGATCAGTCACCCAGCGCCAACTAAGAGGAGTCGCTTTGACCTCGAGTGTTCTCACCGATCTGCAAGACGGGGTCGTGACCATCACGATCAATCGCCCCGAAAGCCTCAATGCGCTGACCAGGGAGGCCATCGAAGCGGTCGGGGAATCCGTCGCCGAGGCGGCTTCCACGGCCCGTGTGCTCATTCTCACCGGCAACGATCGAGCCTTCAGCTCGGGAGCCGATCTGCAGGGTTCGGTGCAGAACGGGGGCCTCGGTCTCGACCGGGCCAATGAGATCATCCGATCGATCATCGATCTGCCGATCCCGACCATCGCCGCGGTCTCCGGACCAGCTGCCGGCATCGGCTGCTCCCTGGCCTTGGCCTGTGACTACACCGTGATGAGCGAAGAGTCCTACCTGATGCTGGCCTTCACCAAGATCGGACTCATGCCAGACGGCGGGGCAACGGCACTCGTGGCAGCCTCGGCGGGCCGACATCGAGCCATGAAGATGGCGCTGACGGCACAGAAGGTCTGGGCGAAGGAGGCTGCGGATTGGGGCCTGGCCAGCCTGGTCACGCCGGCGGGCGAGCACCTGAACCGGGCGCAGGAAATTGCGGCGCAGTGGGCGCAGGGCGCACCTCTGGCCTTCGCGGCTTCGAAGGAAGCCATCAACGCTGCGACGCTGACCGGGCTCGACGATGCATTCGATCGAGAACTCAAGGGACAGACGGACTTGCGAGCGAGTAAGGATTTCGCCGAAGGCGTTGCAGCGTTCATGGAAAAGCGCGGCCCGAACTTCACCGGCGAATAGTCGACGGCCGGTGAGCGCACGGCTCACCCTCACCTCGGCGCCCCATACGTTTCTAATTGGTAACGTTGCGGCGGAAGTTGTGAGCGGCATCACTTGCCAGGATATTCTGACGATGAAAATAGTCCGGATATCTGCACGCCCCTCCACCCCATCACGAATACACCCCAGCACGACCACCATGACCAAAGGAGTCTCATGCTTACAGGCATTCCATCCACCCTCGGTGACAGCTACCAGCTCAACACCACCAGCCTGATCCGCCATGCCGCGACGGTCTTCGGCGAATCCGAGGTCGTCTACCGCCGGTCCGATGGCTCCTGGGGTCGTTCCAACTACGCCGACGAGTACAAGCGGATGGCTCAGCTGGCACACGGGCTGGATGAACTCGGTGTGGGCGCGGGCTCCATGGTCGGCGTCATCGACTGGAACTCCCGCCGTCACCTCGAGCTCTACTTCTCGGTTCCCGGTGTGGCCGCGACCATGCTCCAGCTCAATCTGCGCCTGGCACCGGAAGACCTCGCCTACGTCGTCAGCCACTCGAAGTCCGACTGGATCTTCGTCGAGGAATCCCTCCTCCACGTCGCCGAGGCACTCGCACCGAAGCTCGACGTCAAGGGCTGGGTCGTCATGACCGACAAGCCGGCATCCGAGATCGAAACGAGCTTGAACAATGTCGTCTTCTACGAAGATCTCATCGCCGACAAGCCTGAGACCTATGACTGGCCCGTCGTTGACGAGAAGACCGCTGCCTACGCCGGATACACGACCGGAACCACAGGTCGGCCCAAGGGCGTCTACTACTCCCACCGCTCGATCTACCTGCACACCATGGGCGGACTGGCAGCACTGCAGGCGACCTTCGACGACTGCGTCATGCCCATCACTCCGATGTTCCACGTGCTGTCCTGGGGCTTCCCGCAGAACGCGGTCGCCGCCGGTGCCAAGCTCGTCCTGCCAGGCAAGTTCGCCGCCGAGGAGTTCGGCGCCATCGGCCAGGCCTTCATCGAGGAGAAGGTGACGCTGGCCAACGGTGCGCCTGCAATCTTCACCCCGATGCTGGCGATGATGAAGAACATGCCGACCCCACCGGACCTCACCGGAGTCCGTCTGGTCTCCGGTTCTTCGGAGCCGCCGCTGTCCATGATGCGCGGCTTCAAGGAGGTCACCGGCGCCGAGGTCATCCACGGCTACGGTGCCACCGAGACCACCCCACTGGCGACGACGAACTGGCGCATCAAGTCGGGCATGAACCTCAGCGATGAAGAGAAGTGGGACCTCAAGCGCTACCAGGGCCTGCCGATCATCGGCGTCGAGGTCAAGATCGTCGACCCCACCGGCGAGGAGATGCCTCGCGACGGCAAGTCGGTCGGAGAGATCGTCATGCGCGGCCCCTGGATCACCGAGTCCTACTACCAGCTGCCCGACAACGCCGACCGTTTCCTCGACGGTTGGTGGCGCTCGGGTGACGTCGGCGTCATCGATGCCCACGGCTACCTCAAGATCACCGACCGCCTCAAGGACGTCATCAAGTCCGGCGGCGAATGGATCTCCTCGATCGACATGGAGAACGCGATCCTCGACAGCCCCAACGTCAAGGAGGCCGCGGTCATCGGTGTCCCCGACGAGAAGTGGGACGAGCGTCCCGTGGCCTATGTCGTGGCCGATGACGGCGCCGAGGTGACCCGCGAGTCCATCGTCGAAACGCTCAGCGAGCGCTTCGCCAAGTGGCAGATGCCAGATGAGGTCTATGTCGTGACTGAGATGCCTCGCACCTCGGTGGGCAAGCTCGACAAGAAGCTGCTGCGCAAGAACTGGGAAGAGAAGTAAGCACCACAGAGAATCAAGCGCCATAGGGAAAGAGGAGTGCTGGAGCCCAAGCGGGTTCCAGCACTCCTCTTTCTGTCTTCGACTGTGGCGGCTGCCCTCGGCTGCCGCTGATTGGGTCAGGCCGAGGGCACCATGATCCTGGAGAAGAAGTCGACGAGCTCGGCATGGGCATCGAGCGGCAGCACCTGGGCAACGTACTGATCCGGTCGGACGATGACCAGGGCGCCCGTACTGCGGTCGATGCCACGAGCGTCGAAGATGTCCGGACCTGTCCGGAGGTCCGCGCAGAACATCTTCTCGTAGTCGATGAGACCGAAGCGTCCCTTGCGCGGCAGTAGGAACTGCGGCATCGCATCGACAGACAGGTCCCGGTGAGAATGTTGGAAGATCGCACGGACGTCGAAGACCGCATCGGGGTCTGCCCCGGCGGGCGTGTAACGGCGAATCGGGGACTCGGGTGACTCGGCAAGGAAATCGCAGAGGCGGCGGATTGCCGAATTCGGCGAGGCCGGATCGGCGGTGTCGGCGAAGGCATAGAGGCGCCAGCGACCATCGGCCTTCGCCTGATGCCCGAGTTCGAGGGGCTTGGCGTCGGCGAGACGGATGGCGGGAGCCGAATGGAACCGCTCGCCGATGGGGAAGCCTGTGGCCAGGTGTTCGTGGGTGTCGTCACCGGTGATCAGGTTCGGAGGATAGTCGGTGGCGAAGCCGGCGGTGAAGCGTCCACCCGCGGTGAAGATCTTCTGCCGCTCGGCAGCGCTCATGCCGCCGGCTTCGGGGTCATTCGGATCGGCTGGCTTCGCTGCCATGGCCTCTGACCAGGTGAGATCGAAATCAATGAGCTCCTGGGCGATTGCCTGACGTTCCTGAGCGTAGGTGTCGAGGAGCGTGCTCGGACTGCGGCCCTGCAGCACTGCTGCGAGCTTCCAACCCAAGTTGAACCCGTCCTGCATGGACACGTTCATCCCCTGACCGGCCTTCGCCGAATGGGTGTGGCAGGCATCGCCGGCGATGAACACATGCGGTGAACGGGTGCCGCGCTCCGCCTCGGCGACGTCATCGAAGCGGTCGGCGATGCGCTGGCCCACCTCGTAGACCGACCACCAGGCGATGTCCTTGACCTCGAGCGAATAGGGATGGAAGATCCGCTGCGCGGCTTCGATGATCATGTCCGAGGTGAATCGGCTGCGGGCACCGGAATCGTTGGGATCGAGATCGCCGAGGTCGACGTAGAGGCGGACCATGTACCCGCCCTCGCGCGGGATGAGCAGAACGCTGCCGCCGGACGCGGACTGGATTGCCGACTTCAGGCGGATGTCCGGGAAGTCCGTGACGGCGAAGACATCCATGACGCCCCACGCGTGATTGCGGGCATCCCCGTTCATCTCGATGCCGATCGATCGGCGCACTGCTGAGCGGGCGCCGTCGCAGCCGACGACGTACTTGGCGCGGATCGTGCGAGGGGACGTTGGGTGGTCGTCGGCGGACTCAGGATCGGGATCATTCAGCGCCACGGTGACGGTGACCGGATGCTCGGACTCGGCGGAGTCATCGACTCTGACATCGGTGACTGTGAGGCCGTAGTCGGGGACGAGCCGTGAAGGAGAGTCGGCCATGCGCTCAAGCAGATAGTCCTGCATGCGGGCCTGGTTGACGATGACGTGCGGGTATTCGGACAGCCCCTCTTCGACGTCGTCCATGCGCCCGGTGCGAATGATCTGCCTCGGGTCCGCCTCGGCCGGACCCCAGAAGGTCGTCTCGTTGACCCAATAGGCTTCGCGCACGAGGCGTTCGGCCAAACCGAAGGCGTCGAACATCTCGACCGTCCGGCAGGCGACTCCGTCGGCATGACCCAGCTCGAGTGGTCCCTCACGGCGCTCGATGACGCGAGTGGTGATATCGGGAAACTCTGCCAGCTGTGCGGCGAGAACGGTTCCGGCCGGCCCCGAGCCGACGACGAGGACATCGACCTCCTCGGGGAGCTCAGGCGTCTGTGCCTGGGGGCTCGGCGACGATTTCTCCGGGTCGCCGGGCTGGAATCCATTGAGGTAGAACTGCATGCTGCTCCTGTCGTCTGCAGAATCGTCATCGATCAGTGACGTGTCTGCTTCCACTGTGGTCGTGGTCACCACAAAGGGGCAAAAAGATTCTGCTATGTGGAAAAGCTTCGGGCGCAGGGCACTACGATGAGGGAATGGAACGTCGTGTGGTGGCCCAGGCGCCGGCGCATCTGCTCGGCTCGGTCGACAACGCGCTGCGTCTGCTGCAGACGCTGCGAGACACCGGGGCCGTCTCGATCACCGATGCCGCAGCCGATCTGCAGGTCAGCCCCTCGACCGCGCATCGCCTGCTGAGCATGCTCGTCTACCGCGGCTTCGCCGTCCAGGACGAGTCGCGTATCTACCACCCGGGACCGGGAATCGTAGCCAATGTCGAGGCCCAATCGGCCCACCGCAGACTGCTGCAGATTCTGCGCCCACATCTCGAGTCATTGTCTGAGACGACTGGAGAGACCTGCAATCTCCTGGTTCGGGTTGGCACCACAACCCGCTTCCTGGCCAGCGCTGAGGGCTCCGATCGGATTCGGATCGGCAGCAGGGCGGGGGAGATCCTGCCTGCGCGCCTGACCTCGGGCGGGCAGGTGCTCTTGGCTGATCTCTCGCCACAGGTCCTTGCTGGCCTCTACACCTCGAATGCGGCCCGCACCTCGGGTGAATTCCTCGACGCCGAGGCGTTCGCTCGCTTTCGTCGTCAGCTCGACCACATTCGCAGGGTGGGATCGGCGCTCAACCGTGAACGCACCGAACGTGGAGTCTCTGCTCTGGGTATGCCCGTGCGGGGACCCGAGGGGCCGATGGTGGCCGCGATCAGTGTGTCGGTTCCCAGCCCACGGGATGAGGCCCTCGGCTCGGAGCGAATCCGATGTGCGCTGAGTTCAGCCTGCCACGCGGGAGCCGTCGACCTTGTCGGCAGTGCAGCCGACCCAAAGGGTGGTTGAGTCAGCCTCAGGGATGGTGGAGCAGGTACGTTCCGCCCTTGAGACAGGTGTCGAGGACCCAGCCGTCGGCGACCAGTGCGGTCAGCGAATCACGCAGAGCCATCCGCCACCGTGAGGCAAGATCGGCATCGTGGCCGCGCAGCGCCTCGATGTCGGAGGGGAAATCGAGCGAGACCAGACTGGCCTCCTTGGGCACCTCGGCAACCACAGGCTCGCCGTTGTCGTCACTGCGCAGACATTCGAAGGCATCGTCCGCCTCGGCGAGGGTGGCCCGGGCCGGCTTGTCGAGAGGCCACGAGACGACCATGCGGTCACTGGCCTGACCGGCGTTGACGCCGTCGCGCATCTGTCCGTAGAAGTCTTCGAGGTATTCGACCATTCCGACTCCCAGGCGCTGGAAGTTGAAGTAGGCGTTGCGTGCCACCAGCGGATCGAAGGTCCAGGTCATCTCTGTGATGCCGAGATTGAGGCACCACAGTCGCTGGTGCAGCTTCATCGCTGATCCGGCGCCGCGGCCGATGATCTGATGCCGCACGCCGGCGATGTGAGAGTGCATGACCGTGCCCAGAGGCTGGCCGAAGAAGCCGATCGTCACGCCGATCATCTCATCGGGTTCGTCGAGGCTGTAGGCGGCAGAGACATAGTTGCCCGCATGGGCGAAGGCGACGATGAGTCCGGGTTCGAGCACATTGGTGCCCGTCTCGTCGACGCTCCACACCTCGTCGAGCAGGAGGGCGGCTTCGGCAGCCTCGGCGGCGGTGTGGATCTCGCGAACCTCGATCCGCGCTGACTCAGCCGCGGCCGCGTACTCATCCTCGGCCAGGGCGATGATCTCCGAATCCACTGTGATCAATCCTTCTCGCGGTGTCATGGTGACATTGTGCCACCGAACCGCCCGTTTCGACGTGCCTGAACGTCGATATCTCTCGCATCTGTGCTGGTGCCTGCGGGTGGCGTCGAAGAGCAATCGGCAGGTATAGCCTTGAGAATATGAGCTTCTGCGTTGCTGTCATCGGGGCCGGGACGATCGGCCGTTCATTCGCTTGGCTGTTCGCCCGATCGGGCTACCCGGTCCAGGTCTTCGACCCCAGACCCGACCTCGCCGAGGTGGTCACCGATCTGCAGGCCGAGGTCAGTGCCGACGCTGCCGCCCACGACATGCTCGCCTCCGAGCTGGGAACCATCAGCCTCGCCGAATCCGTTGAGGCCGCCGTGGCGGGAGCCTCCTTCGTGCAGGAATCAGGGCCTGAGGATCCGCAGGCCAAGCCGAAGCTGTTCGCCCAGATAGCTGCGGCCGCCCCGAAGGATGCGATCTTCGCGACCTCGTCGTCGACCATCCCCGCATCATTGGTCGCACGGCATCTGCCGCCGGAAGTCGCGGCCCGGGTCATCGTCGGACATCCGTTCAACCCACCTCACCTGATGCCGCTGGTGGAGGTGGTTCCGGCCCCGGCGACGAGCTCGGACACCGTCGAACGCGCCCTTGCGTTCTACCGCAGCTGCGGACGCGAACCCGTGGCACTCAATCGTGAAGTTCGCGGGTTCGTCGGCAACCGCCTGCAGAACGCACTGATGAAGGAAGCGATCTCGTTGGTCGAAAACGGGGTCATCTCAGCGCCCGACCTCGACGCGGTGATGAAGAATTCCCTGGGCCTGCGGTGGTCTGCGGTGGGTCAGTTCGAGGCGATGCACCTTGGCGGGGGAGACAAGGGGATCCGCGGTTTCATGGACCACATCGGGCCCTCCTTCGCCGAGATCGGTGAACTTCCGCTCGACCTCAGCGAGGAGGGAATGGCCGATGTCTATGCTCAGGTGGAGCGGGCCTATGGTCAGACGCCGAGCCGAGCCGGAGTCGAGGCCAGGGACCGTGCTCAACAGGCTGTGCTCGAGGCACGCAAGCAACGGGGCAACCACTCCCAGCAGTGAGGCCCGGAGCCCAACTGAGTGAGACTCAGCTGGGGGAGTCGCCGGGCTGACTGAGACTCCGGTCGCTCAGACCGCGGCTTGGTAGAAGTAGGTGGTGCGTTCGGCGATGAGGCCCTCGGTGTCGAAGAGGAAGAAGTCGGCGAAGCCCACGGAGGTCTCGGTTCCGTCCTTGAGGCGGCCGGTGAAGACCCCTCGGCTGGAGGCGCGATCGCCGTCGATGAGGATTTCAGTCAGGGAATGCGCACCTGATTCGATGACGCGTTCGCCGTGGTAGAAATCGGTGATCTGCTGGCCCACCATGGTCGGATATCCGGGGCGATCATACTGGCCCTCGGCCGCGAACAGCGCCGAGGTGGCGCCGGCGTCCCCAGCGTCGACGGTGGAGTAATAGCGCTTCACGAGTTCAGTCACACTGTTCATGGCAACACAGTAACAGCGATCACATTCGGGGCTGTGTTCAAGGGGTGGGACAGCGAATTGCCGCCGAGGTGATTGGGCCATAGCGTGGGAGATGAATCCACTCGTCGAACGGTGCCGGAGGTTCGGCTCCGCGCCGTTGGATCGGTGTCAATAACCCCCGCAGAAATGAGGCTCGACATGTCCACCATGTATCGCGTGACCAACCCGGCAACCGGCGAAGTGGCCGAAGAATTCGCCACCGCCACCGATTCAGAGATCCTGGCCGCACTCGACCGATCCGCAACCACGTTCACCGAATGGAGCCAGACCAGCGTCGCTGATCGCGCAGCGATCCTCGTTCGCGTCTCCGAAATCTACGCGGAGCGGGCCGAAGAGCTGGCGAAGGTGATCCAGCTGGAGATGGGCAAGGCCGTCCCCGAAGGCAAGGGCGAGGTTGGCCTGAGCTCGGCCATCTACCGCTATTTCGCTGACAACGCCGAAGCGTTCATGGCCGATGAGCCGCTGCGCGGACCCGAGGACGGCACCGCGATGATCCGCCGCAAGCCGGTCGGTTCTCTCCTGGGCATCATGCCCTGGAACTTCCCCTACTACCAGGTCGCACGCTTCGCCGCCCCCAACCTGGCTCTGGGCAACACGATCCTGCTCAAGCACGCCCCGCAGTGCCCCCGCTCGGCTCAGATCATGGAAGAGATCTTCATCGAGGCAGGGCTTCCCGAGGGCGCCTACATCAACATCTACGCGAGCAATGAGCAGGTCGCAGACATCATCCTGCCCGACCCACGCAACCACGGTGTGTCCCTGACCGGTTCCGAGCGTGCAGGTGCGGCCGTGGCCGCCGAAGCGGGCAAGAACCTCAAGAAGGTCGTCCTCGAGCTCGGCGGTTCCGACCCCTACATCCTCCTCGACACCCCCGATGTGGCGAAGAGCGCGAACACGTTCTTCAAGACCCGCATGGGCAACACCGGACAGGCCTGCAACTCGCCCAAGCGCATGATCGTCATGGACGATGTCTACGACGAGTTCCTGACCTCCATCACCGAGGCGGCCAAGAAGTTCACACCTGAGACCCCCGGTGCAGAGGGCTCCCGCTTGTCCCCGCTGTCATCGATCGCGGCAGCCGACCGGTTCATCGAGCAGGTCCAGGACACAGTCAAAGACGGTGCGACTCTGCTCGCCGGCGGCAAGCGCTACGACGGTGGAGGCGCCTATGTGCAACCAGTCGTCCTCGCCGATGTGGAGAAGGGCATGCGCGGCTACTACGAAGAGCTCTTCGGCCCCGCTGTCATCGTCTACAAGGTCAGCAGCGAGGAAGAAGCTGTCGAACTGGCCAACGACACCCCATTCGGCCTCGGCGCGGCAGTGTTCTCCAACGACATCGAGCGCGCTGAACGTGTGGGCTCGCAGATCGACTCGGGCATGGTCTTCCTCAACGCCCCAGAGGGCAGCCGTGAGTACCTGCCCTTCGGCGGCGTGAAGCGCTCGGGCGTCGGCCGTGAACTCGGACCTCTGGCCATGGACGAATTCGTCAACAAGCAGCTGGTGTTCAAGAACAACTGAGGCTGAACTCCCGACGCACTGCGTCACTCTTGACGCTCGGCGTCGACGGAGCCGGCTGCAGCTCTCAGGGCGCTGATCGCATGGTCGATCAGCGCCCTGATTGTATGCTGAGGACACACACAGTCTTTTCTCAGCAGGAGGATCTCATGTCGGCATCGAAGCCGTCGACCCAGGTCAACGCCGCGGCCTCAAAAGGGTTCATGCGTCCGATCAACCGTTTCCTCGAACAGTGGATTCCGTCAGCGCTGACGTTCGCCATCGTTCTCACCCTCATCGTCGCCGTCCTGGCGTTCATCCTCACCGGGGCCAGTCCCGTCGACGTCGTCACCGGCTGGGGTGAGGGACTGGCCGGGCTCCTCGAGTTCATGACTCAGATGTGCCTCA
The DNA here is from genome assembly GCF_021117425.1 of Brevibacterium zhoupengii. NCBI lineage: Bacteria > Bacillati > Actinomycetota > Actinomycetes > Micrococcales > Brevibacteriaceae > Brevibacterium > Brevibacterium zhoupengii. The sequence continues at coordinate 3,540,921 of NZ_CP088298.1, read as the reverse complement.
TCCTGCTGCTGGGACACATCCTCGCGAACACCGGCCCCGTGCAGAAGCTGCTGACATGGCTGGCCCGCGTCCCCGGCAGCCCGGCCTTCGCCTACGTCTTCGTCTTCCTCGTCGCCGCTATCGCCAGCCTCATCACATGGGGCCTCGGCCTCGTCGTCGGTGCACTGCTGGCGCGTGAGATCGCCGTTCAGGCGCGCAGCCGCGGCCTCAAAGTCCACTTCCCGCTGCTCGTCGCCGCCGGATACTCAGGCTTCGTGGTCTGGCACATGGGCTACTCCGGTTCGGGTCCGTTGACCGCTGCCACCCCTGATTCGTTCCTCGCTGAGTCCTTGGGCGGTGAGGTCGTTCCTGTCAGCCAGACCATCTTCTCCACCTGGAATCTGCTTGCCATCCTCGGCGTCATCATCGTCTGCGCCGTCCTCTTCTTCCTCATCGCGCCGAAGAAGGATGCCCCGGTCTACGAGCTGCCCGAGTCGATCTCCTCCGAGTCGAGGTCCACCGTGGACGAGGAGGTCGTGACTCCCGCCGACCGCATCGACGCCTCGCGGATCCTTACCCTCATCGTCGGTCTGGCACTCGTGATCTACCTGATCATCCACTTCGCCCAGGGCGGGGGACTGACGCTCGATATCGTCAACTGGTCCTTCCTCGCACTCATCTTCCTGCTCGTGAAGAACCCTTTCGAGCTCATCCACCTGACGAAGGAAGCCGCCTCGAACGTCGGCGAGATCCTCCTCCAGTTCCCTCTCTACGCAGGAATTCTGGGCATCATGTCCGGCACCGGTCTCATTGCTGTCTTCTCCGACGCTCTCGTCTCGATTGCGACCCCGACGACCTTCGGCGTCCTTGCGCTGCTCTCGGCAGGACTGGTCAACTTCTTCGTTCCCTCGGGCGGCGGACAGTTCGCCGTCCAGGGGCCGATCATGCTCGATGCCGCCAACCAGCTGGGAGTCGATCCGTCGATCGCGATCATGGCGGTCTCCTACGGAGATCAGTGGACGAATATGCTCCAGCCCTTCTGGGCTCTGCCGGTGCTGGCCATCGCGGGACTGAAGATGCGTGACATCCTCGGCTACACCTCGGTGACCTTCCTCGGATCCGGTGTCGCCATGGCTCTGGCTCTGTTCCTCGTCTCACTGTGAGCCAAGGCTGGAAGCCACAGGGAGTGGGCGAAGATTCGACCCGGTTCGGTGATAGCCACAAGGCCGCTGGTGAGGTCACAGTTTGACCTCTACCCGGTTACCGACGGTTACGATATGGTAGCCTGCATGGTTGGTCTTCACCGGGAGTCCGGTGTGCAGAAACAGGGAAATCGATGTGGACGCGAAGTCGTCCGCTGAAGGAGTGAGCCGATGACAGCCACAGTGGACAAACCCGCCAAGTCGCCGAAGGGCGGTGTGAAGAAGGCTCTGCCCCCGGTGAACAAGCCGGTCTTCATCGCGGCAGCCCTCGGCACCCTGGCCATCACGATCTGGGCCTTCTTCGCTCCGGCCAACGCCGAGGCTGTCCTCGGTGCCGTCGTCGGCTGGACCTCGGACTGGTTCGGTTGGTTCTACGTCCTTCTCGTGGCCGCCGTCCTCGTCTTCGTCATATACCTCGCCGCATCCAAATACGGAAACACGAAGCTCGGCCCCGAGCATTCGAAGCCCGAATACGGGTTGTTGGCTTGGGCCTCGATGCTCTTCGCCGCAGGCATCAGCACCGACCTCATGTTCTTCGCCGTGGCCGAACCCGTCACCCAATATCTGGCACCGCCGAGCACACAGCCCGAAACAGTCGATGCCGCGCGTGAAGCCACGGTGTGGACCCTGTTCCACTACGGCATCAGCGGTTGGGGCCTCTACGCCCTCATGGGCATTGCCCTGGCCTACTTCGCCTACCGGATGAACATGCCCTTGGCGATCCGCTCCGCGCTGGCCCCGCTCTTCGGCAAGCGCGTCCACGGCGGACTGGGCGACACCGTCGACTTCGCTGCGCTGTTGGGCACCGTCTTCGGTGTGGCCACCTCCTTGGGCATCGGCGTGGTCATGGTCAACGTCGGTCTCAACACGGTATTCGGCCTCCCCATCGGTGTGGGCTCACAGATCGGCATCGTCGTCGTCGGCGTCGCCGTGGCGACGCTCTCGGCCGTCTCAGGAGTGGACAAGGGCATCAAGTTCCTTTCGATCCTCAACGTCTTCCTGGCAGTCGCACTCAGCCTCTGGGTCCTCGTCGCAGGCAACACCAAATTCCTGCTCAACGCCTTCGTCCTCAACGTCTTCGACTTCGTGCGGATGTTCCCGAACATGGCAGGTCAGACCTTCGCCTTCGAAGACACCGGAACGTGGATGACCGACTGGACTCTGTTCTTCTGGGCCTGGTGGATCGCCTTCGCCTCATTCGTCGGTCTGTTCCTGGCCCGCATCTCGCGCGGACGCACGATCCGTCAGTTCGTCCTCGGCACCCTGACGATCCCGTTCATCTACATCTTCATGTGGATCTCGATCTACGGAAACTCCGCCCTGGACCTCATTCGCAACGGTGACAAGGAGTTCGGAGAGAAGACGATGCTCAACCCTGAGGGCGGGTTCTATGAGCTGCTCTCGAACTACCCGGGCTTCGTCGTCATCGCCGCGCTCGCGACGATTACAGCGCTGCTGTTCTATGTCACCACGGCGGACTCCGCTGCACTGGTCATGGCCAACCTCTCGTCCCGTCTGCCGACCCCGCAGGACGACGGCCGGCCGGGACTGCGCATCTTCTGGGCTCTGGCCACCGGTGCGCTGACAATTGCCATGCTCATCGTCGGTGGTGTCGGGGCATTGCAGAACGCAACCGTCGTGATGGGACTGCCGTTCGCCTTCGTCGTCATCCTTGTGATGATCGGTCTGTACAAGGCGCTGCGGGTTGAAGCACACCGAGTCGACAGCGTTTCTCAGAGCCTGCCCGGTTCCTTGGCCAGACGTTCGCACACAGCCGACGGTCATGAGCCTTGGCAGCGTCAGCTCGGTCGAGTCCTGTCCTTCCCCAGCGGCAGCAAGGCGCGCGACTTCGAACGCGACGTCCTGCTGCCCACCTTCGAAGAAGTCGTGGCAGAGATGGTCGAGCGGGGTGTCGAGGCCAATTGCGGTCGTGTCGACACGGAAGGCGTGTTCGTCGAAGATGGCGAGCTGATCCAGCTCGAAGTCGACGGCAAGGGCGAATACCCGTTCCGCTACCAGATCTGGCCGCACAAGGTCAGCGTTCCTTCGTTCGGCGGGCACGTCCCGCGTGGAACCGAGGACTACTTCCGGATGGAGGTCTACCTCGACGGCGGGACCGGACAGGGATACGACGTCATGGGCTACTCGAAGGAACAGCTCATCGATGACATCCTCGACAAGTACGGTCGCCACGTGGAGTTCCTGCAGCTGCAGGAGAACATCGCTCACCCCGACGACTGACATCGTCTGCACGCTGCCCCCGGTGCAGCCATCTGCCTTCAAGGCCGATGGCGGTGCCGGGGGCCGCTGTCTGTCTGGGGGTGGCCACGGTCACCTCCGTGTGAAGTCGTCCAGACATTTCCGCAGGGTGCGAGTGACCGACAGTGCGGTCAGACCGCTGGTGGCCGGATTCTCCGGGCTCGGCGTCGACGAGATCGAGAATGCGAAGTCACCCGCCGACCCACTCGCGGTGATCTCATGGTGTGAGTCCACTTGGCTGGGGTCAGCCCGGATCTCCACACGCGTTCGCTGCAGAGCTCGTTCCATGAGTTCGTCGTCCGCGCCCGCGTCGAATCCGAGTCCACGCGTCGCCCAGGCCAGCGCCACGGTGATGTTGACATTGGCGGGGAACTTCACGATCGCCTCGGCGGGGGAGCCGGTGAAGATGGTCAGTGGTCCATCGGCAGGAGTCAGCGAGCGGAGACGGCGGACCTCCTCGGCGTCCATCCAGGGCTGGATGAGTCCGGGTGGGGCCTTGGCTGTCCTGATGGACACCTCGTCAAGGGACTGTGCTTGAGCTGCAGCCTCGAGGACGTCGAGCCCGCCGATGGCTCCGTTCGTCACATGCAGCTCACCCGGTCCGGCCAGGAGAGATTGTCTGATCGGCCGATCGGCAAGGGCACCGACACTGGTGAGGACGAACGGGATACCAGCGGCAATGACGGCCGGACCATAGGTTCTGGCAGCCGGAACACCCGCACATTCGACCACGACATCGGCACGGAGCTCAGCCCACCGCGGGTCCTGAGGGCTCTCGACCTCAATGAGTTCGGCTCCCAGCCCCTGATGCTCGGCGTGTTTGTCGAGGTCCCGGACCAGTGCGGTCAGCCGCAGCCGGCCACTCGAAATCTCCGGGTGCAGCAAGCGCGTGACGTGGCGCCCGATCGCCCCGAAACCGATCAGCAGCACCGACGTCACTTCCCGATGTGGACTCATGACATCAGGGTACACAGCGCCACGGACATGGGCCCGGACACGTTATGTCAGTGCGTCGGGGTACCGTGACGGTGTGGATGGACGAGGCAGGGAAGAGGCACCGATGACAGAGACGAATGCTGACGAAGGCAGCGCCGTTGACGGTGCGGTGGTCGGTGAGGACGGGCTGCCTCGAACGCCCTGGGCCTATGGCGATCCGCTGCTGCGTGAGTACTACGACACCGAATGGGGCATGCCCGTCCGTGACGAATCCGGGATGTTCGAGCGCATGAGCCTCGAAGGCTTCCAAGCGGGGTTGTCGTGGCTGACGATTCTCAAGAAGCGCGAACGATTCCGCGAGGTCTTCCAGCACTTCGACGCCGAGCTGGTTGCCGAATTCGGTGATTCCGAGATCGAGGCGCTCCTCGATGACTCGGGAATCATTCGGCATCGTGGCAAGATCGAAGCCTGCATCGGCAATGCCAGAGCAACACTGGCGCTGCGTGAGGACGGGGGTCTCGGTGATTTCATCTGGGGCTTCCAGCCTGAGACCACCCCGCGCCCCCGTGCGCTGAGCGAGATTCCCACCACGAGTCCCGAGTCGGTGGCGCTGTCGAAGGCGCTGAAGAAGAAGGGGTTCCGGTTCGTGGGACCAACCACCATGTATGCGCTCATGGAGGCGGTCGGTATGGTTGACACGCACGTTCTCGGATCCCATCGCCGAGGTGTCTCCGGAGTGTGGAATGACTGACGAAAGGCTGGAATGAACGATATCCGAGTCAGCGCACTCGTTCTGCTGCACCCCGATGAACCTCAGATCCTCATGGTGCGCAAGGAGGGGACGACGTCGTTCATGCTTCCCGGCGGCAAACCCGAAACCGGCGAGTCCGCCGAGGCGACGATCATCAGGGAGATCAGTGAAGAACTCGGACTCACCCTGGAGACTGACCGTCTGTCCCCGCTGGGCACCTTCGCCGCTGAGGCGGCCAATGAAGCCGACCACAGGGTGATCGGGGACGTGTTCTGCTACGAGGGTCTGCCAGCTGAACTCAACGTCGATGGCATCAACCATCTGGCCGAAATCGCTGAAGCCGCATGGTTTCCCTACGACCCGATGCCGGCGGATACCAGTGAGCGTCAGTTCGCTCCGCTGACGCGGCTGCAGGTCATCCCGGCGTTGAACGAACAGGGCCTGCTCCGGCAGTGAGCATCACGCGGTGAGACTCAGACGCCTCCACGTTGGAACGCCAGCTCGAGAACGAATAAGTGGATGGCGTGGGCAAGGACCAGGCCGGCCGTGAGGAAGCTGAGGACGATGTCGAAGACACCGAAATCCGTGTAGGGCGGCGGGTCGACGTATCCGGGGGACTGCAGCAGGGTGGAACCGACAGCCGTCGATCCCACCAGGATTGCGATGAGACCACTCGTCGACAGCTTTCCCACTGCTGCGAGGGCCAACAGCAGCGCCGTCAGGAGGAGGACCAGCAGAGCCATCAGGTCGTAGCCGGGGCCGAGACGGACCACCTCCTGCCACAGGTTTCCGTAGCTGATCGAACTGTGGGGCTCCGACTCGTAGTAGGGGAAGAACGTCAGTGAGATGACCAGCAGGCACAGCGGTCCGTAGAAGTGTGCGTAGACGGCGTTGGTTCGCGTGATCCGCGAGTTGAGGAGTTCGGCTCGGATCATCTGTTCGGGCAGAGTCATGTGCTGTCTGTCCTTACTGTCGGTCATCGGTCATCGATTTCTGCGACCTTCGAGCCATGACGGCGGCCGCCGCTGAGGCGAAGACAAGGACGAGCAGGCTCAGGCCGACCCCGATGACCGAGAATCCCGGGCTCGGTGGGATCTGCAGCCCGTTCTTTGCCAGTGGTCCGATACTCTCCACCGGCGTCGTGGCCCCGTCCGTGCCGGCACCGGGGTCTGTACCGCTGGCTGGGACGACGGGCAGGACAGAGAATGATTCGCTCAGATAACCCTCATTCATACTCTGCTCGGACGTGATCTCAACCTGGTAGCCGCCCGCATAGGTATTGACTGGTCGACCGGGAGGCCCGCCGACTGGAAACGTCACGGTGCCGTCGGCTCGAGCTCGCTGTCTGTCGTGGATGGCCTCTTTTCCTCTCGGGGTGGCTACGATGTCGAGTTGCACCTCCTCACCCGGAAGGAAACCGGCGACGGTGATGATCACCGCATCGTTGTCGGTGATGAAGTCGGTGGTGGCGATGGCTCCTGGGCTGATGTCGACGACCGTCGGCAATCCATCTGCGTACTCGTCTGCTGCAGCCGGGCCAGGTTGCAGGGTGGTTGCCAGAATGCAGGCGGCGGCTGTGACAGCCAATGGGGTCCGCCATTTCGGTGGGCGCATTTGTATTCTCCAAACGAATGCCAATTGTGTTTGTTCAGATGTCATCGGATTCTGATTGAATTCGTCCGCAGGCACTGAATTGGATCATTGCCTCGGGAAAAGAGAAGTGTGGTGGTATTTGACCACAGTGATTTCTCGGAAATAATCGCGGTGTTACTTCGGCGATTGCTAAGAAAGCTACAGTTCGACGATTGCAGGAGACAAGGAAAGGACAAGACTCACGAGTCATGCCCGCGAAAAACCACGTGGCTCTATGGTTTTCCCGGACATGTCTGGTGAGGATCGTTGGGGGTTGGACTCAGCGGCGGGCAGCAGGCTATACGGCGCTAGGACGGCTCGCAGCTCCCGGCTGTGCCTATGTCGTCGCGCGCCGCAGTCGATCCGAGAGCGCACGCAGCTCCGCGGTGAGCTCCGGTGAGTCCTCGACAACGAATTCGACGTCGAGCCGGGCCAGCGTCAACGCCATGGTGCTCACTGTCTCCGCCCCGATCTTCACGGTCGAGCGTTGTTCGTCGAGTGCTTCGACAGTGCCTTCGGCCGGCATCAGCATCTTCATGACCTCGGGTGCGGCAGCGTCGACGGTGACCGTGGCCGCGTGTTTCCACCTGCTGGCCGAGACGTTGCGCTCGACGTAGGCGCCGATGTCGTCGGCCGGGAGAGCACGGGGCTCGAAACGTCGACCTCCGGGCAGCTTGGGGACGATGTGTTCGACTCGGAAGATTGCCCAAGCCTCTTCCTCGGGGTCGAAGGTCAGGAGGAACCAGCGATGCTGATGGTTCACCAGCCGGTAGGGCTCAACTTCGAACTCCCTGCCGCGCTCCTGCTCTGACGGTGTGCCTCCTGGGTGGGAGAAGACTCCGATCGCAGAGTCGTAGGTGAACCTGAACCTCTCGTGGCTGTGACAGTATTCGATGATCAGAGTCAGCAGATTCGGGTCGACGATCGGCATCGGATGGTTGCCAGCCAAGGGAACCGTGAAATGAGCCAGGTTCTTCACCCGGTTACGCACGCTTGCGGGCAGTATCTGTTCGAGCTTCGCTAGGGCCTGCGCCGAGGTTTCTTCCATTCCGCCGATGATGCAGCTCAGGCCCGAGTGAAGTCCCACTGCGACGGCGACGGCTTCGTCAGGGTTGAGCAGCAGCGGTGGCACGGCCGATCCGCCGGATCCCAGGCGGTATCCGCCCTCTCCGCCGCGGGTCCCCTCGACAGGGTAGCCGAGGTCGCGCAGAGTGCCGATGTCGTTGCGGACCGTGCGTGAGCTGACGTTGAGACGCTCCGCCAAATCTGTGCCGGACCATGTGCGAGGAACCATCAGCAATGACAGTAATCCGAGTAGTCGCGCTGCTGTTTGTGACATTTTCTGTTGTCTTCCTGGGTTTAGGAAAACCTCCTGCCTATTCGAACAATAGCATCGGAGTTCTGAATTCGTAATGAGCTGCATGCGGCAGCGGAGCCGCGACGGAAATGGAGGAACAGAGTAATTCATGCATACGCAATTAGCTCCTCACCATGATTCGAGGAGACAACACGGGATGATTCTCAACGACTATCTGGAGCGCTACAGATCAGCGAGAAAGCAGGACAAGGGCTGGATTCTCGACGAGATCGTCGTTATGACAGGGTGGTCGCGCGACCATGTCCGCAGGCTCTTGGCTCAGTTGGCGCGAGGGCAGAAGCCGCTTCCCGACGACTCAGGCGAGCCGCGCCACAGAGAGGGCAAATACTCCCACGAGGCTCGAGCAGTATTGGAGAAAGTCTGGGATTGGTCGGGTCGCCAGAGCGGAAAGTATCTGGCTGCAGCGATGCCTGTGCTGCTCGAGGCTTTGGAACGTCATGGTTCCCTGATGCTCGGCGAAGACGGTTATGGTCCTGAGATACGGGAGGAGCTGCTGTCTGTCAGTCCGGCCTCGATCGACCGCTATCTGCAGTGTGCTCGAACCTGTGATTTTGCGACTCGCAATGTGTCGACGAGGCGCTCCCATGCGCCCAGTGCCGAGTTCCTCGACTTCGCCGGCGGAGAGAATGAGAATGAACCCGGCTTCTTCATGGCCGACACTGTGGCCCACACGGGTTCGACCGTGGGTGGGCAATCCGTCATCACTCTCAACGCCACATGCCTGCACACCGGATGGGTGTTCACTCGAAGTCTGGCTGACAACGCTCCGGAGCGCGTCGCCGATATTCTGCAGTGGGCACTCGACGAGATCACGGGCATTCCCTTCTGGGTCAATGCCGTCGAATTGAGCAATGCGTGCGAGAGAGTCCACGAAGTTGTCGGCTCGTGGGCACAGGCGCTTGATATTCACTACAGTCCTGTAGCCAAGGATCATCGCCGAGACCGGCTGCCGGAGGCGTCAAAGCATCAGCACCTGGTCCACGAATACGGGTTCGTCAATCGCTATGACACTGAGGAAGCCAGATGGGCTCTCAATAACCTGTGGAGGGCGGTCAACGATCGGCTGAATTTCTTCACACCTATTCGTAAGCCGGTCGCCTGGGCCAAGGACTCTGCTGGCCACCGCAAGCGAATCTACGACGATCCGGCGACGCCGCTGCGCCGATTGAGCGACGCTGGCGTGATGTCGCCTGTTCAGGAAGCCGAACTGATCACCTACCGCAACAGTCTCAACCCTGCACAGCTTGCAGAAGAGATCAGTCAGTGGCAGAAAGAACTCACGAAGATCACCGCGACAGCAGGGTGATCGGACTGCCTTTGATGGCAGTTGATCCGATAGTAAAAGCTTCAATCGTAGCAGGAGACCCTGCCGTGAAACCACCCCTGAGATTGACTTTGAGACAAGTCGTTATCGGGGGATTACAATCGCGTAACTTCCGGGTACAGTAAAGACCGAATGTGATCTGACGAACCTTCGAAGCCCGGCGCAACGATACGTGCTGACCCGAGTTGGGGACGTGCCCTGAGGATCGGGATGCGGTGTTCTGGCCGGGTGTCACCGAAGGCGGAGTCGACCACCGTCTGAGGATGTCGGTGTGCAGCCAAACCATCCTCGAGCACCGGGTGAACCGGTTGTCAGAAGAGCGTCTTGGGAGATGGCAATGGAATTGCGTGCACTGATGGAAGAGAGCAAACGGTGACGGCGAGCGGAACTCTGGTGCAGCCTAGCCTGCGAGAGAACTCATGATCCAAACGGTCGCCATCGCCATGATCGCCTACGCGGGTGTGGCCGTCTTCATCATCATCCTGCTGCTGTCCAAGGCTGACTACGGGAGATCGTGGCGCGATCGCAGAGATGCTGCGCGCATGGGTTTCTTCGTTCCCGTCTGGCCTCTATTGGTGCTCTACCTGATCTTCCGCGCATTGTCGCGCATGTGGCAGATGGCCGAATGGGGACAGGCGCGCTGACTCACCCACCAGTGCAGAGACTGGATGGCGCAAGTCAGCGCGATGCGCCTCGGATGCGCTTCAGTCGTTGGGCTGGCGCGAGTAGGCGATGAGAGCTCGGTAGAGATCGATCGGTGCACAGTTGGCGCCCTTGGCCAGGGACTTCACCAGTTTCCGGTAGGACTGGTAATCAGTCTGATTCGGGTTGGGCGACTCAAGCAGACCGAACTCGTGTAGGACTCCCGTGGCGCGGGAGTCCATGATGGAGAACTTCTTCGAGTCGAACACCGCAAGGAGGGTGCTGGCCAGTGGTCCGCCGACTCCCGGCAGTACCTTGAGGAATGGCAGTCGCAGGTGGTTCGGGGTGTCCTCGTCCAGTGCCACCGCTGTCACGTATTCGATGTCATCGGCGTCGAGACTCTCAAACGTCGCCTGTGCGGCGACGGCCTTCCACTCGGCGACCTTGAGGAATTGCTTGCGCTTGTACGACTCGCGTTTGACGACCTTGGGCCCGATGGAATCGAAGATCTCAGCCTCGATGTCGGTGACCGTGTACTGAGGTTCGAACCGGAGCACGAATGCTGTATCGATGACGCCGCTGGAATCGTTTTCGGGGGTGGAGTTCATGACGTGATTGTACAGAGGAGCGTTGATCAGAAGATGAACACCTGACAACGGCTCGAGAAGATCAGTCGGCGGCATGGCGAAGCTGAGAGGAAGCTGTCAACGACTACGATGTCAACGTATTGCAGCATCCCCTACAGGCTGTCCCCGCAGTCAGGAGAATTCCATGGCAGAGAACATCCCCACTCGTGCCGAGCCGACTACAGCCCGATTCGAGGCACTGGCCACCCGCAGCCTCCCATCGTCTGAGGCTGGTGCACCATCTCGTCTCGAGCGAGGCAAGACCGGCATCCTCACCAACACGATCCGCCACGTGATCAGTGACCAGGGCCTCGATCTGGCCGCCGGTCTGGCGTTCTATGCGCTGCTGTCGATAGCACCGGCGACTCTTGCCCTCGTCTCAATGCTCGGTGTTGTCGGTGAGGCGAAGTCGACCACCGAGGCTGTTCTGGGCCTGACTTCGGACCTGTCGGCCGAAGCATCGCAGGCGATTCGGCCGATCGTCACCGAGTTGGTGTCGTCGCCGGCGGCCGGTCTCACTCTCATCGTCAGTGTCGCGGTCGCGATCTGGTCATCGTCGAAATACGTCGGTGCCTTTGGACGTGCGGCGAACAGGGCCTACGCTGTTGAGGAGACCCGGCCGCTGTGGAAGCTCAAGCCGATGATGCTGCTCATCACTCTGGTGCTGCTGCTCCTGATGGCCGGACTCGGGCTGCTGCTCGTGGTCTCAGGGCCCATCGCGGAATCCATCGGCAAGCTTGTCGGTCTGGGGCCGGTGGCGGTGATGATCTGGAGCATCGCCAGGTGGCCCGTGGTGATCTTCTTCGTCATGCTCGCCATCGCTCTTCTCTACTATGCGACTCCGAACGTCAAGAAGGCGACGTTCCGGTGGTCGAGCATCGGGGCGTTCGTTGCCCTCGTTGTGCTGATCGTCGTCTCTCTGGGCTTCGTTCTCTACATCAACAATTTCGACAACTACAACGCCACCTACGGCACCATCGGTGGTGTGATCGTCGGATTCGTCTGGCTGTGGATGGTGAACCTGGCCTTGATCTTCGGTTCAGAGCTCGACGCTGAGATCCACAGGCCCCAGCTTTCTGACTGACCCGGACCGATCGTCGCTCTGAGCCAGCCCGACGTCAGTCCTGCTTCGATCCGACTTCGGCCCGCGACGCCAAGTGTCGTATGGTCACATCATGAGTTCTGACCGGTCCGATGCCTCGACGTTCACCCCAGCTCTGCTGGGTCTCGTGTGGACGGCGATGTTCGGTTTCTCGGCATTCTTCTTCAGCTATTCCACGATGGTCTCGATCGCTGCCGTCCACGGCCTCTCGGCAGTCACCGGCGGGTCGGTGCTCACGACGATGATGATCGGCGTCATCGCAGTGCAGCCGTTTGCCCCATGGGTGGGTAGGGTGCTCGGACTCAAGGGTGCCTTGTTCTTCGCCCTCGGACTCCAACTTGCAGGTCAGATCCTCGGGCTGGTGGTGCCTGTGCCGCTGCTCGGTCTCGTGCTGGCAGGTGTGTGCGGGGGAGTGGGCTTCGGTCTCTTCGTCGTTCTTGCCAATGCCGCAGTGCCGGCCACCACCTCCCCGGGGCGCATCGGCAAGGCACTGGGAATCTTCGGCGGGATCACCTCATTGGCCGCGGCGGTCGGTGCGCCCCTCGGCCTGTGGCTGGTCGGCACGGTTCCCGTGTGGACATTTCGGATGATCGTGTGCGTCTCTCTTCTCCTCGCGGTGCCGACCGTTGTGAAGTACCTGCCCGGTCGAGAGAGCAGGACGAACAGGGAACCCACGGATGACTCCGGAGTCGCGGTGCACTCGCGGACCGATAAGGGCCAGTCCCAACGCAAAGCCGGCCGCAGCCTCGGCGATGCCCTTTACCTGGTCATCATGCTCTCCCCGTTCCTCGTCGGCATGGTGGTCTTCGGTCTCATCGTCGGGTTCGGCCCTGGCGAGGACGTCGCCGGCGCCGCGCTCTACATCGGCGCAATGCAGGTTTCGGCGGTCGTCGGTCGATTCGTCGCCGGGGCCATCGCTGACAGGTTCTCACCTTTCGCCCTCAACCTTCTCGGCCTTGCCCTGGCGGTCATCGGACTGGTCGTCACGGTGTTCGTCTTCGGCGGCATGCTCTTCCTCGCCATGATGATCATCGGGCTGGGGTTGGGCACGCTGCAGTCGGCGAGTCTGATCATGGCCTTCGCCAATGTCAGCACGCCGGGGAAGGCCAGCGTGGCGTGGAACATGAACTTCGATATCGGATTGGCCATTGCCGGCGTCCTCGGCGGACTCGGCTTCACCTACCTCGGAGACTCTGCGACGTTCCTCGTCTGTGCGCTGCTGCTGCTCGTTGCCGGTGTCGCGTCCTGGATTCTGCGCACCATTCGCCGTTCACGCTGAACTCCTTCGTCGCGCTTGCCGGGTGTCAGCGACGCTCAGAGTGTTTTGTCGGACGGGCCGGTCTGGCCGTCGAGTTCGGCGAGCAGTCCCACCGCGGCTCGTGTGTACTCGCCGATCCAACGGTCGTGGATGCGTTTGATCGGCAGAGGGGCCAGGGCCAGCTGACGGGTTCGACCGATCCGGCGTCCTGCGGTCAACTCGGCCTTCTCCAAGACGCGGATGTGCTGCAGGACGGTCGTGCGGTCCCGGTCGGGAAAGGCGGCGCAGACCTCGCCGGTTGTGCGCGGCTCGTCACGAAGCAGGTCGAGGATTCGGCGACGAGTCGGATTTGCCAGCGCCTTGAAGACCGCATCATCGCGAGCATCGTCGTCACTTGCAGACAAGACCATTCCCTTTTCGTTCGACATGTGGTAAAAATATCACATGAACGATGAGCAGAGCGACAAAGGTGCACAGCTGGAAGAACTGTCCTTCACGGTCATGGGCTACATTTCGAAGACTCCGCATGAGACTTATGAGGCTGTCGCCGACCCGGCGCAGCTCTCGAAGTACTTCACCACCGGAGGTGCGCGCGGACGGTTGGAGCCCGGCGCCGAGGTGACCTGGGACTTCGCGGATTTCCCCGGTCGGTTTCCCGTCGAGGTCATCGAGTCCGTTCAGGATGAGAAGATCGTCGTTGCGTGGGAGGGCTCGGAACATGCCACAGCCCCGAGCACGACGACGACCTTTGAGTTCTCGCCTATTGACGACGGTGCTCGAACTTTGGTGACGGTGACCGAGAAATCGTGGAAGACGACGGTCGGCGGGGCCGAGGGAGCCTTCGGCAACTGCATGGGCTGGACCGGAATGCTCGCAGCACTCAAAGCCTGGATCGAATACGGCATCGATCTGCGCGAGGGCTTCTACAGGTGATCAGCCGGCCTTCTTGAAGAGATCAGTTCGAGGTGATCCGACCAGCGGACTTTGGAGAATGAGGCGGGGTAATGGTCGGCTTCACTCGACGTCTCGCCTGAATGTGCCAGATGAGAATCGACGAGGTTGCTGCCAAGAAGATCGCCTGCAGTGCGGTTCTCGGAAGCAGGGTGTCATCCCAGGCCAAGTCGGCTCCGGCTGTGCCGGTTCCAGATAGAGCCTTGTAGATGTTGGCCGGAAACATGGCGATGAGCATCAGTGAGAGACCGCCCGCAGCCCAATGGCGAGTCCCTGCCCAAAGCAGTCCGAGCGCGCCGGCCAGCTCGAGAGATCCGGTGAGCGTGACCAGGAATTCCGGAGCGGGCAGACTCGGGGGAACCATAGATACGAGCTCGGCGCGCATGCCGATAAAGTGCGAGGTTCCGGTGACGAGGAACATTACGACGACTCCCGCGCGAACGGCAATCTTCCAGGGCAGCCACGACGGTTTGAGCGTTCGCCCGATGAGGTGGACCACGAAAGTGGTCACCAGCAGAAATATCAGGGGCGCCATTGGGTGAACTCCTTGATGATGGGGCGAAGGAACTTGACACTGTAAAGATTCGCATCGATCAACGATCTTGTCAATGAAAAGATTGCTCGTTAGGATCTTTTCATGGCCTATCACCACGGAGACCTGCGCCGTACTCTGCTCTCAGCAACCGCCTCAGCGATCGACGAAGAAGGCGTTGCGAAACTGAGCCTGCGCGCTGTGGCCAAACGGGCGGGCGTCTCCAACGCGGCCCCGACTCACCATTTCGGGGATAAGGCGGGCATGTTGACGGCACTGGCCGCCGAAGGATACGACCTCATGGCTGACGCGATGTCGGAGTCGGGACGGCAGCTGAACCTCGTTGACATGGGCGTCGCCTACGTGACCTTCGCGCTCGATCATCCTGCGCATTTCTCTGTCATGTTCCAGCCGCATATGCTCCGCGAGGACGACGCCGATCTCAGCCGAGCGCAGCTGAGATCGCAGATCGCGCTCAGTGAAGGCACCGCACGGTCAGTCGAAAATGCCGGGGGCAAGCCGAACGAGGATGCCCAGCTTGCTGCGTGGTCGCTCGTCCACGGCTATGCGACGCTTGTACTGAGCGGCGCCATCACGGATCCAGACCCAGTGACACACGCGCGGACCATTGCGAGTCATTTCGCCGCGATCGTCGAACGACCCTGATCTGCTGGTGGTGCTAACACCCGGCCTTGGCTCGAATCAGCCCGGTGTGTTCGCGCCGTGAGAGTTCTTGATGAAGAAGGACCCGACGATGCCGAAGATGCCGATGACCGCGGCTACGAAGAAAGCGACGTCCGCACCGTGGACCAGGCCTTCGACTCCATAGACTTCGGGGTCGCGTGTTGTGGACACCATGATGGTGACCAGGACGGCGGTGCCCACTGAGGCGGCGATCTGGCGGAAGGTATTGTTGAGCGCCGTTCCGTGGGGAATGAGGCTCTGCGGCAGCTGGTTGAGTGCCGCAGTCGTCACCGGCATCATCACCATCGCGACCCCGAACATGCGGATCGTGTTGACCACGGCGAGGTAGATGAACGAAGTGTCGGCCGCGAGGTCGGCGAACATGAATGTGGTGACAGTGAGCAGTGTGAACCCGGCAACGGCCAGCCATTTGGCGCCGATGGCATCGAAGACTCGACCGGTGACCGGCGACATCAGTCCCATGACAGCTGCACCGGGCAGAAGCACAAGGCCCGATTCCATGGCGGTGAAATCGTTCATGTTCTGCATGTACAGCGGCAGGATCATCATGCCGCCGATCATGACGATGAACACGCACATACCCAGAGCAGTGTTGAGTGTGAACATGCGGTAGCGGAGTACCCGGAACTCGAGCATCGGCTGGTCCAGTTTGAGCTGGCGCGGAATGAAGATGGCCAGTGCGATCACGCCGACGGCGAGGGGAATGATCACTTCGAGGCTCAGCCAACCGGCGTCACCGGCGGTTCCGAAGCCGAACAGCAGGCCGCCGAAGCCGAAGGTGGAGAGGATGATGGAGAGGACGTCGAGCTTGGGGTAGGTGCGCTCGGTGACGTTCTTGAGGATGAAATAGGCGACGATGATGTCGATGACCGCGATCGGCAGCATCATGTAGAAGAGGACTTCCCAAGGCAGGTGATCAACGATCCAACCGGAGAGGCTCGGACCGATGGCCGGAGCGAAGGCGATGACGAGGCCGAACGTGCCCATCGCCGTTCCGCGTTTCTCCACCGGGAAGATCGCGAAGAGGATGGTCTGCATCAGCGGCATGATGATGCCGCCGCTCGAGGCCTGAATGACTCGTCCGAGGAGAAGGACAGGATAGGTCGGTGCCACCGCACACACCAAGGTGCCCACGATGAACAGCAGCATCGCAGTGAGGAAGAGGCCGCGTGTGGTGAATTTCTGGATCAGGAATGCCGTGATCGGAATCATGATGCCGTTGACCAGCATGAAGCTCGTCGTCACCCACTGCGCGGCGCTGGCCGTGATGTCGAAGGACTGCATGAACGCGGGCAGCGCAGTGTTGAGCAGCGTCTGGTTGAGGATGATGACGAATGCGCCGGAGACGAGAACCGCGAGCACTACATTCCGGTTGAATGGCTTGCCATCAGCCGTCGTGCTCTTGCCCGTATCCGCATCTGTCACTGAAATTCCCTCTTTCTCCTCAGCATCTGCCTTCACCGGCACGGTCGGCGGCAGTGCAGATCCGTCTGTCCGCACCACGTCGTTGCCCAACCGCGCCGTGCGAGTCTACTCCCCAGTGAATCGGACACTAGGGACAGGGTATCGCCAGAGGTCAAGAGTGAGGTGTCATGGAGGTGTCGCGGAGACGACCGCTCGGCTTCAGCCAAGACGACCGGTCGTCTTCAGTCGATCGGCGAGACGCGGATGAGGTTGCCATCAGGATCGGCGACGACGAAGGTGCGCCCGAACACCTCATCGTGTGGTTCGTCGATGACGGTCACTCCCTTCGCTGTCCACTCGGCAAAGAGGCTGTCCACCGCCGAGGTTGTGCCGGGGATCATCAGTCCCACCTCGGAGGTGCGGGGCGGGTTCTGTCCGACGACCTCGGCGCGACCGCTCCAGAGGGCGAAGAGGACTCCGGGAGCCACGGTGAATGGCACGTAGCGCGGGGTGAGCATATCGGGTTCCATGTCGAAGAGGTCGCTGTAGAATTTCGTCGCACGTTCGACGTCGGTGACATAGATGAGGAACAGGTTCGGCGTGGTCATGATCGTTCTCCTTCGGCGCAGCAGGACTGTGTGACTTCTTCATCCTGTCACCCGCATCTGACACAGGATTCGCAAACGTGTATCTGAGCTGGCCGCGCAGTTGGCTGCGCAACACCACCTGAAAGAACAGGGTATGTTGTAGGTGGCGAAAGGTTGAGAGGCATGATCTTCGGTAGATGGGGCACGTTCGGTCGGTTTCTCGTGCTCGCGACTGTAGTCGGCATGCTGAGCGGTGTGCTCTGGTATCTGGCCCTCATTGCTGTCGGAGGATGGGACGCAACTGCCGATGATCTGAGGATATTTCCACTGTTCGCCGCCGTCGGAGGCGGACTCGGACTGGTGATGGGAGTCCCCGCCTATTGGACGGTGCGACTCTGCGTGCAGTGGATAGCCTCTCGCGCAGCATCTGTGCTCTTCTTCTTTGCCCTCGGCGCCGCCTCGGTGGTGGTGACTTTGACGATCGTGGCACTTGTTTTCGGGAGCGGCCCGGCGACACTCTTCACTGCCAACGAGGCATACGACCTGCTGTATCTGCCTCTGTTCGCAGCCTTGGGAGGCGTCCTCACCGCAGCCGCCGCGCCACTCGTACTCCGACCGACCCCGGAGCCGCTGCACCGCGAGAACAGCCCGAGCCTCACGAAATCAGCGACTGCAGGGTGATCTGATCACACGATTCGCGTCGCCGGGGACTTCGTCTTCGACGGATTCGTCTCCGGCAGATCGCCGAGCGCCTCATCGATACGAGCGAGCACCTCGGCGTCGAGCTTCACACCGGATGCCGCGACGTTCGACTCAACCTGCTCGGGACGTGATGCGCCGACAAGAGCAGTGGCCACATTGTCGTTCGACAGCACCCAGGCGATGGCGAGCTGCGCCATGGTCAGACCCAGGTCGGCCGCGATCGGCTCGAGCTTGGCGACGGCGTTGAGCGTCTCGTCGTTGAGATAGCGGTCGGTGATCGTCTCCTTGCCGCCATTCTCGTCGGTCGCACGCGAGCCTGCGGGAGCGGGCTGGCCGACCTTGTACTTGCCGGTGAGCACACCCTGGGCGATCGGGGACCAGACGACCTGGGAGATGCCGAGTTCCTTCGAGGTCGGAATCACTCTGGGCTCGATGACGCGCCAGAGCATGTTGTACTGCGGCTGGTTCGACACGAGCTGGATGCCCAGGTCGCGGGCCAGATGGTGTGCGGCACGCAGCTGGTCGGCGTTCCACTCGCTGACGCCGATGTAGAGCGCCTTGCCTGCACGCACGATGTCCGCGAAGGCCTGCATGGTCTCTTCCAGCGGAGTCTCGTAGTCGTAGCGATGCGCCTGATAGAGGTCGACGTAGTCGGTGCCCAGGCGGGACAAGGAACCGTTGATGGACTCCATGATGTGCTTGCGGGATAGGCCGGTGTCATTGTGACCCTTGGGCCCGGTCGGGAAGTACACCTTGGTGAAGATCTCCAGGGATTCGCGACGCTGACCCTTGAGCGCATCGCCGAGGACCTGCTCGGCCACGGTGTTCGCGTACACGTCGGCAGTGTCGAAGGTGGAGATGCCGTTGTCCAAGGCAGCATGCACGCACTTCGTTGCGGTGTCGTTCTCCACCTGGGAGCCGTGCGTGAGCCAGTTTCCGTACGTGATTTCCGAGATCTTCAGGCCGCTGTTTCCAAGATATCTGTGCTCCATGGACCCAGCCTACTGCGGGGAGGCAAGCCCCGTCAGTGGTTCCCGAGCATCGTTGATTCGAATGCCGTCGATGTCCTCGCCGAGGTAGCTGTGGGCGGTGCGTTCTCCGCGAGGTGTCCGCGCAGGATGTTCGCAAACCCGGTGGAGTCTCCCGTCCGCAGGTGTTCGACCAGAGAGGCGTGCTCGGCGATGATCTCTTCACACCGGTCGAGGAGCCGGTCGCCGGAGGCGAAGAGGATGAAGCGGTGCCGGTCGGAGAGCTGTGAGTACAGTTCGAGCATCACCTGGTTGTCACCGGCTTCGACGAAGCCGCGATGGAACTGCAGAGTCAGGTCGATGAAGGCGGCGATGTCACCGGTGTCGAAGGCCTCACGCTGAGCGTGAATCGAAGTGTCGAGGGCATCGGCCAGCTTCTGTCGCAATGCATCCGGGGCCCGGTCGAC
This sequence comes from Brevibacterium zhoupengii, assembly GCF_021117425.1. Taxonomy (NCBI): domain Bacteria; kingdom Bacillati; phylum Actinomycetota; class Actinomycetes; order Micrococcales; family Brevibacteriaceae; genus Brevibacterium; species Brevibacterium zhoupengii. Next base: position 3,521,516 of record NZ_CP088298.1, on the reverse strand, counting down.
CGCGGTGGTCTCAAGTACGAAACGGGCATCGGCGAGCTCGGCGACGGTGCGCTCATCGACTCCTTGGACGATGGCCCCGCGCTTGGGGTAGATGACGATCCACCCTTCATCCTGCAGCCTGGCAAGAGCCACTCGCACCGGAGTGCGGCTGACTTCGAGATCGGCGGCCAAGCCGGCTTCGCCCAGCATGGTTCCCGGCTGGTGAGTGCCATTGAGGATCTGAGTGCGGATGAGCCGATAGGCACGCTCGGCTGCGCTGGTCTTCTCGTTGCTGCTCGTCATAATCGCACGCTCCTCTCCTGACTCGGCTTTTCTGATGTCACAGTTGGACTCGCGGCCCACAGATGGACTCATGGCCCACCAGGTCGATCATCTCACTCAACGCACCTGCGAGGCCTCCGCAGCGTCATCCTCGGTCGGCGTTGGTGCGCGGCCCCTGCTCGGCCAGCGCATGAGCGGCACGGCCCGGATCGATAACGCCAGGGTGATGAGGAGGACGACGGTGGCCATCAGATTGATCCACAGGAACCCGCCTGCCTGCAGCACAGTGCCGGCCATCGCGGCCATGAGCGCACCGCCGAGGTTCATCGCCGCATCCGATGCACCTTGGAGAGTGACCTTCGCATGCTGGGGCACCGAGGCAGTCAGCAGGGCCGATCCGCCGATGAGGAACATCGACCAGCCGATGCCGAGGAAGATCAGCGCAATGCTGAGCAGGACCATGGACGAGACCTCGGCCGTGGCATCGATGACGCCGAGGATGATCGCCGTAGCGAAGACGAGGACACCACCGGCGATCACGGTTCCCGGTCCCCACCGGTCGGCCATCCAGCCGAAGACAGGGGAGAGGGCATACATGCCGGCGATGTGGACGCTGACGACGATGCCGATGGCACCGAGGGAGAATTCCTGGTGGTCCATGTGCACCGGGGTCATGACCATGACGTTGGTCATCATCATCTGCCCGGCGATGATCGTGATTATCGCGAACAGCGGCACCGGGCGGGCAAGCGCGAAGCGCAGTGCCGGGCCCAGCTTCATCGTCGGCGGTTCGACAGCGGAATCACCGGAGTCACTGGACTCAGCGGTCTCCGCGGACTCGGGGACCGCCTCGGCGGCACCGGGTTTGATCTTCTTCGTCAGCGTCGACGCGACCAGGGTCGCCAGTCCGAATGCGGTCATCGAGATCAGGTAGGGCCCGGCGAGTTCATTCATGCCCAGGGCCGCGCCGAGGTGCGCGCCCGGTGCCGTGAAGCTGGGCCCGAGCACGGAGCCGACCGTCGTCGCCCACACGACGAGCGACATGGCTCGCCCGGCATTCGCGGGATCGACGAGATCGACCGCGGCATAGCGGGCCTGCAGGCCAGAGGCCGTCGCGGAGCCGCACAGCATCATCCCCAGCATGAACAGCGGCAGGAACTGCAGAGCGACGCCGAGGAGGACGACCGTCGCGCCGATTGTGCCGATGCCGAATCCCAAGGTCAGGGCGGTTCGCCGGCCGGCCTTGCCAGCCAGTACCGCGAGAGGATAGGCGATAAGACCGGCGCCGAGAATGACGCTCATCTGCGCGATGCCCGCCATCGAGGTCTTGCCGGTGATCTCCTCAGCCAGCAGACCGCCGACCGCGTAGCCGGAGGCGATTCCGGCACCGGAGAGCAGCTGTGCGGTGATCAGCTTGGCCTGTGCGCGCGTGCGGGTCTTCATCGACGCCTTCCGTTATCTCAGTCGTGTACCCACACAACGTATCTTGGATCCATCTTGGATACAAGATGGTTCTATGGTCGCCGAGGTGGCTCCGAGGCGATCGTGATGTGGCGGTCCGTGCCCGGGGACTCGAGTTCGTCGTTGACTGCCACCGCGAAGTCCTCGGCGCTGATGTGCGATCGCCCCTCGTGATCGGTCAGCAGCGTCGTCGTGCCGCGTCGGTAGGTGCCGCTGCGAACTCCTGGTTCGAGAACGGCAGGAGGGCTGAGATAGGTCCAGTTCTCATTCGAGTGTTCGCGGCAGGCCGTGAGTTGGGCGACGCTGGCGGCGGCCGTCGTCCGCCACCTCGTGGGGACGAAGCAGGGGTCGTCGACGACCAGCCGATCAGGATCCTTTGGTGAGTGCAGCGGCCCGGCACCTCCGACGACGAAGATGGGGAGGCCGGCACGGGCGCTGGCGGCAAGGACCGCCTCGGTGATGGTGATGAACGCATCCTCCTCACCAGGCACGACGCGGACGGTGAGCACGACGGCATCGGCACGCTTGAGCACAGAGTCGAGGTCGGCGGCGTTGCTCGCATCTGCCTGCGTCGATGTCACCCCGCTCCGGGGTTGGTGAAGCGGCGTGCGTGAGGCTGCGATGACGTGATGGTCACGGCTGGCCGCCTCGGCGACGATGCGAGTCCCGACCATTCCGGTGGCTCCGATGACAGCGATTCTCATTTTCGTTCTCCATTCTCAGTGCGCGGGCTCAGCTGCCCGCAGAACAAGGCGGCCAGGGCAAGGGCGAATCCGGCGAGCTGGACGAGGTTGAGCGACTCCCCGGCGAAGGCGACGCCCACGGTGGCTGCGACTAACGGCGAAAGCAGGCCGAGCAGGGCCGTTGCCGTGACGGGGAGCCGGCCCAGCCCCCGAAACCACAGGGTGTAGGCCAGCAGGCCGCCGATGAGCCCCAGCCACAGGTAGCCGAGGAGGCCGGCACCGTCGATGGTCTCGGGAACTCCCTCGATGAGCAGGGTCGGGACCAGTAGGACGAGACCGCCGGCGCTGAGTTGCCAGCCGGCGAAGCCAACCGCGCTGACCCCGGCTGGGCGACCCCAGCGTTTGATGAGGATGACGCCGGTTCCCATCGCCGCCGCACCGCCGATGCCTGCGAGGATCCCGACCGGGTCGAAGCCGGCACCCGGACCCAGCACCACCATGCCCACACCCACCGCACCGACGAGTCCCCAGACCAGACGCCACCGAGAGAGGGCCTCGCCGAGGACGATGACTGCGAGGAAGGTGACGAGGATCGGCTGCGTGGCGCCCAGGGTGGCCGCGACCCCACCGGGCAGACGCTCGGCGGCGACGAAGAGCAGCGGGAAGAAGATCCCGATGTTTAAGGTGCCCAGCACGAGGGTCTTCCACCACCAGTCGCCGTGGGGCAGTCGACGGGCGATGAGCAGACCCAGGAGCCCTGCGGGGAGGGCGCGCATGAGGGCCGCGAACAGGGGATGATCGGCCGGCAGGAACGCTGTGGTCACAAAGTAGGTCGTGCCCCAGGCCGCCGGGGCCAGTGCCGTCACCGCAGTCACCAGGGCCGCCGAGCCGGTGGCCTTGCCGGTGATGGGGGCAGAAGAGTGTGTCGTTGTCATGGCTCCAGCATCGAACGCAGCAGTTCTATGAGTCCAACACATAGTTCTCATCGCAATGATCGTGTGTCACGATAGATGAATGGAATTGCAGCAGCTGCGCTATGTTCTCGCCGTCGCCGAGGAACGCAACTTCACCCGCGCGGCCGTGAAATCGCATGTCGTGCAGTCAGCACTCAGCCACCAGATCAAGACCCTCGAACACGAACTCGGTGTCCAGCTCTTCGCCCGCACCAGCAGACGCGTCGAACTCACCGAGGCCGGTGCGGCCTTCCTGCCAGCGGCCAGGGCCACACTCGATGCGGCCCAGCGTGCCATCGCCGAGGCGACCTCGACCACAGGAGACCTGCGCGGTCGGCTGCTCATCGGGGCGATTCCGACCGTGACGACCGTGGACGTCACCGCCGCGCTCGGGGCCTTCCATCGCGCCCATCCGAACGTGGAGATCGGACTGACGACCGGCGGCAGCCTCGACTTCGTGACCGCAATCCGCGAGTCGGACATGGATGTGGCGGTGCTCGGGCTCCCCGATGCCACAGCCCCAACGGGGGTGTCGACCGAGGTGCTCGCGCACGAACGCCTCAGCGCCGTAGTGTCCCCTAAGCACCGGTTGGCCTCGCGCCGTCGGCTTCGCCTGGAGGATCTGGCTGCCGAGACCTTCGTCGACTTCCCGTCAAGCAGCCCGGGCCGGTCCCAATCCGATCGAGCTTTCGCCGCTGCAGGGCTGAGCCGCTCCGTGGCCTTCGACGTCATGTCCACCGAGGTGATGCTCGATCTCGTGGCCCAGGATCTGGCCGTGGCCCTGCTGGCGCCGGATGTCGTGCCCGAGAACAGTGGGCTCTCGACTGTGCCGATCGCCGATGGGCCGACGCGGATAGAATATCTCGCTTGGAGTGAATTCAACCCGAGTGCAGCGGCGCTGGCCTTCCTCGACATCCTTCGCGCCACCTCGGCGCAGAAAGTGAGCCCTTGATGATCCGACGCACCCGCAGCGACGATGGGATCCTCACGATCACGATCGACAACACCACAAGTGCGAATGCGCTGCGCCCGGGCATGCTCGACGCTCTCATCTACGCTTTCGAAGCGGCATCGGACAATCAGGAGCTGCGCGGGGTTCTGCTCACCTCGGCGGGTCACAAGGGCTTCTCCGCGGGAATGGACACCTCGCAGTTCAAGCACGCGAATGCCTCTCTTGCTCACGTGACGATCACTCGGCTGGGGCAGGTGTGCGAGGCGATCAAGAACTGCGATCTGCCCGTGGCCGTCGCCATCGAAGGCTACTGCATCGGGGGAGCGGCCGAGATCGCTGCGGCCGCCGACTTCCGGGTCGGCGGCACCAACTCCTGGTACGCGATGCCCGAGGTGCGCATCGGCATCCCCTCGGTCCTCGAATCCGTCAATCTGCACCGACTCATGGGGTGGACGAAGGCCACGGAACTCATCCTCACCGGCAGCCGTTTCACCGCGGCTGACATGGAACGATGCGGCTTCCTCAACACCGTCGTCGAGGACAGTGCGGTCGAGGCCCGGGCACTGGAGTACCTGCACGAGACGATGAAGGCCGACCGTGCGGTCATCGCCCAGCAGAAGCGCCTGCACCGGACGTGGAAGAACAGCTTCGAACGCGAGGCGCTCGCCGACAGTCGCAAGGAGTTCGCGCTCGCATTCGCCCGGAAGAACGACTGAGTCGTCACAACGACTCAACAGGCACTACGACTGACCGACGAAGCCCCAGGGCTTGCCCGCCGAGGTGGCGGTGGGGTGAGATAGGCGAGTGGACTTTCTGGGGTTGGTGCTTGTCGGCGTTCTGGTCGGACTGACCACTGTGCTGTTCGGATTCGGCGGCGGCTTCGTCACCGTCCCGATCATCACCCTCGTCCACGCCGACCTCGGCAGCGACACAGCACGGGTGGCCGCAGCCACCTCGGCGCTGGTCATGCTCGTCAACGCAGTCGTCTCCACACTCTCCACGAAGCGCGAGACCCTGGCCCACCTCAAAGGGGAGTGGTGGCTATTCATCCTCCTCGCCGCCGGTGGGGCCTTCGGGGCATTCTGCGCCAAATTCGCACCCGAGACCCTGCTGAAATGGGGCTTCGTCATCTACATCGCCGTGACCGCGATCGACCTGCTCGCCCGTCCCGGCTTCTTCCGCCGAGGTGGGCCGAAGGTCCGCGATGAGCACCTGAGTGACGGCGGTCGCGGCATTGCCGCCCTGTTCGGGTTCCCGATCGGTGGCCTGGCGTCATTCCTCGGCGTCGGCGGCAGTGTGATGACGGTGCCGATGATGCGCCGATCCGGGGCGACGATGACGGTGGCGACCACCCTGGCTAACCCTCTGACCTTGGTGATCATGCTCCCAGCTGTTCTCGTCACGATCACGACCCATGCCTCCACTGCGGTTCCGGGGATGGTCGGCTCGGTGGACCTGCGTTCGGCGCTCGCCCTGCTCATCAGCGCGATCCCGCTGATCGTACTCCTGCGTCGCCGAGTGCCGAAGATCCCGGAGATCATCCACGCCTGGGGCTATTTCATTCTCCTCATCACCGCCGGAGTCGTCGTCGCGGTGTCGTGATCGCGGTGTCGTGATCGGGGCGTCGCCACGTGAACTCTGGGCCGCATCGTCGTTGTGTGAGGCTCGGCCAAGCCGCGGCACCGATGCGGCACCGATGCGGCACCGAGGGGCTCCTTTGTCATCGACGGGCTACTCTATAGCCTGCTCCCGCGACGGTAAGTGGGCCGCTCGATGTGGCTGCAGGGCCTAGAGGCTGTGAGACAGTCTGTCTGCAGGTGGCAAGCCCCGGGTCCTACCCGTTCCGGCGGCGCTGACGCAGCACCTCGGGCAGACCGAAGTAGATGGGCGGCCGCGCGGAGACTTCCGGCGCACGCTCGGAGGACCCGCTAGCACCGGATCCTGCGCTGCTGGGTCCGCTGCCACCGAATCCAGCGCCACTGGGTCCGCTGCCATCGAATCCTGTGTCCTCAGGTCCTGTGTCGCTCGCTCCGCCTAACGCCCATGCGCTCTCCCAGCTGATGAGCTCGCCGGCGTGGCAGACGGGATCGCCGCCGCTCGAGGGTGGTTCGGCCCATAGCCACAGGTTGATCCCGTACTCGATGAGGGTGAGTTTCTCATCCCGTTCCCGGACCGTGTTCTCTTTGACCAATGCCGCACGCACCCTCGCCGAGGTGGTCTCGAGTTCCGTCCACCCGTCCTGTCGATGTGGGAGGAAGACCCACGTCCCCGCGAGGACGTCGGCAGGCACAATCTCCTCCGCGGTCATTACCGTGATGAACTCCTCCGAAGCCCGGGTGCCGGTGACCGGATCAGCGCTGTCAAGGAGGTCGGCGAAGCAGGTGCGGGCCACCTCGGCGGTGGGGGAGACGATGAGGATGTGGGGCGCTTGGGCCCGGACCTCATCACGACTGAGGTGAGTGAAGGTATTCGCCCCCATCGTCGCCAATACCTGGATCCAGAGTCCTGGGATCGGGGCACCGGTGATCAGACGATTCGACTCAGGACGTTCTGCATCGTGTCGCACGATCGACTCCCTTCCTTCGTCACCGACGATTGTGTTCCCTTCCACCATGGCACGAACCGGTGCTCGGCCTCAGCTCTTTGCCTGTTGATCTCTCGTCCGGCGATGGTGGCTGGGCCGGACACCGTATTCGCGGTGGAAGGCGGTGCTCAGAGAATAGCCGCTGGAATAGCCGACCTCGTGGGCAACGGACTCGACGGTCGCATCGGTGCGCTGGAGAAGGTCGGCGGCCAGACACAGTCGCCACCCGTTGAGATACGACATCGGAGGCTCGCCCAGCAGATCAGTGAAACGGCGCGCCAAGGTGGCACGCGAAACCAGTGCCTGACGCGCCAGCGCCTCGACGGTCCAGCCGCGGTGTGGGGCCTCGTGCATGGCTGCCAGAGCGGTACCCACGACCGGATCCGAATGTGCCCGATACCAACCCGGTGCCCTCGCCTCAGGGAGGGCGAACCAGTCGCGCAGGGCACCGGCGAGCACCAGATCGAGCAGTCGGTCGAGGATCGCCTGCTGACCTGGTTCCTCACGCAGGATCTCTGCCTCCAGCAGCTGCAATGATGCTGTGCGCTGCACGGCCCGCGGCACGACGAGGACACGTGGCAGAGTGCTCAGCAGGCGATCGGCGATATGCCCGGTGGCGGTGAAGGAGCCGGTGAGCATGGCGTCATCTGCCTCCAACTGCACACCACACGTGCGAGCGCCCAGCGCGATGTTCTCGGACTCGGCGCCGTCATCAGCGAAGCAGACTCCGGTCTGGGTCTGAACGTACATCGGGGTGGGATTCGCTGCGGGGTCGCTGGTCACGTCGAAGGGGGCTTGTCCGACGACAATGGCGATGTCGTGGGGATAGAGCTCATGGGATTCTTCGCCGTCGACGATCCATGCCTCCCCGCGCAGCATTGTGACCAGAGAGAGTGAAGCGTCTTCTGCGAAGGTGGCGCGCCAGGGCGGGTTCGCGAGAGTCTGGCCCACCAGCGCGCCGGAGGAGCGGATGTGCGTGAGTACATCGGAGAGCGTGTCCACACCCTCAGCTTAGACGCTGAAAGATCTTTATGAGACTGTGAGCGATTCTGCGTCTCACTCTTGTGCGGTGAAATTGGCATATGAACACATTTCATGAACCCACACCAGGCCGCGCCCACTGGGTCTACACCCACCCGCGGCACAATTCCCTCAACCAGCACCTCCTTCAAGCCGGGACCAAGGCACTGTCTGAGCACTACTATGTGACGGTGTCTGACCTCTACGCCGAGGGATTCAACCCGGCGCTGAGCGACACTGACTTAGGCAGCCTGGCCACCGTTGCCGGCAACGTCTCGGACCTCGCCGGTCTGGCATATGCACGTGGCGAAGTCGAACCCGAGGTCAGACGAGAACAGGAGCGGCTGGCGGCCTCCGAGCTGCTGGTCCTGCAGTTCCCACTCTGGTGGTACGGGCCACCGGCGATGCTCAAGGGCTGGTTCGATCGGGTGCTGCAGACAGGATTCGCGCAGGGGGAGACCGATGAAGCCTCCGGTCTGCCACGCAGGTACGGCGACGGGAGGCTGATGGGCAGAAGGGCCCTGATCGTCGTCACCGCAGGAGATGATCAGCGCACTCTGGGGCCGCGCGGAGTCAGCGGTGACCTTGAATCGCTGCTCTTCCCTCTGACCCATGGTGCCCTCTGGTATGTGGGAATCGAAGCATTGGATCTCCACGTGGTCTATGAAACAGGCGGCATTGGAGAAGCAGGGCTTGAGCGCGAGGGGCAGCGCTTGGCTGAGCGGATCAACGGTCTCTCCGGTGAGCGGCCGCGGTCCTACCGGAGATTGCTGGGTGGAGACTACGACCGAGCAACTCGCGCTTTGGTCGGTACGGTCAAACCCGGTCGCACGGATTTGGCTATTCACCTCAGCGACTGATGGGCCGGGCGCCGTAACCGCGGTGGCCGAGTGGCCTGAGCCAATGCTGAGTGACCCTGAGCCAATGCTGAGTGACGTGGGCCAATAACGAATCCGTCTCATTGTCCACAGCCAGCGTGCTTTCGGTGCGGAGCCACCATATTATGACTGTAGTGGATCGCGACGCGGCATCTTGGCCGCGCACGGTCCACGACCACGTTCTCACCCCTTTTGCACGACTGGACAGCCATGCCCTTTTCCACCTTCCTCAACCATGCCACGACACGTTTCCGCGCCGGCTTGGTCTTCATCCTCATTGCGTTTCTCAGCCTGACTCTCCTCTCTGCCTGCGCTGACGGCGGAGACGTAGAAGCCAGCGCTGACGATGCTTCCTGGAGCTCGGAAACTCAGGCCGCAACCGAAGAGGCTGCGCAACCCGAGCCCGAGCCTAAGACCACGGCCCCGAGCGAAGACACCGAGAGCAGTGACGGCCAGGACAAGCCAGAGGAGACCGAGCAGGGCAGGGCCGGCGGATCGGCTCCGGGCACTGCCCTGGCAATGCTGGAGGAGCTGGAAGTCAAGGGGCGCGCACCCAAGACCGGCTATGACGCGGACCTGTTCAAATGGCGATCCGACGCCGACCACAACGGCTGCGACACCCGCAACGATGTGCTGCGCCGGGACCTGAGCGACATCACCCTCAAAGCAGGGACGAAAGGCTGCGTCGTCATCGCCGGCGACCTGGACGACAAATACAAGGGCGAGACCTACGCCTTCGACCGGGACCCGAACAATATCGACATCGACCACGTCGTTGCCCGCTCAAACGCTTGGCAGACCGGTGCCGCAAAGTTCGACGAGGACACTCTCAGAGAATTCGGCAACGACCCGCTCAACCTGCTTGCAGTGAGTTCGAGCCTCAACCGGCAGAAGGGCGACGGAGATGCCGCGACCTGGCTGCCGCCGGCCAAGAGCTACCGCTGCGAGTACGTCTCCCGCCAGATCGCGATCAAGCACAAGTACGACCTGTGGGTCGTGGCAGCGGAGAAGTCCGCGATGAAGCGAATCCTCGGCACCTGCGATGACCAGCCCGCGTTCACGAAGAACGTCGCATGGCCCGCACCCGGTGAGGGCGACAATGCGACAACCGAAGAGGACACTACGACGAAGAAGAAGTCGGGCTCCGGTTCGGAGTCGTCGTCGGGGTCGAAGTCGAGCTCCGGTTCGACGAGTGATTCGGGTCAGAAGTCGACATCGTCCGGCTCGGGGTCCTCGGGATCGGTCTACTACAAGAACTGCACCGCCGTCCGTGACGCCGGAGCCGCACCCGTTCGCCGAGGTGACCCGGGGTATGCGTCCCACCTCGACCGCGATGGTGACGGAATCGGCTGCGAATAGTCGCCGAGGTGGCTCAGCGTCCACGGTTTATGACAGTTTCGTTTTCAACCTATAACGAATCGATTACCGATTGGTCAGCCCCGTTCCCTATAGTGACAACCTGCCCTAACATTTCAAGCGTGCCCAACTCGATGAACTCCGCAGTCGCTACTCGCAGTACTCGAATTCGGGCAGTGTCCCTTCTCGCCATACTTGTCTTCGCCTTGCTCTCCGGATGCGGAAGCGACGGTGCGAGTCAGATCAACGGAAACGACGTGTCATGGTCGACCGGTGGAGGCGGCACCGCGGATTCCGACCCGGTTCCCTCACGACCTTCAGCCTCGGCGGCACCCGCCCCGGGACCACGATCGCACAACGACTCGGAGGCGCCTGCAGACTCCGGTCCTGATGTCTCCACACAGGACGAGTCGAAGCCGGCAACAGACGGCGAAGACGGCAGCGATTCTCCACAGCAGGGCGCAGACGGTGCGGAGCTGGGTGCGGCACAGTCGATGCTCGAAGAGCTTGATGTCAAGGTCAAAGAGCACAGGACCGGTTACGACTCGGAACTCTTCGACTGGAGCGCAGATGTCGATGACAACGGCTGCGACACCCGCAACGATGCGCTCAGGCGTGACCTCAAGGATCTTGAGATCGAGGCAGAGACCAATGGGTGTGTTGCCGTCGCCGGTGAACTCGACGACGACTACCTCGGTGAGTCGCATGCCTTCGAACGCGGTTCCGCCAATGTCGACATCGATCAGATTGTCTCCGCCTCCAACGCCTGGCAGACCGGGGCCTCGGGCATGTCCGTCGATGAACTGCGCGAGTTCGGCAACGACCCGCTCAACCTGCTGACCGTGAGCGCAGATGTCATTCGCCAGAAGGGCGGAGGTGACGCGGCCGCATGGCTGCCCCCGAACGAAGCTTTCCACTGCGAGTACGTCTCCCGGCAGATCGCGGTCAAACACAAATACGGACTGTGGGTGGCCTCAGCTGAGAAGGACGCGATGGAGGCCGTGCTCGACACGTGTGCGGATCAGCCAGCCTTCACTGAGGATGTCGCCTGGCCGGAACCCGGCGAGGGTGAAACCGTCTGGGCTGAATCAGCCACAGGCAAGAACTCAACGGAGCCCTCGGAGAAACCCTCGGAAGACACCTCGACAGAAACCCCAACGAGTCCGAACGACGGTGACTCGAGCCCGAGTGATGGTGGTACCAGCTCGGCGGACGGCGATGCCAACACGGCAGATGGTGACGCGGATGGCTCGACCGGCGACTCATCGTCGCCTGCACCGACGGAATAGACCGCGAACAATCGCCGAGGTCGCCGGGCAGTCCGCGAACACGTCGTTGATCACGGCCGCACGACCTCGCCTACTTGGCCTCCAGCGGGAAGACGAGCAGGCTGCCCGATGCGGTGGCGACGGTCTTGCCCTTGTTGTCGACGACTTCACCGTCGGAGAAGATCACTCGGCGACCAGGCTTGACGACTCGGCCTGTGGCGACAAGGGGCCCGCTGTCGGCCGTGACAGGCCGGAGGTAGTTGACCTTGATCTCGATCGAGGTGTATCCGGTGCCCTTCGGCAAAGTGGTCTGTGCCGCGCACCCGAGCACCGAGTCGAGTAGGGTGCAGACCAACCCTCCGTGGACCATGCCGATCGGGTTGTAATGGGACTCATCGGGATGGCAGCGGAACGTGACCGTCCCCTCACCCACCTCGGCGATCTCCATGCCCATATGGGATCCGATGGGTGCTCCGGGGATGTCGCCGGCGGCGATCTTGCGCAGGTAGTCGATGCCGTCCAACGTCGGCAGGAGTGAGAGTCCCTCCGAAGGGTCGCTCCACGTCACCGTGGTTTCGCGAGTGCTCGATTCGCCGCCCATCTCAGTTGGCCTCCTTCGGCATGGGGACGTTCTGCAGGCGAAGCTGGCCGCGGGCGAGGACCTTGTCCGATGAGGTGTCGGTGATGATGACCTCCCACAGCTGCTGGGTCCGGCCCTGATGCAGGGCGGTGCCCTCGACTGCAACGCGGGCGCCGGTGGTCGGGCGCAGGAAGTCGGTGGCGTTGTGGATGCCGACGGCGAACTCGCCGCGCTCGCCCACGGCGTGGCTGGCGCCGATGCTTCCCGTGCTCTCCACGAGCGTTGTGTACACGCCGCCGTGGACGACGCCCCAGGGTGTGTGATGGTCGATGCCCAGGTCGGCATGGCCGCGGACGCTCGTGTTTGTGACCTCGTCGATGACGAGTCCTGAGGCGGCGACGAAGTTGCTGGCTGCGGCAAGTGAGACATCTGGGAGTGCGTCTGACTGCGGATTCATGAGTTCCCCTTCGAGCTGGCTGAATAATTTGAAGTTAGCCTATAATGGATCAGGCGGTCAAACGAAGGGGCGAATATGGACTGGCTGGAATTCGACACTGCCGAATGCTCGATCCAGAAGACCATGGATGTCATCGGGGAGAAGTGGACCGTGCTCATCCTCCGGGAGGCGTTCAACGGAGTGCGCCGGTTCGACCAGATCCGTGACCATGTCGGAGTCTCGGACCCGGTGCTCTCCGATCGGCTGCGCAAGCTCGTCGCCGCGGGAGTCCTCGAGGTCGCGCCCTATCGCGAACCCGGACGGCGAGTACGCAAGGAATATCGGCTCACGGACAAGGGTCTCGATCTCTACCCTGTGATGATCTCTCTGCTGCGCTGGGGCGACAAACACGGCACTGGCCACGACGGCGCCGCTGACACCGATGGGCCTCCGCTCGAGGTGGTCCACCGCGACTGCGGCGAACCGGTGAAAGCTGTCGTCGAGTGTGCGGCCGGGCACTCCCTGTCCTCGCCGAAGGAGGCTCGCACTGCGCCCACCTCTGCTGCGACTAGGCGGTCTGTGCCCGTGCGTGGATGAGATCCTCGGCGGTGCGCACGTAGGGGTAGTGATGCACGGCCTCCCGTGTCTGCAGGACGATCCGTCGCCGAGGTGTCGGATCGATCAGCGGCACCGCCGTGACTCCGTTCGGCAGGTCTCGAATCGCCAGCGAGGGCAGGGCCGAGACCCCGACCCCGGCGGCGACCATGGCCAGGACAGCGTAGTGGTCATCGGAGCCCGCAGTGAAGTTGGGTTCGAAGCCGGCCGCATTGCAGGCCCGGGTCACGATGAGAGCTGCCGGTGAGTTGCTGATGTCGGCGTTGACCCACGCTTCGTCGCTGAGCTGGGACATCGAAACCGCGTCGGCGCCGGCCAGGCGATGATCGGAAGCAACGACGAGCTGGTAGCCCTCTTCCGTCAGAACCTGCCTGCGGAACCCCGGGATCGCTCTCGGCTGCAGAGAGGGCACCTCCGAATGGATCTCAAGGTCGTGCGGACTCCAGTCATCGGCATCCGTTGCGGGGCTGAGGCTGATCTCGAACTGCACCGTGGGGAATTCGGTGACGACTGAGGAGACGATGGCGGGGATCCATTCCTTCGCTGCCGAGGAGAAGCAGCCGATTTCGAGACGCGGTCGCGGACCTCGCCGCAGGTCATCGAGCGTGGCCTCGAGGCGTCGCAGACTGGAGAAGACTTCACCGGATTCCTCGGCCAAGCGCACCCCGACGGGAGTCGGTGCGATTCCTCGCCCGCTCCGCTCATAGAGGGGCAGGCCCACGTCCTTCTCCAGCCTGATGATGTGCTGGCTGATCGTCGCTGGAGTGTATTGGAGATTGGCCGCGGCCTGCTGGACTGAGCCGCTGGCGACCACGGCCCTCCAGATCGCGAGTCGATGGGTGTCGAGCATACTCCGATCATAAAGTATTTACTGACAGAGATGAGAAAACAATTGCTTGTGCTTGATTGAGAGACGGAGAGACGATGAGGGCATGTGGATCATTCCAGTGTTGTTTCTCGCCCTTGGGTACGCCCTCATCCTCTTCGGCATGGGGCGCTTCCTCCAGCCCTCGCACGACCGGCTCGGGTTGAAGATGCTGGACAACTCTGCTGTTTTCCAGACACTGGCTCGAGGGTGGGCCGCTCTGACGTCGAACGGCAGCCTTGAACGCATCACCGACGAACTCACAGCCCGTCGGCGCGGGCAACGCGGCTGAAATAGCCAGGTATTTGAGGTACTGCCGCACCCTCTCGTCGAGACACCTGCGGAGCTCCGAAACGTTCCTGTGTGCGCCGGTGTGGGGACGTTCCGCCGTTGTCTCGAGGAGGTCCTCTGCCTACTCATGCCCGATCAGGAGAAGAGTGTGATCCCAAAGATCGCGAACACGACGAGGTGGGCCGCACCGTGGACGGCTGTGACCTTCTTCGCCGCGAACGTCGTCACCGACAGCAGCAGCGTGACCGCGAACAGGAGCAGGTTCGCCGGGGATTCCGCGAGCACTATCGGCTGATCGGTGAGCAGCCCGATGAGCAGTACGGTCGGAATCGTCAGCCCCACCGTGGACACCTGCGCCCCGTGACACAGATTGCTCACCCGCTGGACCTCACCTTCCCATGCGGCCCTGACTGAGGTGATCGTCTCCGGAAGGAAGACGATGAGTGCGATGACGACCCCCGACAGAGCCACGGGAGCGCCGAGGCGGCCCAAGCCGTCATCGAGCAGCGACGCCATATCGTGGCTGAGCAGTACGATCGGTGTGACCGTGGCGATGAGCAGAGCCAGACGCACGATGATCTCGGTGCGGTGAGTGGAGATGATCTCGACGATGCTCTGCTTCTGCGTGGTCGCGACTGTGGTCGAAGCGGAATCCGGAGCCACCTCGGCGGGCTTGGTCAGACGTGGATCCACCTCGTGGAAATCGGCAGCCTGAGCGCCCATCTGACGGTAGAGGAAGAAGGCGTAGATTCCGATCGTCAGCACGATGATCGGGATCTCCTGCCATTCCTCGTAGCTGCCGTTCGTGCCGATGAGTGCCGGCAGGGCGAAGGCGAGGGCGGCAAGGACGATGATGAGTGACAGATACGTTGAGACGCCCGTGCGGTTGTGGGCGAGACTGCCGTGGCGCAGCCCCGCGACCAGCAGACACAGTCCGATGACGGCGCCCAGGATGATCATCGACACCGCCATGACTGAGTCACGGGCGATCGTGGCATGCTCCCCGGGGCCCAGGAGGACGGCGGCGATGAGCACCACCTCGATGAGCACGATCGAGAGCGTGAGCACCAGTGAACCATAGGGATCGCCGAGGCGGCCGGCCAGATGCTCGGCCTCGTGGACGACTCCGAAGGCGCAGATGAGGATGACGCCGACGATGATGAGCAGGGCGGTGACGAGGAGTGGGCCCGCAACGGGCGGAGCCAGCAGTGGGCCTGCGAAGAGGAGAGCTGCGAAGGCGCCCCAGCCGAGGGCTAGGCGAACGATGGCAGTGGGAGTGAGAATGCTGCGAATGGCGGCAGTCATGACGGGCATTCCTGTTCTTCGAGGCCGTCCTCATCGTGACTGATTGCGTTCGGGTCGTCCCGAGCGTTTCTTGCTACTGTTGCTTACTTCCGAGGATATCGGGCCGAGCTCATGGGGGACAAACAGTGGCCCGGCTTGTCCGAATGACTCAACGAAATTGTTCGAAGAACGGAGTCTGCTTGCGCTGCGTGCGAGTCGCTTGGGGATTCAGCGAAGTGGACCAAGGCGGGTAGAGACGGAAGCCTCGCTTCCCTGTCGAGCGTTGTGACGAGTAGATTCCCAACTTGATCAGGTCCGCGGTGGGGAACTTGAAGAGGCCGAAGAACCCTTCGTCTGAGACGAACACGAGAAGCCCCGCACAGGTATCGTCACCGGAGAATGGCGCAGTGTTCCCCTCTGGGGAGCGTTCCCAGACGGCTACGAAGGCACCTGGTTTGGTCGGTGTGATGCGTGCTGTCCGGACTCGCCACCAGGTTCCCTCGAGCTTGGCGCATCCCGACTCATAGTCGCTGTTCTGTTCCTCGGGGACCACCGCTGCCACAGTCAAGCCCGCGGTTTCTGCGTAGTGTTCCAAAGCCTGAAATCCCATAGGTGCCAGCGTAGGCGATGTTCGTAATTGCGCATGCATGTGGAGGTATCGGCGTATATGTCAGGACGAAGCGAGCCGGTATTGACTTTGACGTCGAGTCAACGCATACCGTCGTGTTTATGACTATTTCACTCATTGACAGTGCATCGGCTATGCGTCGAGTTGTCGACGCGGAACCACAGCACCGTGCCGACCTCGTTCGTCAGATGTGGGAACCGATGGCCGGGATGTATCACTTCATTCCCGGTGGCGTCGACATGGCAGAGACGCATGGGCAGAACTTCGGATTTCCTCTCTCCGATGATGCAGAACAGGTTAGCGAGGGCCTCGACAAACTCATCGCTGCCGATGCTTGGCAGCGGATCGAGGAGGCACTCATCTGCGGGATTGAAGCCTTGGAAGCGGCCGATTCCGGTGTGAAGATTCCTGATCTGAAGGTACTGATCGTACTGGGAGATCCCGGTAATGCACATTTCATGAACGAAGCGCAGGGGTTGTCCGGCTTCGGCGGGATCAGCGGATACATCGTCTTGACGATTTGGCCCACCCCGCGCGTTCTTGACCGTCTGGAGGCAATCGCAGTCCACGAACTCCACCACAACGTCCGTTACTCACCCGACGGCATCATCTGGAATCCCGCCACTGTGACTGTCGGAGAACACGTCGTCGCCGAAGGACTCGCAGACGTATTCGCTGTCGAACTGTACGGCGAGAAGGGTTACACGCATTTCGTCTCGAAGGAGGTCTATGCCGATGATGATGTCCTGGCGAAGGTCGTGACCGGACTCGATGTCACGGGTATGCAGGACTTCGCAGCTTGGGTTCTCGGTGATGTCTCAGCACGTCAGTTCGGAGGTGAACCTGTCGGCCTTCCTACCGGAGCAGGATATGCAGTCGGAGCCAGGATAGTCAGCGCCTACCGTGACAGGGCTGGCGTCAGCGCAGCGCAGGCCGTGCGGAAGTCCGCAACCGATATCATCGACGCGGCGCTGCCCCATCTTGGGCTGAAACCCCTCACATAGCAGTCACAAGACAACACCTGTCACGACACGATCGAAGCATCGATGAGCACCGGCCCGGACGCCTCGAGTGCCTCCCGATAGGCGGCCGCAAACTCGGCACGGGTAGACGTCTGCTTGGCTGGGACCCCGTAGCCCTTGGCTAGGGAGACGAAGTCGATGCCGCCCAGTGTCAGTCCGGGAACTTTGGGCACGCCCATGCGCTGGGCAAAGCCGGCCAGGGCGCCGTAGCCGGAGTTATTGACGATGACGAACACGGTCCGCGTCTGCAGTTGGGCCGCCGTGTACAGCGCGGTGATGCCGTAGTTGGCCGAGCCGTCGCCGACGGTTGCCACGACCGTCTTCTCTGGTGCCCCGATCGACATTCCCACGGCGACAGGCAGCCCGAAGCCCAGGCCGCCAGAGGCTGGGAAGCTGTACATTCCAGGCCGGTCGATGGCGACCTGTTCGAGGTAGTCAAGGTCCAATGTGGTGGTCTCGTTGACGTAGGACACCGAGTCGTTGACGTGCTCATTGAGCACCGCGAGAATCTCGCCGCCGGTCATTCCCTCCGCCGAGGTGGCCGCTGGGTTCATGATCCGTGAACCGCGCTCGCCGCGCCGGGTACCGCGATCGGTGACCCCATCGGCAAGAGTCGCAGCGCTGCTGGCGACATCGGTGATGACGGCCTTGCCGAACGGTGCCCGAGTGGCCTCGCGCGGGTCTTGGGTGATCTGAATGACCTCGGTGCCGGGAGCCAGATAGTTCGAAGGCTCCCACCGGTGATACCTGAACACGGCAGCACCCAACACGAGGACGACATCATGGTCAGCCAACCGGTCACGCACCGACTTGATCCCGGGAACGAGGACACCCTCGAAATTCGGGTGGGTCGTGGGGAAGGGGCAGCGGGTCGGTGACGGGGCGACATAGACAGAGGCATCGAGCTTCTCCGCCAATGACTGCACTGCTTCTAAGACCTCGGGATCAGACACAGCGGCGGCATCCACCTGGGGTCCGACCACGAGCGCGGGACGCTTCGCCCCATCAAGGGAAGCGAGCAGCTCCTGCTGCAGCTGCGGGTCGAGACCACGTCCGGTCGACACTGTTCGAGTCGTCAGCAGGTCATCGTCGTCGAGCGCCTCTTCGTCCCAGTCATCCAATGGAACGGAGACATAGACGGGGCCACTGGGCTGGGTGGTGGCTTCGAAGGCGGCCTGCGACAGCGTCCGGGGGACATCCGTGGCAGACAGCGGTTCATGGGAGTACTTCACCAACGGCGTTGGCAGGGTGGCAGCATCCGAACTGGCCAGCATGGTTTCCTGACCCACCGTCCGACGGACCTGCTGCCCGGCGAGGACCACCAGGGGAACGTGGCCGTAGTGCGCATTGGTCAGCGCTCCCATCCCGTTGCCGGACCCGGAAGCGGCATGCAGGTTGACCAGGACAGGACGACCAGTGGCACGAGCAAAGCCTTCGGCCATGCCGACGACGACCTGTTCATGCAGGCCGAGGACGAAGCGAAAGTCATCGCCGAGTCCTGCCAAAAACGGCAGCTCGTTCGATCCCGGATTGCCGAAGATCGTCGTCATTCCATGGGTGCGGAAGACATCCAGACTTGCCTGCAGGACAGTCTTGCCAGTCGCAGTCATTGACCTCACTGCTTTCGTCGGGGGAGTGGTGCGGTCTCATTTCGGAGCGTACCCCGATCCTGCCCGGCGGTGCGAAGCCTCTCGAGGTGCGGTCGCAGTGTGCGCGGCGCCAAACGGTGGATTTACGCAGGAGACAGGAACGCCGCGATGCGCTCCAAAGTCTCTTCTGCCATTGAGTAATACGACCAGATGCCGCGCTTCTCCCGGTGGAGGACCCCAGCATCGACGAGGATCTTGAGGTGATGTGAGACCGTGGGCTGGCCCAGTCCGACCGGATCGATGAGATCGCACGCGCACGCCTCATTGTCCTCGTGCGCGGCAACGAGTGAGACCAGGCGCAGGCGTGTCGGGTCGGCGAGTGCCTTAAGGATCCGAGCGAAGTCCTGAGCCTCGTCCAAGCCCAAGGGCTCAGCGGTCAGGGGAGTGCAGCAGGCCGTCGAGGCGGGTGCGGGCAATGTCTGTTCAGCAGTCACCTCTCCATTATGCCCACATATTGACAGTTGTCGATACGTGGTGGTTGGATTCATATCGATACCCATCGATGTTTTAGGAGTCCGATGAACACCCCCGTCACCGCCACCGCCAACGAACCGGCTCAGGCCAGACTGTCGACCCTCGACCGTTTCCTGCCGGTGTGGATCATCGCAGCGATGGTGCTTGGCCTGCTGCTTGGCCGCCTCGTGCCGGGACTTGGGCCGGCTTTGGACTCGATCAAGATGGCCGACGTGTCGCTGCCGATTGCTCTGGGGCTGCTGGTGATGATGTATCCGGTGCTGGCCAAGGTCCGCTACAACGAGACCGGCCGGGTGCTCGCCGATAAGAAGCTGATGATCACCTCCCTGCTCATCAACTGGCTGGCCGCACCGGCATTCATGTTCGCCCTCGCCTGGCTCTTCCTACCCGACCTTCCCGAATATCGGACGGGACTGATCATCGTCGGCCTCGCCCGCTGCATCGCCATGGTCCTCATCTGGAACGACCTCGCCTGCGGGGACCGCGAAGCCGCCGCAGTCCTCGTCGCGATCAACTCGGTCTTCCAGGTCCTCGCCTTCGGTCTCCTCGGCTGGTTCTACCTGCAGTGGCTGCCGAATCTGCTGGGACTGCCGACGACCAGCGGCGAATTCTCTTTCTGGGCGATCACGCTCAGCGTCCTCGTCTTCCTCGGCATCCCGCTGCTGGCTGGTTTCCTCACCCGCACCATCGGTGAGAAGGCCAAGGGACGTACCTGGTACGAAGACCGGTTCCTGCCCAGGATCGGGCCCTTCGCGCTCTACGGCCTGCTGTTCACCATCGTCCTGCTCTTCGCTCTCCAGGGTGATGAGATCACCTCGAATCCGTTGAATGTCGCCCGCATCGCGTTACCGCTGCTCATCTACTTCATCGTCGTCTTCGCCTTCGGCATGATCGTGGGACGTGCCCTGCACCTCGGGTACGAGAAGACGACCACGCTTGCCTTCACCGCTGCCGGAAACAACTTCGAACTCGCCATCGCCGTGGCCATCGGCACCTATGGAGTCGCCTCCGGGCAGGCTCTGGCCGGGGTCGTCGGCCCCCTCATCGAGGTCCCCATCCTCGTTGCACTCGTCTACGTGGCCCTGTGGTCACGACGCCGCTTCTTCCCCGAATACGCCGGAGGCCAGATGGCCCCGAACCGACAGGAGTCGCACTCATGACCTCAGCCGAACCGAAGCCCACAGTCCTCTTCGTCTGCGTGCACAACGCCGGCCGGTCACAGATGGCTGCCGGATTCCTCCGCGAGCTCGGGGCCGATCGAGTAGAGGTCCGTTCCGCTGGCAGCGAGCCGGCGCATCAGCTCAACCAGATCGCAGCCGAGGCGATGGCTGAGGTCGGTATTGACATCACCGCCCAGCAGCCGAAGATTCTCACCCCGGACACGGTGAAGACCTCGGATGTGGTGATCACCATGGGCTGCGGAGATGCCTGCCCCATCTTCCCCGGCAAACGCTACGAAGACTGGGAACTCGACGACCCGGCAGGTCAGGGAATCGAGACCGTGCGCATCATCCGCGACGACATTCGTGCTCGCATCGAGGCTCTGCTGAACAGCCTGGAGGATGCATCATGACTGAGTCGACGCCACTGTCCGAACTCCCCGTAGCCATCATCGGTGCCGGTCCGGTCGGTCTTGCCGCCGCAGCGCACGTCGTCTCTCGCGATATGGACCCGCTCATCGTCGAAGCTGGTTCGACGCCTGCTGCGGCGGTGAGTCAATGGGGCCACATCGGTCTCTTCTCACCATGGAAGTACAACATCGACCAGGCCGCCCGCGCCCTACTCGATCCGACAGGATGGGTCGAGCCCAATGGCGACTACCTGCCGACCGGGGCTGAGCTCGTCGCCGAATACCTTGCACCATTGGCAGCGACGCCACAACTGAGCCGCGCGATTCGCACTCAGACACGAGTCATCGCAGTCAGTCGTGTCGGCAAAGATCGCACGCGCACCCCAGGACGCGGTGACACTCCGTTCCTCGTTCGCACCCAGAACGCACAGGGGGAGATTGAAGACCACCTCGCACGTGCCGTCATTGACACTTCCGGCACTTGGGAGTCGCCGAACCCTCTCGGCCAGGCAGGACTGCCAGTCATCGGGGAACCAGAAGCCCGAGAAGCTGGGCTCGTCACCTCACCGTTGCCCGACATCCTCGGCCGAGACCGAGCACAGTTCGCGGGTCGTCACACGCTTGTCGTCGGAGCCGGTCACTCGGCAGCCAATACTCTGCTGGCACTGGGGGAGCTCCGCGAGACCGAACCCAGCACCCGGATCAGCTGGGTCATCCGTGGAACCGATCCCGCCAGTGTCTACGGCGGTGGCGACCAGGACGGACTCCCGGCCCGCGGAGCACTGGGCACGCGACTGCGCAACCTCGTTGAGGCCGGAGCCATCGAGGTTCACACCTCGACGACCATTACGGAACTGAGCATCGCGGCGCAGGCGCACTCCGGCCTCAGCACCACCTCGGCGACGGATATCCCAAGCGCACTCACGATCAGCGCAACCACCTCGGCAGGCGCAGTCTCGCTCGACGCGGACCTGGTCGTTCCGACCACCGGCTTCCGGCCAGACCTCAGCTTCCTCCGCGAGATTCGACTCGACCTCGACCCGATCGTCGAGGCGCCTACGGGTCTGGGTCCACTGATCGACCCGGAGCACCACAGCTGCGGAACCGTCGCACCACACGGTGCCCGCCTCCTGGCCCACCCAGAGAAGGATTTCCACATCGCCGGGATGAAGTCCTACGGGCGCGCGCCCACATTCCTCATGGCTACCGGCTACGAGCAGGTTCGTTCGATCGTTGCCGCCATCGCCGGTGACCAGGCGGCCGCCGATAAGGTCGAGCTCGTGCTTCCGGAGACCGGAGTCTGCTCGGCTGACATCGGTTCCTCGTGCGACGTTCCCTCAGCCGCCTCTGTGACTGACGATGATGGCGGGTGCTGCGGACCAGCGCCGGTGGACGAGGCTGAACCTGCGGCTGAAGGCTCCGGCTGCTGCGGCTCGACCCCGCAACCGGTCACGCTGGGCATTCCCACCGGGCTGGAACACGGACGCGGCGCACACCAGGATGCACGATGAACCCACCGGGAGACACGATGAAAACACCACCCCACGTCCTCTTCGTCTGTGTGAAGAACGGCGGAAAATCACAGATGGCCGCCGGCCTCATGAGGAACATCGCCGGCGACTCGGTCGATGTCGCCTCCGGCGGCACCAAGCCCGGCACCTCGCTCAATCAGCTTTCGGTGGATTCTCTGGCCGAAGTGGGCATCGACATCAGCGAAGGAAGTCCGAAGCTGGTCACTCCAGCCGATCTGGAAGCAGCCGATGTCGTCGTCACCTTGGGGCGAGAAGCGAAAGTGCATGTGCCCAACGGAACCAGGCTCGAGACCTGGGACACCGACGAACCTTCTGAGCGTGGCATTGACGGAATCGAGCGCATGCGTCTGGTCCGCGACGACATCAGCGAACGCGTCAAGGACCTGCTGAGCCGCCTGGAGTCATAGCTCAGTTCTGCCCTGCCTTCTGCGCACCGGTGACGGCGGAGCTGCCCAGGTCTCCCTTCGGCAGCGGCTCCTGAGCACTGAGCGCTTTGCTCCAGGCATCAGTGGTCGCCACGGCGGCCCAGTTCGAATGCAGAACGGCCATCAGGGTTGTATGCACGGTCTTGGCATCGGCGAAGCCGGCATCATTGGCGATGTTGATGGCACCGGTCGCGTCCGAGAGCACTTCCGTGGTGAAGCCGAGCACCTCGGCACTCGCCGCTGAGGAGAGGATGCAGTTGTTCGTCATGTACCCGACCAGCGTCACGGTGTCGACGTTCTTCTCGCGCAGCCATGATTCCAGGTCGGTGTCGGCATAGACCGAGCCGTACTCCTTGACCACTGACTTCCAGGAATCAGTCTGGCGCTGTGCGATCTCAGGGTGGAGTGCGAAACCGGGCTCGTTCGGATTGAACACGGGCGCCTCGGTGCCCATGGTGTGCTGAATGACGGCGACGGGAATGTCGGCGGCAACCGCGGCGTCGATGGTCGCAGTGATCTTCGGCAGTGACTGGTCATGGCTCGGGTACTGGATCTCCAGCGGGCCGTCGAAGTACTGCTGCTGCACATCGACGAGGACAAGGGCACGGCGCGCGGTAGGCATAGCGAAGCTCCAAAGTTGTGATGAGTGAAGAAGTGGCGCGAATCTGCGGCACATCTCCAGTGTGCAAAAGCCGACCGAGGGCTGCCAGTAGCACAAATGCTCATCTACGATGGAATTACGCCAAACTGATTCCAGCCAATCAGTAAGCAGTCATCGGGAGGAGCCTGCCGTGCGCATCGCCATCTACGCCTTCACCGGCATCACCATGTTCCACCTGTCCGTGCCGCAGATGGTCTTCGACGAAGTTGCCCGCCAAGGCCTCGCCACGTGGGAGACGATCCTGTTCTCCGACGATGCCGAGCCGATCACGACGGCGGAGGGGTACCAGATCACCGGGGTGAGGGGGCCGGAAGCGGCATCCGGCGCCGAGGTGGTCGTTGTCCCGTCCTGGTACGACGATGGTCGCCCGGCTGGGCATCCCCTGCGAGAGCTGCTCGTTGCCAGCCATGACCGGGGTGCTTCCATTGCCGGACTGTGCCTGGGTACATTCCCCATCGCGGACGCGGGTCTGCTCGCCGGCCGCAAGGCGGTGACGCACTGGCAGGGATTCGACCAGCTCACAGCTCGACACCCGGATCTGGAGATCGATGATTCGGTTCTCTACATCGATCACGGCGATGTCATCACCTCGGCCGGCACCGCCTCGGCGCTGGATGCCTGTCTGCACATGGTCCGGACTCGGCTGGGTGCTGCCGCGGCCAACCAGGTGGCGCGCAGTCTGGTCATTGCTCCGCATCGCGACGGTGGGCAGGCGCAGTACATCCAGCGACCACTGCCGGAACGTGCCGAAGACGATTCGATCTCGGCGGTGCTCAATTGGGCGGCGCACCACCTGGACGAAGACCTGTCGGTCGAGAGATTGGCCGAGGTTGCACATATGAGCCTGCGGACCTTCATCCGCACCTTTCGGGCATCGACTGGGGCGACACCTGCTTCATGGGTGCGGATGCGCCGCCTCGATGAGGCCAGGCGGGCACTGGAGACTTCGAGTCTGTCGATCGATCAGATCGCCGTGAATTGCGGATTCGGCAGTGTGGTCACGCTGCGGCAGAACTTCGCTGCAGCATTCAAGGTCACGCCGTCGGAGTATCGACGTCGCTTCGAAGCGCAGCCTTCTTCCCCTTGAACAGGAACCGGTCGACGCTGAAGCGGCCCGGCCCCGTGGCGGCCAGCAGCAGAGCGCCTGCGGCCAGAGCGGCGACGAGTTCCCAGCCGCCCTGATCGACGAACGGCACGGGGGTGAGGTGGACGATGACCAGCGCGCCGATGAGGTTGGCGGCGAGCAGGATGCCGACGATGGGAGTCAGGGCGCCGAGGATGAGCAGCGCTCCGCCGATGAGCTCGACGAAGGTCGCGAATGGGGCCGCAATGTCTGGCAGCGGCACACCCATCTGTGCGAAGGACTGCGAGGTACCCGAGACGGTCCACTCATTGAACTTCTGCCAGCCGTGGGCGATGAAGATGATGCCGAGGGCGATCCGGGCCAGGACGGTGATGATGTCACGGGCAATGGGTGGGAATCCAGTCGTGGCGTACACAGCGCTCTCCAAAGTTGATTGAAATTGCAACTACAGAGTATTCGCTGCGTTTGGCAGAACCCTGGCAACAGCCTCACTTGTCGTCTGGGACAATCGCGAGAACTCAGAACCCGTAGGCTGCGTCCTTGGCCTCACGGATCGAGGCATAAGTCTGTGTGAGCACGAGAGTGTCCTCAACCAGCCGGTCGAGCCTTGCGATGACATCGTTGTTGACGATCTGGCCCCGCAGCAGGTCCTTCTCCTCGACGAACACATAAGGTTGGACGACCTGCGCCTTCATGTAGCTCAAGATCGGTTGCAGCTGCTGTTGGGGAACCATATAGTGTTTGGCCGAACCCGCGGTCGCGACCATAGCCACGACCTTGTCGCGGAAGGCATTGACCGGCAGCAGGTCGAAGATGTTCTTCAGGGTCGCCGGAATCGAGGCCTGGAAGATCGGGGTGCCGATGATGATCACATCAGCATCCATGAGCGCACGGGTCACGCGACCCGTATCGCCGGTATATTCGGTGAAGTTGCGGCCGTCGCTGAAGACCATGTCGACCTCGGCGAGGTCGATGAGTGTGACCTCGACGTCTGGGTCCTGGACCATCACCGTCTGGGTGACGTGTTCCATGACCGTGCGCGTCTTCGTGCCGACGTTCGAGCCGGATAGAGCGACGAGCTTCATCGGGCGACCTCCTCGACTGTGTCCGCATTCATCGCCGAGGTGGCCTGGGCAGTCGAGGCAGCTAGGGGAGTCGACGAGGCCGTGTACTTCTTCACGGCGGGAATGACCTCAGAGCCGAGGATCTCGATCTGGTTCATGACCTTCTCGTAGGGCATGCCGCCGAAGTCGATCTGACCGAGGTAGCGCTGATGACCGAAGACCTCGTGCTGGTGCAGGACCTTCTCCACGATCTGCTGGGGGCTGCCGAGGTTGACGATGCTGTGCGGATCAACGGCCTGGGCGAAGAGCTGCTTGGGCATGCCCTGCCCATTCGTGCGCTTCATCCCCTCATTGATGTGCGGGTAGAGTCCGCGCAGCGCATCCTGCGAGGTCTCGGCGACATGGAGGAATCCAGCGTTCGCGATCGGCAGGGTGGCAGGATCGAAGCCCCGGTGACGTGCCGCTTCCCGGTAGGCATCGACCGTCGGCTTGAACGACGAGGTGGTCCCGCCCAGGTGGGCCATGACCATGGGCACTCCGGCCAGGCCCGCCTTGATCGCACTTGTCGGGGCGCCGCCGACGGCCCGCCAGATCGGCAGCGGGTCCTGTGCGGGACGGGGGAGCACCTCGGCGCTGTTGAGCGGGGCGCGGAACTTCCCGCTCCAGGTCACCCGCTGTTCCCGATTGATCCGGCCCAGCAGCTCGAACTTCTCCTCGAACAGCTCTTCGTAGTCACGCAGGTCGTAGCCGAGGAGTTCGAACAGGCCGATCCGGGAGGCGCGGCCGGCGACGAGTTCCGCGCGACCGTTTGAGATGTGATCGATGGTGGAGAAGTTCTCGAACACGCGCACCGGATCTGAGGTGCTCAGGATCGTCGAGGTGCTGCCGATGCGAATCGTGCTTGTGGCCTGGGCGATCGCGCCGAGGATGACGGCGTGGGCCTGCGAGGCGAAGTACTCCTGATGGCTCTCACCGACGCTGAAGAAATCGAAGCCGGCATCCTCGGCCGCCTGGGCGTAGCCGATGAATTCGCGGATGCGCTCACCTGGGCTCACCCGAGACCCATCGGCTGGATCCGGCAGATGGTCGCCGAGGCTGTACATCCCGAACTGCAGTCCCTGACCGGAGCTGAATCCGAGGTGATCCATCATGTTCGTGGGCTGGGCCTGCTCGGTGGGCGCTGTCTGCTCAGGGGGTGCAGTCTGGCCGGTGGGATCGCTCAATTTCTCTCCTCAGTGAAATGTCATTTGCCATGTCAACTGATAATTCCGGAGAAATATTCCCTAGGAC
Source organism: Brevibacterium zhoupengii (assembly GCF_021117425.1). Classification (NCBI taxonomy): domain Bacteria; kingdom Bacillati; phylum Actinomycetota; class Actinomycetes; order Micrococcales; family Brevibacteriaceae; genus Brevibacterium; species Brevibacterium zhoupengii. The sequence continues at coordinate 3,494,630 of NZ_CP088298.1, read as the reverse complement.
TGAGCGTCGTCCTCGCGGCGGGTGATGCTGTGCTCGTAGAGCTTCTTCATCAGTGCATGCAGCTGTGTCTTCTCATCCTCATCGAGGACCTCGTCGAAGAGTGATGCCTGCTGGTCAAGCTGTGAGGGATAGGCCTGCGCGAGGAGCTCGGTGCCCTTGTCGGTCAGCGAAATGTGCTTGGTCTTCCAGTCCTGCTGCCTCGAGATGAGCCCCTCGGCCTCGAGACGGGAGAGCATTCTGGAGATGCCGCCTCCCGTGACGGTGAGACCGCGGGCCAGGTCGGTCTGCGTGATCGGCTGAAAATTGCGGATATGGGCCAGAGCTTCGAATTGGGCGAGGGTGAGATCGAACTGCCGCAGATGGTCATTGGACAGCTGATTGCTGTTCTGGACGAAGCGCACCATGCGCAGCCAGACCAGCGTGCTCAGCGACAGATCCTCCATCGCGCCTCCTTTGATCTCTGGCCGAGTGTGTCGGCGGTGCTGCCTGAGAGTCAATCTACATCGTGGCGAGGCGGCTGATGGCAGGGGCAGACGACGAAAGGCAAGGAACCCAACATTCCTTGCCTCTATTTACCTTATAGTGCAGGTGGGGACTTGCGGCAAGGCCCCACTTGCGAACGATACTTGTATGTCGCGTTGAAAGAGTGGAGCTGTAGTGACTGAAGTGATCGTCGTCGGTGCTGGGCCGACCGGGTTGATGCTGGCCGCAGAGCTGGCTCTGGCAGGGGTGGACAGCGCTCTTGTCGAAAGACGAGCAAACCAGGATCTGGTTGGAACCCGTGCGCTGGGACTGCAGTCGCGGACCCTTGAGATGCTCGATCAGCGAGGCATCGTCGATCGGTTCCTGGACGCGGGCCAAATTTCTCAGGTGCTGGGATTTGGCAACACGCGACTTGGCATCATCGATTTTCCATCCCGGCACCCCTACGGCTTGGGGCTGCGCCAGCAGATCACCGAACGAATCTTGGCCGAGTGGGTCGAAGAGCTCGGGGTGCGAATCGACTACGGCGTCGAAGTCGCCGGGTTTGACCACGATCGCGATGGTGTCGACGTCCGGCTCTCCGATGGTCGGACTCTGAGAACTGACTACATCGTCGGCTGCGATGGCGGACGCAGCCTGATCCGAAAGACTGCCGGAATCGATTTCCCGGGCTGGGAACCGACCATGAGCAGCCTCATCGCCGACGTCGAGCTGACCGAGGAACCCGAATGGGGCGTCCACCATCACGAATTCGGCACGCAGGCATTCAGCCAGCTCCCGAACGGTCGGGCAAGCCTCGTCGTCTCCGAGAAGGAACCGCAGGAGAGCGCAGAACCCACCCTCGACGAACTGCGTGCCGGGCTGATCGATGCGTGGGGAACGGACTTCGGTGCCCACAGCCCCGGCTCGATCTCTCGCTTCACCGACATGGCTCGCCAGGCTGCAGCCTATCGGTCCGGACGAGTGCTGTTGGCCGGAGACTCGGCGCACGTCCACTCGCCGGTCGGCGGCCAAGGCCTCAACACCGGCGTCCAAGACGCGGTGAACTTGGGATGGAAGCTGGCGCGGGTGGTCAAGGGGACGTCACCAGAGAACCTCCTCGATACCTATCACCGGGAACGTCACGCCGTGGGTGAGCAGGTTATCCACCACAACCTGGCACAGACGGCCCTGATGCGAATGGACGACCGCGTCAAGGCCCTCAATGATGTCATCGATGGGTGGCTCCACATGGACGGGCCCCGCAAAACACTTGCCGGTGACCTCTCCGGACTCGCCATCCACTACGAAAGTCGGGCCGATATCGTCGGCGGCGACGCGCACCCGCTGGTGGGTCGTCGCATGCCCGACCTGGACCTCCACAGCCCGGCAGGGGCATTTCGGGCCTACACGCTTCTTCACGGGGCCCGCCCAGTGCTGGTCAACCTCGGCGATCCCAGTGATATCGACATCACAGCGTGGGCAGATCAAGTCGATCGTGTCGATGCGCGCTACTACGGTGTGTGGGATCTGCCGGTCATCGGCGAGGTGGCGGCTCCCACTGCCGTCCTCATCCGTCCGGACGGCTACGTGGCGTGGGCCGGGCAATCCAGCTCGGATGGACTGAACACGCAGGGGCTGAGTGAGGCGCTCGGATTCTGGTTCGGTGCCTAGCTCTTCGTGGAACAATGGGTAGCAGAGCTCGTGTGCGCGCTGGGAAGAAGGATTGATTCGTGAATAGCCAGAACTCAGCAGTCGGTGGGACTGCCGACCTCCTCGGCGCGGGACGGACTGCCGCCGTCATCATCGCCTCCACCTCGGCGGCCAGGGGAGAGGCGGCCGACACCACCGGCCCGATCCTCGTCGACTGGCTGCGCACGCGCGGATACGAGACCCCCGATGCCATCGTCGTCCGCGACGGCGAACCCGTCGGTCAAGCGCTGCGCGCCCTCCTCATCGACGCACCCGAGGCCGAGCGCCCACGCATCATCGTCACCAGCGGCGGCACAGGGCTGGCCCCAGACGACCGTACCCCGGAATTCACGGCCGAACTCCTCGAACGACAGTCACCCGGACTCATCTACGCCATGTGGCGCAAGGGACTGGAGACGACCACCTCGGCGGTGATGAGCCGCGGAGTCGCCGGTGTGCGTGGTCGCAGCTTCGTCATCAACTTCCCCGGCTCCAAGGGCGGGGTCAAGGACGGCATCATCGTCATCGACGAACTCCTCGAACACATCCAGACCTCGGTCGAGGACACCACCGACCACGGGCCACGGGACTGATCGGGATGAAGCAACGCAGGGCAGTCCGGGCCAGGGTCTACAAATTCGATGCCACCGGAGAGATCTCTGCCGGCCCCGATTCCCTGGCCGGGGAAGAGCCGCTGGAGATCCGACTCGACGGCGAGCAGTTCTCCGTCACGATGCGCACACCCGGCAATGACGTCGAGCTCATCGCCGGCTACCTGCTGTCAGAGTCGATCATCACCTCGATGGACGAGATCGAGGAAATCGACTTCTCCGCCGGGCTCGCCCCCGACGGATCCCGCAACTACAACGTCGCGGCCGTGCGACTGCGACCCGGAACCTGGAGCGCCGAGGCGGCCCCCGCCCGATCCGTCTACACCTCGTCCTCGTGTGGAATCTGCGGCACCGCAGCGATCGACGCGGTCACGAAGACCTCCGCCTACCCGCTGATCCCGGCCTCCTTCCCCGTCGACCTGGACGAAGAGTTCCGGTTCTCGCCCCTGCTCTCAGCGGCCAGGATCGGTGAGCTGCCCGATCGCCTGCGCAGCCAGCAGGAGGTCTTCGACAAGACCGGGGGAGTCCACGCCGCAGCGCTCTTCGCTGTCGGCGAAGACCCCGCCGCTGAGCCAGAACTCCTCGTCGGACGCGAAGACGTCGGCCGCCACAACGCCGTCGACAAGGTCATCGGCTGGGCCATGTCGCACCATGGAACCGGTCTGCCTCTCAACCGCACCGTCCTCCAGGTCTCCGCCCGGGCCTCCTTCGAACTCGTGCAGAAGTCCGCGATGGCGGGCATTCCGATGATGTCGGCCGTCAGCGCACCCTCGGCACTTGCCGTCGACCACGGCAAGAGCCTGGGCGTGACTGTCATCGGCTTCAACCGCAGGGGGCGCTTCAATGCGTACTCCTACCCGGAGCGCATCGCCTGAAGACGAGAGCCGTGTGAGGAGTCGAAGACGGACTCCGCCGCACGGCGGATCGGGAAGTCGATCCTCAGGGGGAAGCGGTCGAAGTTCGGTCGCACATACGGTGAAGCAAGGGCTAGTTCAGCCTCCTTGACCGAAGGATTCAGCATGACTGCAATCACCATCAACAACAGGCAACTGACGATCATCTTTCCCGGCTGGGAACGGCTGATGGCCGGGCGACGATTTCATTCCGTTCCTCTCAGCGCGATCCATTCGACCCACGTGGGCGAACGGACGCACGAGTTCCTTGGGTTCCGATCCGGGCTGGCGATGCCCGGCATCCGCACGCTGGGCACTTTTCGGCACCCGGACGGCACCCGACGTCTCGTGTCGCTGAAACATGACGAGCCTGTGCTCCACATTCGCTTCCATAACACCGAACTCGGCAGGGGATTCGACGAGCTGAGGATCAGCACCCCGGACGCCGCCGAAGTGGAATCAGTGCTCTCCCGCTGATGCATCCCGCTGACCCATCCCGGGTGACCCATCTCGGCTGAGCCTTCCACCCGCACTCCACGTGGCCACCAGACGGACTCATCCCACTTCAAACGTGCCTGGGCCTAACATATTGGAGTGGAATACGAGGAGAGTGACGGGTGAGCACGAACGAGCAGCGGGGGCCGAACCTCGGTCTGCTGACCGTCCTCACCGGTGCTGTCGGAGCCGGGCCGCTGCTGCTCTACGGGCTGAGCGCGACGAGCGATCAGATCATCTCCGAACTCGTCATCTCTGAGGCGCACTTCGGGCTGTTGGCCACCGTCTGCTTCGGGTGTGCGGCGATCGGGAATGCGATCCTGGGCCGTGTCGCTGATCGCCGGTCCGATCTGCTGCTGATGGCGGCGGTCTTCCTGCTTGCAGCGGCGAGCTTCGTGCTGGCGGCGCTGCCAGCGGGCTTCGGGCTGCTGCTCGTCGCGGCAGGGCTCTCCGGAGTCGCCCAGTCCTTCCCGAACGGCGTAACGAACCGGATCCTGCTCGAACGTGTCCCCGAAGCCCGCCGGATCGGCTGGGTCGGCATCAAGCAGTCCGGAGTGCAGGTCAGCCAGTTGGTCTCGAGCCTCGCCTTCCCCGCGCTCGCTCTGGCCATGGGCTGGAGGGGCGCGGCCCTGACCATCACCGTCATCCCGCTCGTCCTCCTGGTGGTGGCCTGGAGATCTCTGCGCTCGACCCCGCTGCTGCCGTCGGCCGCCGCGCCGCACACCGATACCGCCGAGGTGGCTGCCGGCAATGGCACGCTGCCGTCGGAATCGTCGCGACCCGCCCATTCCCCGTACGCCCCGCGGTATCCGGGCATGGTGTGGGCGCTGGCGGCATTCGGCCTGCTCAACGGCATCGGTGTCCAGGCCACGAACGTCTACATGCCGCTCTTCGCGGTACGCGAACTGGGATTCTCGCTCGTGCTCGGCGGTGTCACCGCAGCCATGGCCGGGGTCATCGGAGTGATCGCCCGAGTCAGCTGGGCGCGGGCCATGGCTCGCGGTGCATCGGGACTGCGGCTGCTGCTCATCCTCGCACTCATCGCTCTGGGCGGAGCGACTCTGTTCCTCGTTGCAGGGGTCTCCGCCCAGGCCTGGCTGCTCTGGGTTGCAGTCGCGCTGCACGGAATCTCGGCGCTCGGGGTCTCCGTGGTGCTCATGAGCGCACTCATGCGGTCGATCCCTTCGGCGTCGATGGCCTCGGCAAGCGGAATGGTCACGGCGGGCATGTTCGCCGGGTTCGCCGTCGGGCCGCTGGGCATGGGACTGCTCCTCGGCTCGGCCGGCGGGTTCACTGCCGGGTGGATTGCCGTCGCAGTGGTGTATCTGCTCTGTGCTGTCTTGGCCGCGGCGCTCATTCGTGGGACCGGTGCCCGTCGGCAGACATCGTAGCCAGTCCGACCCTTTCGGGTGCCGAATCTACCGTTGCTGGGCTGCCTGCCAGCCGACCGGTGAGCCCAAGCCTGGATTCTGCCCAGGCGCCCCACAGTAGAATCGGGAGTATGCGTAAACGTGTGTTCCTCATAGTCTTGGCCTTCCTCGCGGTGCTCGGCCTGGTCGCCAGTATGCTCAGCGGTGCTCCACAGTGAGGAGCTCTGACAGCCTCAGCGAGGTGACAGGCAGCCGGTCGGCGCAGCTGAGTGCTGCTGCATAGTAGGGGAAGCGGGACAGAGATGCCAGGCTCAGCCCGTTGAGTTCCGGGTGTTCGGGAGCTTCGATCGAGGACACCCAGACTCCGCCGCCGGTAACTGGCGATGCCTGGTCCCCGGTTCGGACCACCTCGAGTTCACCGGGTCTTATACTCAGGCCGTGCCCGGTCGTCTTCAGTGCCGCTTCTTTGGCAACCCAGAGCTCGAGACGGCTCCGCACCGCATCCCCACCGTGGGGGACCGACTCGGTCGGCGCCAGCACGTAGTCGTCGAAGCCCGGGAAGACTTCGTCCGGAATGCGTTCGATGTCGATGCCGACGGGAGACGACGAGGGCCCCGAGGCCACCGCCACCATGCCACCGGTCTTCGACAGGCTGAGTTCCGCACCTGCGATCTGCGGTTTCCCGTGGGGACCGCCGCAGCTGCGGCATGTGCGAGTGAGTCTCAGATCCCCAGCGGCTTTCGGATCGAGGCCCAGCCGGCGAGCTGCCATGAGCCGGAACAGAAGATGTCCGCAACGGTAGGCAGCTCTATCCGTGGCCTGTCGAAGACGGTTTGCATGCGCGATTTCGGCAGGTGAGAGAATCGAGCCCAGCCATCGGTGTTCGTCACGGATCCGTTCCACTGAGCTGACATCGCAGAGCAGGTATTCGATGGTGCCCCGGGTCACCTCCTGCTGATTCTCCAGTACTGGGATACGGCAAGGGTGGAGAAGATGGCAATCACTGCCACGCAGCTGATCACCGCGTACAGAATCGGGTTGTCTGCCGCCCACCCCGTCCCTGAGGTGTACCCAGCGGGAGAGACATTGCCGAACAGGTCTCGGACGCTGGTTGCCACTGCAGTGACAGGATTCCACGAGGCGATCGCCTGCAGCGGTCCGGGCAGCGAATCGACCGAGACGAAGGCACCGGAGAGGAACGTGACGGGGAAGAGCCAGATCAGGCCGAGACTCTGAGCCACCTCGACGCTTCTGGCCGTCAGTGCGATGACCGCGCCGATCCATGACATGGCGAAGCCGAAGAGCAGCAGCAGAAGGATGGCCAGAAGTGCCGACCCGAAGCCTTCGGTGATGCGCCAACCGATGATGAGTCCGCACACCATTGTCACGACGATTGAGATCGAGCCGGTGGCCAGGTCGGACGTCGTCCTCCCCAGAATCACGCCGACGCGTGACATCGGCAGTGAGCGGAACCGGTCGATGAGTCCGAGTTGAAGGTCCTTGGCGAGGTAGACCGCGGTGAAGGAGGAATTGAATGTCAGCGTCTGAGCCAGGATCCCACCGATGAGGAACTCCCGGTACGGTGCACCACCCAGACTGCCGCCGAAGACGAATGCGAGCAGGAACACGAAGATCACCGGCTGCACGACGCCGGTGACCAGGGCTCCGGGGGTGCGGCCCACGTTGAGGAGATTGCGCCAGGCGATGACGGAGCTATCGCGCGCCGCCGAGGTGATGGTACTCAAGCTCCCACCTCGACTTCCGAGGGCAGCTGAGGCGATGGTTTCGCAGAGGCCGGGCTTCCCGTCAGCTCCAGGAAGACGTCGTCGAGCGTTGGTCGGCACAGAGCCGCCTCGGTGACGATGACTCCGCTCCGGTCCAGGGCGCCGAGCACTTCCAACAGTGTCTTCTGTCCCTGCGGTGCCGGGACCGTGAGTCGCTGCCCTGTCGAGTCCATCTGCGGCCTGACCGAGCCCCCGAGGATACGTTCGAAGACGCGCAGAGTCTCGTCGAGGGAATCAGGACTGTTGAGCGTCAGCGCAATGCGTTCGGCGCCGAGGCTGACCTTGAGTTCGTTCGAGGTCCCCTCTGCGATGACCCGACCGGAGTCGATGACGGCGATGCGATCCGCCAGCTGGTCGGCCTCTTCCAGATATTGGGTCGTGAGCAGCACGGTGGTTCCCTGACCGACAAGAGTTGAGATGACGTCCCAGGTGTCCAGCCTGCCGCGTGGGTCGAGGCCGGTGGTGGGCTCGTCGAGGATGACCACCGGGGGCCGGAAGACCAGAGCCGAGGCGAGATCCAGACGACGCCGCATGCCACCCGAATAGGCGCCTGCGCGTTTGTCCCTGACATCGACGAGGGCGAACTCCCTGAGCAGTTCGCGAGCTCGAACTCGCGACTCGGTGCGGCTCATCCCGTAGAGACGGCCGACCATGACGAGGTTCTCGTAGCCGGTGAGCTTCTCATCGACCGCCGCGTACTGTCCGGACAGTCCGATGCTGGCACGCACGGCGGTGGGATCGGCGGTCACCGAGTTCCCAGCGACGATCGCGTCTCCTGAGTCGGGACGGATCAGCGTGGACAGAACCTTGACCGTGGTGGTCTTGCCTGCCCCATTGGGACCCAGCAGCCCGAAGATCTGACCCTGGTCGACCTGCAGGTCGATTCCGTCCAAGGCTCTGAAGCTGCCGTAGTTCTTCCTCAGTTGGTCAATGCGAATCACTATGACGCGATCTCGGCGAGCCGGCGCGGAGTGATGTCCGTCCAATTCGCCTCGACGAATTCGAGGCATTCATCGCGGTCGGCCGGGCCGAAGGCGATGACCCAGCCAGCGGGCGCATCGGCGAACGTCGGCCACAGGGAATGCTGTTGGAGGTCGTTGACGAGTACACGGAAAGTGGCGGTGGTGTCATCAAAGGGGTTTTGCACTTTTCCTCATCTCTTGTTGATAGCTGGTGAGATGTAACGCTTACATATCTGGTTCGGCGTCAGTGTCCAAGTGGATTGCCAACACGGGAAGAATTTCTCGAAGGGCAGGCGACGTGAGCATGTCTGCGTGTCGTGCCGGGGTTTCGGTGACGTGAATGTGACCAGTGACATAGGGTCGCCACGATTCGGCGGTGGGGGTCCCGGGCGGAATTTCCTTGGTGGCCGTGAAGAGCACGACATCGCCGGCGAATCTCTCCACCGGGGCTTCACGGATCAGCCGCGCCATGGTGAAGAAACCGTCTGTCATCCTTGCGATGGTATCGACCGAGACGTTGCCCAGAGGGTCGCCGATCTCGCGCAGGATCTCCAGAGCTCGTTCGTCCTCAAGCCCTTCTGCTCCAAGCTGAAGGCTCGGATGTCTGGCACCGAGGTAGTCGACCCACAGTTGCGCCCCTTCGCTGACGTCGGCGTTGGTCTCCTGCCCGTCGGGGAAGGCGTCGAGGATCCCGAGGAAGGCAACGTCCTCACCGAGCTCCTGCAGTCGCGTGGCCAGGCGATGCGCCAGAATTCCGCCGAAGGACCAACCCAGCAGATGATACGGACCCTCCGGCTGCACCGACCTCATCTGCGCGATGTAGTCGTCAGCGAGCTCGGTCAGCGTGTGAGCAGTGATGGTGCCTGGATCCTCCGGTGCCAGTCCCGGCATCTGCAGGCCGATCAGTGGGCGCTGTGAGTCGAGACCGTGGAGCATCGTCGCGAAGCCCCAACTGATGCCCGAGGCCGGATGCACCGTGAACAGAGGAGACTTGGTTCCCGTCGTGCGCAGCGGAAGCAGTCGCTGCAGGCTGTCGCCGACCGAATCAGCAGTCTCCTGGCCGGCTTCGGCCACCAGCTGCTCGACGGTGGGCGAGCGGAAGAGGGACTGGACCGAGAGTTCGGCACCGAGGGCCTCGTTGACGGCTGCGATGAGCGGCCGGGCGAGGAAGGAGTGGCCGCCGAGTTCGAAGAACGACTCGTCGATCCCGACTCGGGGCAGCGTGAGCACCTCGGCGAAGATGGCGGCCACGGTCTCCTCATGTGGCGTGCGGGGTGCCGAACGCGACCCGACCTCTGCCTGTGATGGGTCGGGGAGGGCCGACTCATCGATCTTTCCGTGCGCAGTCAGTGGGACCTCGTCGATGACAACGATCCGCGACGGGACCATATAGTTCGGCACCATTGATCGCACATGTCGCCGAGCCTCATCGGCGAGGTCTTCACGCGCCTCTCTCGCTCCCGTGGCGTTGGTCGCAGCCGCCACGACATAGCCGACCAGCGACATGGTAGCGGCATCGGCACCGAACGATCTCACGAGTGCGTCCTTGACGTTCGGGGCCGAGCGCAGGGCTCGTTCGACCTCACCGAGTTCGACCCGGAAACCGCGGAGCTGGATCTGGTTGTCGCTGCGACCGAGGAAGCCGAGGTCGCCGTTGTGATGACGAACGACGAGGTCCCCGGTCCGGTACATGCGTTCACCTGGCTCGCCGTAGGGATCACTGACGAAGCGTTCGGCGCTCAGTCCGGGGCGGCCTCGGTATCCGTGCGCCAACTGGTGCCCGGCGAGATAGAGCTCTCCGGTCGTCCCGGCCGGCACATGGTGGAGTCGCTCGTCGAGCACATAGCCACGCATGTGGTGCAGTGCCGAGCCGAGAACCGGAGTCGCCGAGGAGGCGACGGGCCCGGCAAAGGCATCGACAGTGGTCTCGGTGGGGCCGTAGAGGTTGTAGGCGCTGATGCCCGGGCGTTCGCGCAGCCACTCCCAGAGATCCTCATCGATCGCCTCGCCGCCGAGGGCGAGAGTCATCGGAACCTGGGCCCTGGCTGCCTGGTCTATCAGTTCCAGGAAGTCCGATTCCGTTCTGAGCTGACGCAGGTAGCTGGGAGTGGTCTCCCAGAACCCGATTCGCAGATCGCGGAGCAGGCGCGCCAACTGCTGTGGGTCGCGCTGGACCTGCGTGGAGGTGATGTGGACGCGGTGCCCGACCATCATCCACAGCAGGGGATCCCATGCGGCGTCGAAGCCGATACCGGTGGTGTGAGCCACCGTGATCTGCTCGGCACCGGTGGCCGGGGTCGGCAGATAGGTGGCGCGGTGGGAAGCGAGCAGGTTCGCCAGCGCATCGTGGCCGACTTCAACGCCCTTCGGCCGTCCGGTCGAGCCGGAGGTGAAGGTCACGTAGGCCGCCGGATCGACTTGCCCCGCTGGAGGCGACTGGTCCGGTGCAGCAGCCACCGAACCCGGCCATGGCCAGGTCGAGCGGGCATCGTCGAGTGTGCCGTCGAGGGCCGAGACCTCGACGACGGGCGGGGCGATCCCGGCCTCGGCGAGGACAGGTGCCAGCTCCTCCGCGGTGCCTGTCTCAGCCAAGACGATGCTCGGCGTCGCATCGGCCATGATCGCAGTCGTACGACCCACGGGGTAGTCGATGTCGATCGGGTTGTAGGCAGCACCGGACTTGAGAACGGCCAGGGTGGCGACGATGATGCCTACGCCGCGGCTCAGCCGCACGGACACCGTCGACCCGGGCCCGGCGCCGAACCTGATGAGTTCGCGGGCCAGCAGATCGGAGGCCTCGTCGAGTTCCCTGAACGTCAGCGAGGTTTCGGCTGATTCCACTGCGGTGGAATCGGGTAGCTGGCGCACAGTGGTCGCGAAGACATCGAGCACCATCGGCAGGGAGCCAGAGGGGACGGGACCGGCAAGTTGGTCGATCGCGTGAGTCACCTCTGCGGTCTCGAGGAAGCAGATGTCGGTGATCGGCCGCTCGGGCTTCTGCGCGAGTTCGGCGGCGAATCGGGACAGATTCTCGCACATGTCACTGATCGTTGCGGCGTCGAACATCGAGGAGTTGTAGTCGAGCACGATGTCGAGGCCGGGCTCGGGAGTCGACCTTCCCGAGGCGTGTCTGCGGAAGGTGAAGGAGAGGTCGAACTTCGCATCTCCGGTCTCGACCTCCGGTTCGATGCTGGTGTCGACTCCCGGGAGGTCGAGGAGGGGTGAAGCCGAATTCTCCAGGGAGAGCATGGTCTGGAACAGAGGATGGCGGCCCAGCACACGGGGCGGATTGATGGCTTCGACCAGTCGTTCGAACGGTACGTCGTCGAGTTCCAGTGCATCGATCACCGCGGTTCGGGTGCGCGCCAGCAGGGTGTGGAAATCCGGTTGGGAGGAGACATCGGTGCGGATCGGGACGGTGTTGACGAAGAGCCCGACCATGTCCTCGAGCTCCGGGTCCGAACGTCCGGCGCTGGGCGAGCCGATGACGACGTCCTCACCGCCCCCGACTCTGCTGAGGAACCCGGCGAGCACTGCGTGCAGTGCCATGAACAGGCTGGCTCCCGCCTCGGCGGCGATGGCAGTCAGTCGTTGGGTCGTGCGGTCGTCGAGGCGGAAGTGATGGTGACGGCCAGCTTGACGGGCGGTATGCGGACGAGGACGGTCCGAAGGCAGCGGCGTTTCGGACGGAATTCCGGCCAAGCGCTCACCCCACAATCGGGTTCTGTGCTCCAGGAGCGGACGATCGTCACCGTCAAGAGTCTGCGTTTCAAGCACATGCCGCTGCCATAGAGCGAAGTCAGCGTACTGAACGTCGAGCTTTCGTCGCATCGGTTGGGCTGAGCCGCGCAGTGCGGCATAGGCGGTGGCCAGGTCCTGAGTCAGCGGATCCAGGGACGCTCCGTCGGTGGCGATGTGGTGCATGACGAGATGAAGGACCCACTGGCCTCCCTCGGCGAAGAGGACCGCCCGCAGCGGCAGGTCGGTGCTGAGGTCGAATCCTCGAGCGGCTTCCCGGGCCATCTCCTCCGTGGTCGCGGCCGGCGACGAAGTGGTGCGGCGATCGAGGATGCCGTGTCCGGCTTCCGGGGGCAGGATGTGCTGGACAGGGGTGCCGTCGATGGTCGGATAGACGGTGCGCAGGATCTCGTGTCGAGTGATGATCTCGTTGAGAGCCTGGCCGAGGATCTCCGGATCCAGGTCTCCCTCGAAACGAGCCGCGAGAGAGATGGTGTAGTCGGAGGCCCTGGTGTCGAGCTGATTGAGGAAGTGCATCCTCGCCTGCCCGAAGGACAGGGGGATCGTGTGGGGGCGGGCGCCCTGGGGTGAGCGTTTCCACTCGGACAGGCGCAGCCCCGAAGCAGCACCTGGGTCAGCGGTGGGCACCTCTTCGACCTGTGCTGACCGTCCTTCACCCAGTCCGGTCGGCAGACTGCGGGATGAGGCATCGATTCGGCGCAGCAGGGCCGCAGGGGTGGGAGCATCGAAGATCGTTCGCAGCGGAAGGTCGGCGTCGAATGCCTCTCGGATGTGACCGATGAGGGAGACGGCGAGCAGTGAATGACCGCCCAGCTCGAAGAAGTCGTCGTCGAGTCCGATGTGCTCGGCCTCTAGGACGAGGGAGAACTGCTCACACATGGTGCGTTCGTCCGGAGTCTGAGCGGCGCGGGAGGACGGGACTCCCGACAAGTTCGGAACCGGCAGGCGACTGCGGTCGAGTTTGCCATGAGATGTCAGCGGAATCGAGTCGACTGCAAGGAGCACCCGTGGGACCATCGGTGCCGGAAGCTGGCGGACGAGGTGGTCGCGGATGGCGCACTCCTCGACGTCGCCGACATAGTAGCCGACGAGCCGTGCCGATTGCGGGTCCTGCTGGTTGTCGACGATGGCCGCGGCCTGTTCGACGCCCTGGCAGGCGGTCAGCGCATTCTCGACGTCTCCGAGCTCGATCCGGTACCCGCGCAGTTTGATCTGGTCGTCGTCACGGGAGATGAAGTCGAGGCGCCCGTCCGCGGTCCGACGGACCAGGTCACCCGTCCGGTACATGCGCTCGCCGTCTCCGAGCGGGTTCGCGACGAACCGCAGTGAGGTCTCTGCCACTCGGTTGACGTATCCGCTGGCGATTCCGTCTCCTGCGAGGTAGAGCTCGCCCACCACGCCATGGGCGACTTCGCGAAGATGCTGGTCCAGAACCAGAGCCTGAACGTTCCTGATCGGATGCCCGATCGTGGTGTGCTCCCCTTCGACCTTCGCCGTGACGGAGTCGACGGTGAATTCGGTGGGCCCGTAGAAGTTATAGGCTCGCGCACCTGAGTCCTCGGCCAGTTCACGCCACAGGTCCTCGGGCACGGGCTCTCCGCCGAGAGCGATCGTCAGCACAGCGGCCTCGTGGTTCTGCTCGTCGAGCTGCCCACCATTGTCGAGCTGCCCACCGTTGTCGAGGAGCCCGGAAGCGATCAGCTGACGCACGAATGAAGGTGTGGTCTCGAGCGCATCGATCTGCTGCTCGCGACAGAAGTCCACGAGCGCCTCGGCGTCTCGGCGCACATCCTCGTCGACGATGTGCAGGCTCGCTCCGGCCACGAGCCAGAGCACCGGGTCCCAGGCGGCGTCGAAGCCCAGGCCGGCGGTGTGTGCGACTCTGATCGGCTCTTCACCCAGGCCCGCCTCGGCGAAGATCGTCTCCCGGTGGTGGGCCAGGAGATTGGCCAGCCCGAGATGGGGCACGGCGACGCCCTTGGGTGTTCCGGTGGATCCGGATGTGTACATCTCATAGGCGCGGTCATCGAGACCCGGACGATAGTCCTCACCCCGAATCGCACCGATCACGTCCGCACCTGAGGCCTCGCCGAGGCGGCCCTCGGCCTCGGTGTGAGCTCGATCGGTGGGGTGGTCGGCTCTCAGATCTGCAGTGGACATGGCTGTGCCCGTTCGCACCGGCACCTCGGGGGAGTCGGTGACGACGGCGACCGGGTCGCTCACCTCGAGGATCAGCCGGATCCGCTCCTGCGGGTAGCTGAGGTCGATGGGAACGGCGATGGCTCCGATGCTCAGCACCGCCAACGGCACGATGATGGCATCGGCGGATCGTGGCAGAGCGATCGCGACCCGCTGACCGGGGCCGATGCCTCGCCGGCTGAGCGCGCGGCCGTAGCGGTGCACGCGTTCCCCGAATTCGGCAAAGCTCAGTTCGGTGCCCTCGGCCACGAGTGCGGTCCGCTCGGGGTCACGGGCAATGGTGGAGTCGAGGGTGTCGATGATCGTCGCGTCCACTCGGAGGCGATCGGCACCGCGGCTCTCGTCACGGATGATGTCGAGTTCAGTGGGACTGAGCACATCGAGGTCCGAGACGAGGAGGTTCGGGTTGGTGACGAACTGCTCGAGCATGTGCGCGAAGCGTTCGGCGATGTCCCGGGCGGTGGATTCGTCGAAGAGCGCTGAGTCGAACGTGAGGGAGCCGGTGATTCCGGCGGTCTCACCAGCACGTTCTGCCAGATCGAGGAGCAGGTCGAACTTCGCTTCCGAAACCTGTGGCCCAGATGCGGGTTCGACGTTGAGGTCGCCCATGTCGAGATCGACCGGAGCCGTGTTCTGCAGGGTCAGCATCACCTGGAACAGGGGGTGCAGTCCCTCAGAGCGTGGTGGGTCGAGTTCGTCGACGACACGTTCGAACGGGGCGTCCTGATTGGCGTAGGCCGCGAGGTTAGCTCCGCGGACCCTGTCGATGACATCGGCGGCGCTGGGATTGCCCGAGGTGTCGGTACGCAGGACGAGAGTATTGACGAAGAACCCGACGAGTTCGTCGAGCTTCGTCTCGGTTCTGCCTGCGACGGGAGTGCCGATGGGGATGTCACTGCCCGCACCGAGCTTGTCCAGCAGCACGGCGAATGCCGCCTGCAGCACCATGAACAGGCTGGCGTTGCGCTCGATGGAGAGTCTGCGCAGCCCGGCATGGACCGTGGGACTGATATCGACGGGAATTGCACGGGAGACAGATCCTGAGTTCGCAGCACTTCTGGTCCGATCGGCGGGAAGACGCAGCTGTGAGGGCGCGTCGGCCAGCGTGTCCTTCCAAAACGCCAGTTGGTGCGAGAGCGCACTGTTCGGGTCGTCCTCGGTGCCGAGAGAATCTCGCTGCCACAGGGCATAGTCGGCGTACTGCACGGGAAGAGGGGGAAATGCCGGGGCCCGAACCTGCCCGCGATCGCGATAGGCGGTGGAGAGGTCTCGGGCCAGGGGGCCAAGTGACCAGCCATCAGCGGCGATGTGGTGCAGAGTCAGCAGCAGCACATGATCGTCCTCGCCGAGTCTGATGAGGAGGGCCCTGATCGGTAGTTCGCTGGAGACGTCGAAGCCTCGGGTGGCCTCTGCTTCCACGGTGTGGTGGACGAGCTCTTCACTGACACCGACGGTGGACATTGCGATGCGGGCGCTGGCCGGGTTGGCAATGACCTGCTCGGGCTGCCCGGTCGTCCAGGGGAAGACGGTGCGCAGGCTCTCATGCCGTGCGATGACGTCGTTGATGGCCGCTTGCAGCGCACTGACGTCGAGTCGTCCGCGCATGCGCAGAGTCAGGGGAATGTTGTACGCCGCGGAACTCGGATCGAACTGGTTGATGAACCACAGGCGAGCTTGGGCATATGAGAGTGGTATCGGGGTGGGTCGGTCTGCGGCGACGAGCTGATGACCGGCATCGTCGGTGGTGGCCTTCGGGTCGAAGCAGGCGCTGAGCTCGCGGACGGTGGGGTGCTGGAAGACCTCGCGCAGGGCGGGTGCGGTGGCGAAGCTTGTGCGCAGGGAGGCGACCAGCTGGGTGGCGAGTAGCGAGTGTCCGCCGAGTTCGAAGAAGTCGTCGTCGATGCCGACGGAGTCAATGCCCAACACGTCGCTGAACGCCTCGGCCACGATCCGTTCCTGGGAGTCTCTCGGTGCCTCGGATTCGGAACGTGTCGATTCCGGTTCGGGGAGAGCCTGACGGTCGAGTTTGCCATTGACCGTGAGTGGAATGGCCTCGATCTGCATGATGAACGAGGGGACCATGTAGTCCGGGACACGGGCCTTCATGCTTCGGCGCACCTCGGCGGTATCGAGCTGCGAAGGCGAGGTGACGAAACCGAGCAGCTGAGCGTAACCGGCCTGGTTCTGCTTGAGTTCGACCACGGCCGAACTGATCCTGGGATCGGCCTGCAGGGCGAGTTCCACCTCGGAGAGTTCGACTCGGTAGCCGCGCAGTTTGATCTGCTCATCGGCGCGGCCCAGAAACTCGACACCGCCGTTCAGGGGCCGGCGGACGATGTCTCCGGTGCGGTACATCCTCGAACCGTCGTCGGCGAACGGGTCGGCAACGAAGCGCTCAGATGTGGTGCCGGGACGGTCCACATAGCCGCGCGCAAGGTTGAGCCCTGCGATGTAGAGCTCTCCGGTGGCCTGTTCGGGCACAGGGGTCAGCCGGGAATCGAGGACGTAGTGCCGGGTGTTGGTGACGGACTGGCCGAGGATCGGCGACGTGCCGGCAACGATGGGCGCTGTCAGACTGTCGACGGTGGTCTCTGCCGGCCCGTACAGGTTGTAGGAGGTCATTCCTTCACGCGCGGCCAACTGGTTCCAGAGCCCGCTGTCGACTGCTTCTCCGCCCAATGCGACGACACTGGGGTGGCCGTTCGCGCCGAAGCTGCTGTGAGCCAGCAGAGCCTTGATGAAAGAGGGCGTCGTCTCGATGGAGTCGATGCCATGGGTGGTGAAGTAGGCAGTCAGGGCCTCGGGGTCGCGGCGAGTGAGCGAGTCGATGAGGTGGAGCTCGTGTCCGGCGAAGAGCCACAGCAGCGGGTCCCAGGCGGCGTCGAATGAGATCCCTGCGGTGTGTGCCACCCGCAACCCGCGACCGAGGCGTTCCGCAGCCGGAGCGAAGATGGTCTCCTGGTGGCTGAGGAGGAGATTGAGCAAGGACTGATGTTCGACGCCGATGCCCTTGGGCCGGCCGGTCGACCCGGATGTGAAGATCACATAGGCGAGGTCATCGGGTGCCGGTGTGGCCAACGGTGTCGTCTGCGTCGTCCTGGACGACAGCGCAGCGGCGAGCACGTCCGAATCCAGGTCGATGACAGGTCGGTCTGTGAGGACCGTAGTCTCTCCGGCAGGACCGGGCACGCGTGAGGAGTTGAGTACGAGGGCCGGTGCCGCGTCGGCGACCATTGCTTCGATTCGGGCCGCCGGATGATCGGGATCGAGAGGGACGTAGGCGGCTCCCGCCTTGAGGATCCCGAGCACAGCGACCGGCATCGCCGTGGTCCGTCCGATTCGTGCGGCGACGCGTGTGCCCGGGCCGGCGCCGTGCTTGCGAAGATAGCAGGCCAATTGTGTCGAACGGCGATCGAGTTCGGAGAAGCTGAGATGACCGTCATCGGCGACGACGGCGGAGGCGAAGGGTGTCTGATGTGCGTGGCGGGCGAATTCGTCGACCACGGTGTGGCGGGGAATGTCCTGGACGCGGCCCTGTCCGCCGGCGATGACCTCGTCTGCTTCGCTGTCGTCGAGCAGAGACAGCCCCGCCAGAGGCTGAGCGTGACCGGGATCCAGCTGGGCGAGGACGGAGATGAAGCGTCCCAGGTGATCGGCCAGGCTCTCCTGGGAGTAGAGCTCGGCATTGGCCTCAAGCCGAACGATCGCATTTCGTGAGTCCCTCCCGGACGAGTTCTGGTCCGCTCCCAGGCCGTGGACGATGATCGACAGGTCATCGACGGGGCCCGTGGACAGGAGATGCAGGGAGGCTGAGGCCTGACCGAAGTTGATGTCTTCGACGGCAGGGAAGATGTTGACCGAAGGCCCGATGTAGCTCGTGTCGGTGTCGAGCTCCTGATACTGGAATCGTTGGTGGATGAGTGTCGAGCGCAGGGCGGAACCCGTGCTCTCAAGGAGTTCAGGGAAGGTGGTCTCTGGTGCAGCGGTCAGCTGCAGCGGCAAAATCTTCGACATCATCGACGGCACTGATTTGGCCAGGGCGCTGCGCCGGGCCGTCACAGGCAGCCCCACGGAGACGGTCTTCCGACCTGTCATCCTGTGCAGATAGGTTGCAGCCGCTGCGAGGATGAGCGTCGGTGCCGATTGGGCGCTCGCCAATTGTCTGGCCAGTTCCGTGGGTATGTCGGCGTCGGCTGTGACCAGCTGTTTCGCCGAGGCAGGCGGACGTCCCGCCAAGCCCGTGGCGGTCTCCGACTCGGCGATGGTCTGTGACCAGAAATCAGCATCGGTGCGGAAACGCTCCGAGGATCGGTAGTCCGCTTCCTCGGCCACCAGGGCCTCCAAGCTGCCGAAAGGTGATTCCGATGGCTGTGCAGCAGGATCAGCCAGCTCGCCGTACAGCTGCGACTCGCGTCGCAGGATGAGCACAGCGGAGTAGCCGTCGACGAGGAGGTGGTGGGCTCGCTGGTAGAAGATCCAGTGGTCGTCACCGAGGTGGAACAGCTCAGACCTGAGCAGTTCACCTGTCTCGAGGTCGTGAACGGTGGCGAGGTCGGCCTCCATGAGGGCCCGGGCCCTTGCCACCGATTCGTCGACCGACCCGCCTCGCAGATCATGGAAGTGTAGGTGCCTGCGAGGCGAGCCGTGCTTTTGAAAGACTCCCTGGTCGTCTTCGCCGAAGACGACGTTGAGCGAATCGGCCTCGGCCACGGTGGTGCCGACGGCACGTCGCATGACATCGACGTCCAGGGGTCCGAGAATTTCGACGTACAGCCCGATCTGGAAGGTCGGGTTGTCGGGCTCGATCTTCTGGGCATACCAGATGCCCTTTTGCGCGGACGTGAGTTCGATGCGGGGGGAGTCGTCAGTCATTATGTCTTTCGAGCGCGAGATGGTGGTGCAGTCGGAATTTCAGAAGGACGGTTACTGGAACTGTCCGATGTTGATTGAGCCGATGAGGTTCATCAGATCTCCGAGGTCGACGAGGGGTCCTTCGATCAGTGAGCTGGAGGTGTCTGCAGAATCTGTCTGAGGTGCTTCAGCCGCCGAAGCTGCGCCGGGGGCGGTGGAGACTCCGACCATCACGGTAAGCGCTGCGATCGTGGCACCGATGATGGTCCGAAGACCTGTGCGTTTGAGGCTCAACATTGTCTCTGTCCTTTCCTGAATCCCGGTGCAGATCATCTGCACCGGGCAAGCAGTACTGGTTCGGAGAGTGTGTGCGTTTGGATTGGTGGTTCGAGAAGTTTCTCTGAATCCACAGCCTGACAGGCTTCTGAGGGTCGGCGCTGGGCATGCTTCACGATTGACCCAAAACAGAGCATAATAGAACGTATGAACGAATATCAGCGACCGGAATGGCTCAGTCGGTACCAGGACTTCAAGTCGCTGTGCTCGGACGTTTCGGGGGAGTACATCCGCTTCTACCTCACCACGGGCTGTGAGCAGATCAGCTATACACATTCCCAGAACACCGAGGGGCTGCCGAACTACTCGTGCCGCCTCACGGCGGTCGATGGCGCGGTGCTCCTGCTGCCACTCGATGATTGGCGGGGAAGGATGGGGGAGGTGCCCGAACTGGTCAGGGCCTGGCTGGGAGAGCATTCGGATCTCAAGGGCTGCAGGCCGTCGAAGTCGCATTACCAGGGCGACAGATACTGGTTCGAGCGGTGGCAGCTGGCGAATCCCTGGTGATGGGGTGAAGGTTCCTCACGGTGCGAGCCCTGAGTGAGTGCCAGCGCTTGGTGTTTTAGTTCGCCAGGTGAAATACTAGCCAGATGAAAGAAAAGTTGGAGTCGTCGTCTCATCCTCGACGGGCCGTGCGCATCCTTATTCCCGCTGCCCTCATTCTCGTCTGGCTGGCAGTATTCGGATTCGGTGGGATGAGTTTCGGATCGATTGACGACGTCTCCACCGACGAGCGATCGTCATTCCTGCCCTCGAGTGCAGAATCGACCAAGGTCCAGAACGAGATTGCGAAGTTCACCGGATCAGACGCAGTCCCGGCGATCATCGTCGCCGAACGTTCAGGCGGTCTCACCGACACCGACAAGGAGGGACTCGACGACTTCGCTGAACGCGCAGCCGATGTCATTCCTGGTGCGGAGTCCTCCCCGGTCATCCCATCGGATGACAAGGAGGCCGCGCAGCTTGTCGTCTCGATCCCCTCCGATGCCGAAATCGGCGATGTGGTCACACAGTTGGAGGACGACGCTGCACAAGAGCTGGCCGGCCTCGATGTCTGGGTCAGCGGACCGGCAGGTTTCAGCGCCGATCTGCAAGAGGCCTTCGGCGGAATCGACGGAATCCTGCTCCTCGTCGCCCTCGCTGTCGTGTTCGTCATTCTCGTCATCGTCTACCGATCGCCCCTGTTGCCGGTTCTTGTGCTCGTCAGCTCTCTCACGGCCCTGTGCGCAGCGGTGCTGATCAATGTCGCATTGGCTCGTGAGGGAATCGTGACGCTCAATGGGCAGGTCCAAGGCATCCTCTTCATCCTGGTCATCGGTGCCGCTACCGACTACTCCCTGCTCTACATCGCCCGTTGCCGAGAAGAGCTGCGGGACAATCCCACCCCTTTCCCTGCCGCGTGGAAAGCGATGCGCGGCGTGTTCGAACCGATCCTGGCCTCGGGCGGAACTGTCATCGTGGGCCTCCTGTGTCTGCTGCTCTCCGACCTCGGATCGAACTCAGCACTCGGCCCGGTGGCGGCGGTAGGAATCGCGTGTGCCATGCTCACCACACTGACCTTCCTGCCGGCCATGCTCGCAGTCTTCGGGCGAGTGGCGTTCTGGCCGCGGGGGCCCCGATATGGGACCGAGCACCCGGTGCTCACCGGTCCGAATGCCACAGGGCTCTGGCCAGGAGTGGGCCGGTTCGTCGCCAAAGGACCCCGTCGTCTAGTCGCCGGAGTCACCCTCGTTCTCGTCATCGGCTGCGGCGGTTTGGCGTTCCTCGATGCCGACGGCGTCCCGCAGAGTGACTTCGTGCTCGGCGAAAGTCAGGCACGCGACGGCCAGGCAGTAATCGACCGTCACTTCTCCGGCGGCTCGGGCAACCCTGCGTACGTGCTCGCACCCAGTGACGAACGTCGAGAGGTCGCTGAGGCGATTTCGTCGTCAGGCGGTATCGACGGTCTCGCGCTGGTCGCCCGAGATTCCGCGTCGGGCACGACACCGATTGACGACGATGGCCAGGTGATCACCGACTCACGGCCTGGCCCGCCAGCGGCAGAGGCGACGGAGATTAACGGGGACATCATGTTCTCGCTGACCTTGTCCGCTCCTGCGGACTCACTTGAGGCAGAAGGCACCATCGAGGATCTGCGTGAGAACTTGTCCTCGACTCAGGCGTTGGTCGGTGGCAGCACAGCTGTTGATCTCGATACCAACGACACATCGTCACGAGATAGAACGGTGATCATTCCCATCGTTCTCATCGTCATCACCATCATGCTCGCCCTCCTGCTGCGATCCCTGATCGCGCCGGTGCTGCTGCTGGCGACGACGGTGCTGAGCTTCGGCACGGCGCTGGGAGTCAGTGCCGTCATCTTCCGTCTGATCGGGCAACCTCAATCAGATCCGTCGGTACCGCTGTATGCTTTCGTCTTCCTCGTGGCATTGGGAATCGACTACAACATCTTCCTGATGACCCGAGTTCGGGAAGAGGCCATCACCCACAGAACGAGGGAAGGCACACTCCGAGGACTGTCGGTGACGGGAGGGGTGATCACGAGCGCAGGAATCGTACTCGCTGCGACTTTCGCAGCACTCCTCGTCATTCCCATCCAGTTCCTCCTCCAGCTGGCGATCATCGTCTCGCTGGGTGTCCTCCTCGATGCTCTCATCGTGCGGACGCTGCTGGTGCCGGCTCTGTCGCTGTGGATCGGGGATCGTCTGTGGTGGCCCTCGCGTCTGGCCAAGCCCAGCAAGCACTGAGAACTCACTCTGCTTCGGGGGCGGTGATGTCCTTCTTCGTCTCACGGAGGAACCGGATCACCACGTCGCGTTCGGCTGAGGTCAACTGCGCTGCGGCGTGGAAGCGTCGAGACTGTTGGCGGCCGACAGTCTCGATTGCCGAATTATAGGTTTTCGGTGTGATGCTGATCTTCTGAGCTCGTCGATCATCAGGGTGCGGGGCCCGTTTGATGTGCCCGGCGTGTTCCAGTCGAGCGAGTAGCTTCGTCGTCGCCGAGTTCGAGATGCCCAGATGCTCGGCGATGCCTCCGGGTGTGCCTACGGCGTCACGGTGCTGACAGATGATGAGGTAGTGGATGGCCCTCATATCTGTGGCGTTGAGCTTCATGTACTGCTGAGACGATTCGGACATAGCCTGTTCGGCCTCGCGAAGCTCACCGAAAGCAGTCATGAGTTCCCCGATTTGAGCAACAGCTGCAGGTGACATGCCCGATCGGTCGACGAGGTGCTGCTGCGGATCGCTGGAGTCGACATCATAGACCGCTGACTTCTCGATGTCGGTCACCACTCACCTCGCTGCTCTCTCTGCTCGGTTTCATCGTCGAGTCATGTGGCCCGCCGCAGACTGCCTTCACCCATAGTAGTCGTTGGGATTGAGCGAAACCTCGCGTGCTTGTGAGGTCACTCTCGCCAACCACTAGCCAAGCTAACGTTTACTGCTTATGGTGACAACGTGGCACTATCTCAATTCGAAACCATTGACCCCTCACCCAGTCCCCGCACGGTCCTCGTCCTCGGGGCCACCGGCTACATCGGGGGACGCCTCGTCCCTCGCCTTCTGCAGGCCGGTCACCGCGTTCGCGTCGCAGTGAGATCGCCGCAGAAGCTTGAGCAGGTGCCGTGGGCCGATGAGGTCGACATCCATCGCGTCGACCTCGACGATGGGGATGGTCTCATCGAAGCGGCAGCCGGAGCTGATGTCATCCACCACCTGGTCCATTCGATGGGATCGGGACGCGACTTCGAAGAGAAGGAGGCTGCAACTGCCAGGCGGGTTGCCGAAGCTGCAGAAGCGGCCGGTGTTCGACGCATCGTCTACCTCGGAGGACTCCATCCCGACAAGGCGGACCTGTCCATGCACATGCGCTCGCGAGCAGAGGTCGGCCGGATTCTCATCGACTCGCCCGTGCCCGCCGTCGCGTTCCAGGCGGGTATCATCATCGGCTCAGGATCGGCCTCCTTCGAGATGGTCCGTCACCTCGCCCTGACCTTGAGACTGATGCCGGCGCCGAGGTGGGTCACCAATCACGTTGAACCCCTGGCGGTCCGTGATGTGCTCTACTACCTCCTCAAGGCCGTCGACATCGACAGTGACGTCAATCGTGCCTTCGACATCGGATCCCATGATGTTCTCAAGTACGCCGAGATCATGAAGAGGTTCGCTGCGATCGCCGGACTCAGGCCCCGGCACGTCCTCACGCTGCCTCTGCCTGCACCGACGCTGTCCGGGATCTGGGTCGGCCTCGTCACCCCGCTGCCGTTCACACTGACTTTGCCGCTCGTCCAGTCACTGCAGGAAGACGCTGTGACCAAGGACCGCGACGTCGACGCTGTCATACCCCCGCCTCCCGACGGTCTGCTCGACTTTGAGCAGTCCGTGCGTCTGGCTCTGCTGCGCGAAGCCGAAGGGGCCGTCGACACCAATTGGGACGCCGATGCTGGAGGGCTCGACCAGGCTGCGAAGCCGCTGCCGAATGACCCCGGATGGGCCGGAGAACGCGTCTTCACAGACGACCGGACACTGCACTTCCCAGATCTGACTCCTGAGCAGATCTGGCCCGTCATCGAAAGCATCGGCGGGCGAAACGGATGGTACTCGTGGCCGCTGGCATGGAGAGTGCGCGGAGTCTGGGACAAGATTGTGGGAGGTGCCGGCCTCAATCGCGGGCGGCGGCTGCCCGATCGGCTTCGGGTCGGCGATCCGGTCGACTGGTGGCGGGTCGAGGAACTCGAGTCTGAACATCGACTCCTCCTGCGAGCGGAGATGCGGGTCTCGGGCAGCGCCTGGCTCGAATTCACCACCACCGCTGCCGGTCGCGGCTGCGACTTCAGGCAGCGAGCGATCTTCATTCCCAAGGGTGTCCGCGGTCGGGTCTATTGGGCATTCGTCTCACCATTCCATCGACTCATCTTTCCAGCCATGGCGAAGAACATTGCCCGGGCGGCGAAAAAAACTCACCCCGATCGACGCTGAGAGGAAATTCGTTAGCTAAGCTAGCGAACATGGTACCGAAGACCCACGAACTGTTCAGCCACACGGCCCAGCAGGTGGCCGAGGCCGTCATTTCGAACTATTCGACGTCTTTCGGACTGGCGACAAGGCTCCTCGGCCCCACCCACCGGCACCACATCCGCAACATCTACGCCCTCGTGAGGATCGCCGATGAGATCGTCGATGGTCTTGCCGCTGAGGCCGGACTCGATGCAGGTGAGCAGCGTGAACTGCTTGACAACTTCGCTGCCGCAACCCGCAGCGCACTGCGATTCGGCATCAGTGACAACCTCGTCATCCACGCGTTTGCGCAGACGGCGAGGACAACTGGAATCACATTTGATCTCATTGAGCCGTTCTTCGCCTCGATGCGAGCCGATCTGGGCGCCGCGAGTGAATCTCTCGCACCCGTCCGCGGTCTCCTCGCGGACGAACACCGCGATTACGTCTACGGTTCCGCCGAGGTGGTCGGCCTCATGTGCCTCAATGTCTTCCTCAACGATCAGGTCCGCACCCCCGCCGAGGTTGAGGCGCTGGAGTTCGGTGCGCGGCAGCTTGGGGCGGCGTTTCAGAACATCAACTTCCTCCGCGATCTGGCCGACGACAGTGTGCGCCTGCATCGCAGCTATCTCACCACTGAGAGTCGGCTCTCGGATTCTGATAAGACCGCGTGGGTGATCATCATCCGAGAGCAGCTCGCTCACGCTCAGGCCACGTTCTCCCTGCTGCCGAAGGACGCCAGGACGGCGGTGAGAAGCGCCGCGGCGCTCTTCGCCGCCCTCAATGACAGGATCGCCGTCACTCCCGTCGATCGCCTGTATCAGGAGCGCGTGCGCATCCCCAATGCGGTGAAAGCGCGGCTTGCCTCGCAGGCCATCCTTGCCACAGCGAGGGAGGGGCGAACATGACGCAGCGCATCGGCGTCATCGGTGGCGGGGCAGCGGGACTGGCCACTGCCGCACTCTTGGCGCGCGAGGGACACACCGTCGACCTCTTCGAGCAGAACTCGACTCTCGGCGGTCGTATCGGCTCGATCGAACACGACGGTTATCGGTTTGACACCGGGCCGTCCTGGTACCTGATGCCGGAGGTCTACGAACACTTCTTCAACCTCGTCGGGACATCTGCAGCCGCCGAACTGGATCTGCGCACACTCGACCCGGCCTACACCGTATTCAGCCCCGCCTCGACATCCTCACCAGCGCAGACGATCACGATTCCGCAGGGCAAAGCACGAGTGCTCGAAGTCTTCGAACGGATCGAGTGGGGCAGCAGTCGTTCTCTGAACCGATATCTCGCTTCGGCCGAGCGCACCAAGAATATGGCGATCGACTACTTTCTCTACAATCCCTTCACCTCACCGATGTCGATGCTTCGGCCAGAGATCATGACCGCGCTCCCGACTTTGGTGCGTCTGCTCACTACATCTCTTGAGCGTTTCTCCTCCACCTCGGTGAGGCATCCCGTGCTGAGGCAGATCCTCCAATATCCGGCGATCTTCCTCGGCACGGACCCGCGGAGGGCACCGGCGATCTACCACCTGATGAGTGCCTTGGACCTCAGCGACGGGGTCCAATACCCGATGGGAGGATTCAGAACCATCGTCGACGCATTGACCCGTATCGTCGAAGAATCAGGGGTCCGTGTGCACACCAATGCGGTCATCAAACACATCTCTGCCGCACCACAAGGCAGCGGACGCCGAAAAGTCACTGGCATCGTCTGGACCGATCAGGAGGGCCGGAATCACGATCAACATTGTGACACCGTCGTCTCAGCCGCTGATCTCCACCACACGGAGACTCAGCTCCTGGAGTCTGTCGATCGGAGCTTCCCTGAAAGCTGGTGGGAGAGGGTGACGAGCGGGCCGGGCGCCATTCTCGTCTTTCTCGGAATCGAGGGTGAAGTCCCACAGCTTCCGCACCACTCACTGTTCTTCACGAACGACTGGTCGACTAACTTTGACGATATCTTCGGCCCTCGACCGAAGATCTCCTCCCCGGCATCGGCCTATGTGTGCAAACCCAGCCACACCGACCCCAGCGTGGCACCACCCGAGCACGAGAATCTGTTCATCCTCATCCCCGTGCCGGCTGATGCCGGAATGGGCGCTGGTGGCCGTGATGGGCAGGGAGATCCGCGCATTGAACGTGCAGCGGATCGAGCCATTGATCAGGTTGCCCGGTGGGCCGAGATTCCTGACCTGAGAGATCGGATCAGATTTCGGCAGACACAGGGGCCGACAGACTTCTCCAGCAACTTCAATTCGTGGCTCGGGGGGATGCTCGGACCCGCACATACGCTGCGGCAGAGTGCGATGTTCCGCGCGCAGAATGCCTCCGAAAAGGTGGAGGGGCTCTACTACGCAGGTGCGACTACGGCTCCCGGGGTCGGAGTGCCGATGTGTCTGATCAGCGCTGAACTTGTGCTCAAACGCATTCGAGGGGACTCAAGTCCGGGACCCCTGCCCATCGACGATGGCCTCTTCGAAACGGCGGTGTCTCAGCCCTCGAATGGCTCGAGTTCGTCTGCGCTGTAGTAGTGCTGTGCGAGGTCGTTGACTCGAACGAGGTACTTGCCCCGTTCCTCGTCGAAGACCTCGATCTTGCCGGTGTTGCCATTCATGGGTTCGCCGGTGATCGTCACGGTATCGCCTGTGTTGAATTCAGCCATACCTCAGTCTAGGCCCGCTGGCTTGGGAGCGCACAGTTAATGCGAGTACCCGTCGCGGAATGTGGGGAACTCCAGCGATCCGAGGAAGTCATGGAACCGAGTGTTCTCGATCCGTCGCCCTGCCTCGGGCTCTTCTCTCAGATCTGGTGGCGGCGCGACGTCCAGCACGGAGGCCAGAAATTCGACGACCTCGCCCAGTTGGACTGCGCACGAGTCCGCGGCGTGCAACAGCTGCGGCGGGTCAGGGGCGAACAGGAGAGCTTCCAGGCCTCGGATCAGATCGCGGTAGTGAACGCGATTCGTCCACCGGCGATAGTTCACTGCTCGACCAGACCGGACTCCCTCGACGAGCCGAGAATCCTCGCGACCATAGATCCCGGCCGCCCGAACGATGGAAGCGGAGGGGAACGTGGCACGAATGAGTTCTTCTGTCTTCCAGAGAGTGCGGGCAGGGCCCGACTCAGGTCGGGGCACAGTGTCCTCATTCGCGGTCTCGCCAGGCGACGCACTGCCGAGGACTCGAGTCGAGGACACGAGGATCACCCTTTGGGGTTGAGAGTCCAGGATGCTGATCAGGCCTTCGACTCCGCGGCGATACGTCTGCTCGTAACTCGCATCGGAATAGTCATCGGGAGTCAGCGTGATCACCACTGCATCAACGTCGTCGATGGTGAGGTCACCGGGGTTGCTGAGGTCCACAGCAAGTTTTTCGAATGAGTCGGGAAGCTGCTCGGGGTGGCGGCGCGCACCGACGACCTCATGCCCGCTGCCCACCAGCCTCAGTCCCAAACGGGTTCCCAGATCACCGCATCCTGCCAGAAGCACCCTCATGTTCTAAACCGTCCTCGCCTCGTCATCGTCTGCGGACACAGGCCGTGAGGATACGGCTCCTGCGGACATGTTCTTCATTCGATCGTAGGCACTCAGCGCTGCCTGCCGCGAATCCGCGAGACCAACGATGGGGGTGGGCGAGGCGTCTGGGGGATAAGGAAGCCAGTCGTCGATATAAGCACCGTCGGGGTCGAAGCGTTCGCGTTGGCGTTCGGGATTGAAAACACGGAAATAGGGAGCCGCGTCGGCACCGCTGCCGGCAACCCACTGCCAGGAGACCGCGTTGTTGGCTTCATCGGCGTCGACGAGGGTGTCCCAGAACCATTGCTCGCCTGACCACCAATGCTGGAGGAGGTTCTTGGTGAGAAAGCTCGCCGTGACCATGCGGACCCGATTGTGCATCCACCCGGTCTCCCACAGCTGTGCCATTCCTGCATCGACGAGGGGATAGCCGGTAGTACCCGACCTCCAGTGGGCCAGAGCCTCATCGTCGTCTTCGTAGGGGAAGTGTCGGAACTCGTCTCTGATCGGTGTGTAGTCGATGTTGGGGTAGTGATAGGTCAGATGCCAGGAGAATTCGCGCCAGTAGAGCTGACGGTTCCATGCTGCGCGATCTTCTGGAGTGACGGATGTCGTCGTTCGTGCGGCGTGGAGGAGCTGCCGCGGTGACAGTTCTCCGAATCGCAGCCTCGGCGAGAGTCGAGAGGTGCTCTTCGCATCCGAGGGCACATCTCTGGTGGTGCTGTAGCCGTTGATGCCCGCCGCCAGATCTTCAAGCTGCTCGCCGGCAGCCCGGGCTCCCGGCGACCAGTGGCAGGCGATGGTGTTCTGCCACCATCGTGGCCCCTGGGCTGCAGCGAAGTCCCCTGAACCGGTCTCCGTACCGTCGAGGAGTCCCAGTCCGTCGAGGTCGGTCACGGCTGTGCATTTGCGTGCCGATTCCACCAGAGCCGGGTCCAGTGGTGACTGTGGTTCCGGCGTCGGCAGCACGTCACCGACCTCGCGTCCTGACACGGCCTTCCAGAACGGGGTGAAGACCTTGTAATGGTCACCACCCTGAGGTGCGGCCGTCCAGGGTTCGACGAGGAGAGACCCGCTGTGGGAATGGGCTGCGAAGCCCTGATCGTCCAGCACAGTTTTGATCTGGCCGTCGAGAGTCCGCGAGGCCGGAGCATAGCGGCGCGACCACCGGACCGCATCGACGCCGAGGCTGCTGGCCAGCTGCGGAATGATCGCTGCCGCCTCTCCTGCGGCGAAGAGCAGTGGAATGCCCAGATCAGCGAGCTCCTGGTGGAGAACTGCCAGCGATTCGTGCGCCCACCACCGGCTTGCCCCGCCTAACGGTCTGGGCCCCAGCCCCTCAACATCGCGGACCTCACGGACCCACACCGCGATGACCCGTCCATCGGCACGCGCCGCTGTAAGCGCCGAATGGTCGCTGACACGCAGATCGTCACGAAACCACACCAGGGTGAGGCACTCGTCGGCAGCGGCCATCAGACGCTCTTCGTTCGAGTGAGGGGCTGGCACCGGCTCGTTTCGTCGGGATTGAGACGGAGGATCTCCGCGTTGAGGGCGGTTGCGAATCCCACCCACGCCGCGTACGGCGCGAGCGCGGCAGCCGACACCCGATCGACCGTGGCGGCCCTCTTCAGCAGTCTCAGAGTCGAGGCTTCCAACACGGCTGACGCAAGGAGAGAGGCGTCCGGGCGACGGGCGGAGAAGAACAGCCAGCTCCATGCCACATTGACTGCCATGTTGACGCCCAACTCACCCAGATATGCTCGCCGGTCCCGACTGTCTGACAAGCGGTTCAGCGCTCGCCCCGATGCGAATGCTGTCAATGAGTACAGGGTTGTCCATGCGGGGCCGAACACCTTGCCCGGTGGTTGCCAGGCAGGCTTCTTCAGATTCGTATACCAGGCGGAATCGACTTTCGTCCCGAGTGCCCCGAGCGTGGCCGCTCCGGCACACACAGCGGACGGAATGATGAAGCGTTTCCAATCGGCGGTCATGAGATTCTCCCTGTGATTTGCAATGATGTTGGTGAAAAGTCGTCGGTCATCGGTGTCTCCTCGTAAGGCCCTTCTCGCTGTGTCGCACCCGCCCCACCACCCCGCGTCTCAGCAGGCCGCGGCGCGGTGGCGACCACAGCGCGGTCCCCTCGACCCTCCACGAGGCGAGCAGATGATTGGCCGCCATGTAACCGGTCGTTGCGGCACGTTCCATGAGTGCCACAGGCAAGTCGCAGCGCACATAATCACCGGCGATGACCAATCCCGGAATCGGGGTGGCAGCTTCGGGTCGCTCATCCCAGGGACGGGTATCCGTCAACGCGCAGTCTGCTTCGATGAGCAGCTCTTGGTCCACGATGGGCAGATGAGCGGTTTCGGGGTAGACCTGATGTAAGTCAGAGAGCAGGCGGGCCACGATGTCAGCCTTCTCCTGCTCAGACGGGTCAGCGTCGATGTCGAGCGCGTAGGCGTGGAGTTCCAGGACCGAGCCGTTGTGGGATTGCGCCCACTGCCTGGCCCCGTCCTCGAAACGTTCGAGCACCGAGACATTGTCGAGAAGGTCATATCCGCTGGTGCCCAGGAACGGTGAGCGGTGGTCGGCCACGGGCCCACCGAGCCAGAGACGCAGCACAGCGAAGGCAGGTGCGTTCGTCAGCGAGTCGACGTTCTCAAGCCACCCGTGCGCGACTGGATCGGTGCGCACGATCGAGTCGCGGCTGCCCCTCAGCAGATCACGAGCTCGCGCAGGGTCGGCGGCGAGGACCACGGCATCGCCGTGGATCTCGCCGCCGCCGGTCGACACCGTCCAACCCGCCGAGGTGGATTCCAGTGAAGCCACCCTCTCACCGGTGTGGATCGTCACACCGAGTTCGGTGAGATAGTCGGCCAGCGGTGTCCAGAGAGCGGTGTCGTAGTCATCGTTGGGGACGTCGAAGAGCAGCCCTTCCGCCGATCCGGTGAAGTAGGTGTGGAACATGGCGATGAGCTCACCGGCGGAGAAATCGTGCGGATCGGCGAAGAACGAGCGTGCGAAGACTTCCAACGCCAGATGTCGGGCTTCGTCGGGGAAGCGCAGCCGGTTGAGGAAGTCGGCCGCGGATTCGCCGTCGTAGCGTCGGTAGGTGGCGGGAAACTCGACGTCGATGAGTTCCACCGCAGCCGAGATGTCGACGTCGAGGAGCTTGCGGAGGGGAAACGTGGGACTCTGCCAGACGAATCCGAGGAGATTGAACGGGGGAGTCCGGGGGATCGAGGCGAAGGTGTCCGTGGTGCCTCGGCGGTGGGTGAGGGGATAGTCGTCGACGGGACGCAGACGGTGAAGCTCAGGGTCTGCCCGACTGAGCAGATCGCGCAGGTTGTAGTACTGCCGGAAGAAGGCGTGGAATCCTCGGCTCATGGTCCGATCGGCCGCGACCGGCCATGCACTCACACGCCCGCCGAGGTGGTCGTTCTTCTCGATCACCGTGACCTTGACGCCGTGTTCGGTCAGGATCGTGGCCGCGGCCAGTCCTGCGATGCCGCCGCCGATGACGGTGACCTGTTTGGGCCTGAGTGGGCGAGTGCGTCCCTGCGGTGCCGGGATGTTCTCAGCCCATCGGTCCCTCGGCCGTGGTCCAAATGTCATTCGGTGCCCTTCTGCAAACGATTGAGCTGCCATTGCCACACCATGAGCACGGAGGTGATCATGGCGAACCCGAATCCGAAGTCTTCGATCGGGATGTCCCAGGGGAAGCGCACATTCAGGAAGTGGGACGGGGCGTAGATGACGATGGGATCGCTCAGTTTGGTCAGCCAGCCGTCGACGAGGCATTGGAATCCCAGACAGATGGCAAGCGCGATCCAGTACTTCGCGCGGCGGAAGATTCCGCTGCGAAAGACGAAGGCCTCAAGCCCGATGACGACCAGCATTCCGATGATCGTCATCAGCGTGTATTCAGGCACCATTGTGGCCTCCCTTCCTGCTCTTGGCCTTCTTTGCGAAGAATTCGAGGACGGTGCCCACCGCTTCGTAGCTGAGCAGGGCACAGATGGGAATGACGATGAAGAAGACGATCTCTTCCAGCGGAAGGTTGCCGAGGTGGATTCCGGTGACGTACTTCGGGTTGTAGTTCCAGTGATCGCGGGCAATGGCGACAATGTCCCAGAGGGAGAAGACGAGGACGATCGGAATAAGAGCTCCGACCAGGACCTTCCAGCGTCGATACACCCTGGCGGAGAAGACCAGCTCCAGCGGAAGTGTGATCAGCAGGCAGGCGCCCATCAGCGCCAGGTATTCGAGTGAACTCATATCGGCTCTCTCGTGGCTGCTGGGCGCGACCTGTCCATCAGGCTCAGGTCCAAACCGCGCAGACGATAGCCCTCGATGAGGTTGTCCCAGCTGATCGAGGGCTCACGGAGAATGCGGGGCCGACGGGCCAGCAGCGGATGCAGGAGGGCATCGGTCTCGAAGAGTGCCAATGATTGGCCGGGGCATTTGTGTGCTCCGTCGCTGAAGCTCAGTCCCGCTGCGGGCGTTCCCTGCTTCAGCTTCCGTCCTGGGCATACCGCATCCGGGTTCGCCCCCATCACCTGTGGATCGGCGTTGGTCTGCTGCACGCACACGTCGATGAGATCGCCTTGGGAGATGGTGTGTACGCGCCCGTCGTCGGTGATGTCGATATCGGTCTGTGCTCGCCGGTAGAGGTGGCCGACCACCGGGTCGAGACGGATGATCTCCTCCAACAGCGCCAGCCTGTCCGGTCGTGCCGCCTCACGATACGCGCGGCCCAACTCGTGGTTGGACAGCAGGTGCCAACACGCCATGGAGATGAATTCGCGAGTGGTGACCATGCCCGCAGTGCCATAGGTCATGCATTCGACGAGGATGTCGGCAGTTCCGTATCCGGTATCAAGGAGATGCGAGAGGACATCGTCGCGCCGCTGCGCACGACGGGGTCGGATCGCGGGGCGCACATCGGCGGAGTAGAACCGCGCAATCGGGACGAGTCCGTTGATGGCCGCCTGCATCCATTGCCGAGGTGTGCGTCCCATCGACGGAGCGGAGAGGTCGACCGGGGGCTGTTTGAAGAACCCGACGAGACGTTTGGACATTCCTGCGACGGATGACTCGGTCAGGCCCACCACCGTGGCGGTGACCTCGACCGAGTAGGCCAGAGCGAGGTCGTCAACGCGGCATGTGCCCTCCGCGACGGCACCGTCGACGACCGCCTGAGCACGGTCGCTGATGAAATCTCCGTACTTAGCCGAAACCACTGAAGGGGCGAAGAACCGAGCCACCTCCCTGCGTTGCCCATCATGGTCATCGCCATCGGAGATCAGGATCGGATGATGGCGAAAATAGCCCCGCGGGATCTTCTCGGCGGTGAAACCGGCCTGTGTGGTCTGCTGGCGGGCACGCAGCACCTGCCGAGCTGCTTCGAATGACCGGATCCTCCACATGTTTCGGTCATAGTCGATGCCCGGTCCGGTCTTTTCATCGTCCCTGACAGCCTTGCGCATGGGCATCGAGGTCATGCGGTGCGGCGGTTGCAGTCGGAGGTCAGCTCGATGAGCTGAGTGCTCAAGGCGGTGGGCAGGCTCGCTTCGCGGATGAGTCGGTAGAGGTCCTCACAGCGTGCGGAGATGATGGATTCGACGAACACGAGTGCACCTGATTCCTCGATGACGTTCCGCAGCCGATGACCGTCGGCGGTGCTCAGCATCCTATCCCCGAAGAGGGCGTGGACCTCGGCCCAGGACGGATCAGAGCGTGCGAAGGCGATGAGCAGTGTCTCTTTGCCCTCGCGGAGGTCGCTGAACGTGGACTTTCCCGTCACCCGTTCGTCCCCGAACAGTCCGAGGACGTCATCGCGCAGCTGGTAGACCACGCCGATCTGTGCAGCGATGTCGGCCAGCTCGGCAGTCAGCGTGCTGGTGGCACCGGCCAGAACGGCCGCGATGAGCAGGGGCGCCTGAAACGAGTACACGGCGGTCTTCTGCCCGGCCATCTCAAGGACCTCCTGCGAACGGGGCTCTTCCAGATGCAGGCTCAGCCACACATCAGAGTGTTCTCCCGCGGCACTCTGGAACACCGTGTCATCGAAGATGTCGAGGATGGCCCGGCGTTTGGCATCGTCGATATCGAGTCGAGCCAGCAGAGAATGGGCGAGAGTGAGCATAAGGTCACCGCCCAGCAGCGCTGTTGCGTCTCCCCAAGTGTGAGCCTCACGCCGGCCGGCGCCACGGCGCATCGCATCGGAAGCGAACTCTCCGGAGATGTTCGCCTCACCACGGCGGACGGTGTCGTTGTCGATGACATCATCATGGATGACGAGCGCAATGTGCAGCAGCTGCATGGCGCATGCCGCGTCGACGGCGGCTGCCTGGTCACCTCCGCCCAGACCGCGATGTGCGTCGATGAGCAGCCGCGGTCGGATCAGCTTGCCGCCCGTGGCCATTCGAGTCAGCGACTCCCAGAGCTGCCCGTACTGTGCGGAGACTCCGCGCGACCGGTGCCTTGCGTCCGTGAGCACCTGCACGAGTCGGTCCTGGAACGAGAACGCGATGTCGTCGAGTGGAGTGATCGAATCAGTCATTGTGGCTCGCTCCCTCTTTGTGCCCCGACTCGGTGATGTGCTCTGCGATACGGGGTGCAAGTTCGGGGAAGTGCTCGACCAGCCATGGGCTGAATGCCCATGGTGCCGAGGCGATCGCCGTTGCCAGCTCTGCGACCGTCGTCCACTGAGTCTCGGCCACCTCGGCGGGATTGGGTGTCAGCGACGATGTGGCCCGGGCGATGAAGACGGGGCAGTGTTCGTTCTCTTCGATACCGGAGGCATCACGGGCGACGTAGGCGAAGTCGGGGATGGCGCAGGTGATGTGATCGATGCTCAGTCCCAGCTCGAATTCGGACCGGCGAGCGACTGCCTCCTCGAGAGTTTCGTCGGGCGCGGGGTGGCCGCAGAAGGAATTCGTCCACACTCCCGGCCACGTCTTCTTCGTCAGTGCGCGCCGTGTGACGAGAAGTCGGCCGCGTCCATCGACGACATGGCAGGAGAATGCCAGGTGCCGTGGGGTGGAAAGACCATGGACTTCGGCCTTGGCGCGGACACCGATGGGGTCTCCGGTGTGGTCGACGAGAACAACCATTTCCACTGTTCGAACCCACTTTCGTTAGCCAGGCGAGAGACTTAATCTAGCATAGCAACGGTATGCTGTCTTCGTGTCGAGCGCAGAGCGAAGAATCCACCAGGATTCAGAATTGAAGTACTTTTCGAACGATCCCGAGTTCTCCGATCGTTCGCAGTTTTCGCAGTCCGAAATCACGCAGTGCATGTCCGTCATGGAGGCGCTGCACCACTGGCGGGAAGCAGATCGGGCACTGTCTGAGGCCTCCAGACGGTTCATGCGTCTCAATGAGAGCGACATGCGCGCCATCCGAATGCTCATGCAGGCGCAGAAGCAGGGCCTGGTCATCACGCCGAAGGACATTGCCCATGAGGTGGGAATCTCCAGTGCGTCGACGACGAAGCTCATCGACCGACTCGTCGCGGCAGGCCACCTGACTCGCGCACCGCATCCCGAGGATCAGCGAACGATCTGCATCAATGTGACTCCACAGACAGCTCAAGCGGCACGCGAGACGATCGGCCGCCAACACTCGCGCCGCTTCGCTGCCGCTGCCGCCATGAGCAGCGAAGAACGCGAGGTCGTCGTCCGGTTTCTCACGGCACTGGCAGAAGCTGACGAACCGCAGGGAGATCTGACCGCGCAGTGAGCTGGTAACACAGCGACTGCGTCGTCGACGACACCACCGCCCCGCTTGAGATACATATAGGAATGGGAGCGGCAAAGAACTGCCGCTCCCATTCTCAGACCATGTGCGGCTCAGCGCTCAGGGGAGTCCTTGAGCGAGTTGGCGACGCCTTGAACGGCGTCCTTGGCTTTCGCGCCAGCCTGTTTGCCTTTGGCCTGGGCCACGTCGGCCTTTCCCTCAGCCTGGAGAGATTCGTCATCAGTGGCCTTGCCGGCAGCGGCTTTCGCCTTGCCCTTGAATTCTTCGGCCTTGTGGGAGTTCTCGTTGCTCATTGATCTTCCTTTCGGTTGGGCAGCAGGTCCTGCCCCATACGATGCGCAACACCACTTTGAGCGGTGTTAGCCGGTCTTCTTCTTCGTTTCGCCCTTCTTCGAGGAGGACGAACTCCTCTTCGAACCGGACTTATTCGCCCCGGAACCACTCGAGCTCTTCTTCTTTGAGCGCGAACTGTCCACGGACTTCTGCAGAGCCTCCATCAGGTCGATGACGTCACCGCCAGGCTCTTCGTCCTCGTCTTCATCTGGGAAGGCCTTCTCCAGGTCCAGGGTCTCGCCCTTGTCGATCTTGGCATCGATGAGTTTGCGCAGTTCGTCCTGGTAGTCGTCGTTGAACTCCTCCGGCGTGAAGTCCTCCGAATACGAGTCGACGAGTTTGGCCGACATCTCCAGTTCCTTCTTGGAGATCTTCGCCTGCGAGTTCACTCCCTTGAAATCCACGTCCCGGATCTCATCGGCCCACCGCAGCGTCTGGATCATGAGCACTTTTCCGCTGACTCGCAGGATCGCCAGTCGTGTGCGGGTACGCAGGGTGAGTTTCACTATGGCTGTGCGGTCGGTGTCTTCAAGGGTCTGGCGCAGCAGCAGGTAGGCCTTCGGCGTCTTCGACGTCGGCTCCAGGAAGTACGACTTCTCCAACATGATGGGATCGATCTGATCGTTGGGCACGAACTGGAGGACGTCGAGGTCGTCATTCTCATCGGCGGGCAGGGCCTCGAAATCGTCCTTCGTGAGAATCACGCGATTGTCGCCATCGTCGTAGGCCTTGACCATATCGTCGTACTCGACGACCTTCCCGCACTCCTGACAACGGTGCTGATTGCGGATGCGCCCGCCGTCCTTCTCATGTACCTGGTGCATGTTGACGTCATGGCTCTCGGTGGCCGAATACAGCTTCACCGGAACGTTGACGAGCCCAAACGCAATCGATCCGGTCCAAATGGCTCTCATCCCTCCATTGAAGCCCAGTCTCAGAGCCTTGGCTACCCCCGCAGGGATCCATCGCCGAGGTAGTTCCTCCGCTTCTCTCGTTCCCGCCGTCGCGAGCGAGTAGCGTACACGGAACAGGAGGTATCCATGTCAGGTCATGAACAGAAGGTCACCGTCGACGGGCATCGGTTGACACTGACCAATCTCGACAAGGTCTTCTATCCGGAGACGGGCACGACCAAGGGTGAGGTGCTCGACTACTACGCGCGCATCCATGAGCATTTGATCCGGCACGCCCATGATCGCATCGCCACCCGCAAACGCTGGGTCGACGGCGTCGGCACACCCAAGAAGCCGGGCAAGGTGTTCTTCGAAAAGAACCTGCCCGAATCTGCCCCCTCGTGGATCGCCTGCCGCTCCATCCGTCACTCCACAGGGTCCAAGAGCTACCCGCTGGTCCAGGATCGTGCGACGCTGACCTACCTTGCGCAGATGGCGTCACTCGAGATCCACATTCCCCAATGGCAGGTTGCGAAAGGTTCGTCTGACCCCGGCACCATCGACTCGACGAGCCGGCACCCGGACCGCATGGTCTTCGATCTCGACCCCGGTCCGGGACGTGGTTTGGCTGACTGCGTCGAGGTCGCCCAGTTGGTGAGAGAACTGTTGACAGGAATGAACTTGGACGTCTACCCGGTGACCAGCGGGTCCAAAGGAATCCATCTCTATGCGCCGCTCGACGCCACTGCAACGAGTCAGCAGATTTCAGATGTCGCCCACGAGTTGGCACGCAGTCTCGAAGCCGATCACAAAGACCTCGTCGTTTCAGCGATGAAGAAGACGCTCCGTGAGAACAAGGTGCTCATCGACTGGTCCCAGAATTCGGCAGCGAAGACGACGGTCGCACCCTATTCGCTGCGCGGCCGGTTCACTCCCACAGTGGCGGCACCACGCACATGGGACGAACTCGACGACCCGGATACCCTCGAGCAGCTGCGCTTCGAAGAGGTGCTCGACAGGATCGACGACCTCGGCGATCTGCTCGAACCGTTGGCGAAAGCTTCGGGGGAGTCCACGAACCCATCGCTCACCTCGGCAGCACCCCGCGACCGCCTGGATATCTACCGATCGAAGCGTGATCCGAAGCGCACCAGTGAACCGGTTCCCGACAGCCACGGAGCCAGCGGGGACGAGCTCACCTTCGTCATCCAAGAACACCACGCCAGCTCGCTGCACTGGGACTTCCGGCTCGAACACGAAGGCGTGCTGGTGTCATGGGCGCTGCCGAAAGGGCCTCCCACCGACCCGAAGCACAACCACCTGGCGGTCCAGACCGAGGATCACCCCCTCGAATACGGAAGCTTCGAGGGCACGATCGCGAAGGGCCAATACGGTGCCGGTGAGGTCACGATCTGGGACTCAGGGACCTACGAGCTTGAGAAGTGGAAAGAGGGCAGTGAGATCATCGCCGTTCTTCACGGAGCCGCCGATGGCGGACTCGGAGGAGTGCGACGATTCGCACTGTTCAACACCGGCGAGCACGGGCCCAACAAGGAACCCGAAAAGAACTGGATGATCCACCTGACCAAGGACTCGTCCAAGGACTCATCCAAAGGTTCGCCGAGGCGGGGCTCCCTTTCGTCCGCACCTGAAAATTCCGAGCACACCATGTCCGAACTGGCCGAGCCCACCGACCTGGCTCCGATGTTGGCCAGCATCGGAGACATCGATGCCGTTCGCCGACAGACCGAGGACTGGGCGTTCGAAATGAAGTGGGACGGCATCCGCGCGCTCGCCTCCGTGCGTGCCGGCACGCACGATTCGTCCGGGTCCATCGCGCTGACCAGCCGCAACGGCCACGACATGACGGAGACCTACCCCGAACTCATCGAGCTCGCCGCGTGCGTGGACGTCGATTGCGTCCTCGACGGTGAGATCGTGGCGCTGGGCCCGGACAGTCGTCCTGACTTCGGGCGTCTGCAGCGCAGAATGGGCCTGACTCGAGAGCGCGACATCGCCCGTGAACGCGAGCGCACCCCAGTGCATCTGATGGTCTTCGACGTATTGCACGCCGACGGTTCCTCCCTGCTGAAGTCCACATATGTCGACCGCCGCGAACGACTGAGCGAACTCGTCACCGAGGGCAAGCACATCCATGTGCCCTCCGCGATCGAAGGAACCATCGACGAGGCGATGCAGGCCAGCCGCGAACTCGAACTTGAAGGGGTGATGGCGAAGAAGACCGACAGCATCTATCTGCCGGGCAGACGAACCCACACCTGGGCGAAACTCAAACATTCCTCCACCCGCGAGGTGATCGTCATCGGGTGGCGCACCGGCAAGGGAGAGCGCTCCGACACCTTCGCCTCGCTGCTGCTGGCGGCTCGTGACAAGGGCGAACTGGTCTATCTGGGCCGCGTCGGTACCGGATTCGACGAGCACCAGCTGCGAAAGCTTCGGGCCAAACTGGACCAGCTGACCAGGAAGACACCACCACTGGTTGTTCCCTCCGCCGAATCGCGTGATGCCCAGTGGGTGCGACCCAGCCTCGTCGGCGAAGTCCAATACGGAGGAATCACCGAGGCCGGTCGTCTCCGTCATCCCGTCTGGCGTGGGCTGCGGGCCGACATCGACCCCAAGGAGGTCACCGCCTAGGCCAGCCGGGCGTCGAGCATGCCCGTAATCGCGACCACGTCGATCTCAACAGGGGTTACGAGACTCCTTGGAGCCTGCTAGCGTGGCGGCACCGGGACGGTGCTGATGTTTCCGAGAGCATCGTGCTGATCGAGAGCGAAACGAGTCTGATCCTCGCGAACGCGGGATCAGCCGAAAGGGGATCAACGCTGATGAATGATCAACTGACTTTTCAAGATCCGGTGAAACGATTTCCGGATATCTCCCCGCCCAAACAAGACCAGCCTGAGCCGGGTTTAGACGTCGAACTGATTCCTGGCACCGACCGTGGTGAGCAGACTTATCGCGGCACCGGCAGGCTCAAGGGCCGCAAGGCACTGATCACCGGAGCCGATTCCGGCATCGGCGCGGCAGTCGCCATCGCGTTCGCTCGCGAAGGAGCCGACGTCGCACTGTCATACTTGCCGGCCGAAGAGGACGATGCACGCTATGTCTGCGACGTCATCCGAGAAGCCGGTGTCAACGCAGTGGCACTGCCCGGTGACCTCATCGACCCCGACTACTGTCAACAGGTCGTCCATGATGCGGCAGACGGGCTCGGTGGCCTCGACGCCTTGGTGAATAACGCCGGACGACAGATCGCCGTCGAAGAGATAGAAGATCTCAGCGACGAGCAGTGGGGCGTCACCTTCGAGACCAACATTCGCGCCATGTTCCGTGTATCGAAAACGGCTGTGGGCTATCTTCCTGCCGGGGCAACGATCGTGAACTCAACGTCCGTTCAAGCATATTCTCCATCCACGCACCTCTTGGACTATGCGTCGACGAAGGCCGCGATCAACAACTTCACCAAGGGGCTGGCAACACAGCTGGCTCCCAGGGGAATCCGAGTCAATGCCGTCGCACCAGGCCCAATCTGGACACCGTTGCAGGTCTCTGACGGACAGCCGAAGGAAGCACTTCCCCACTTCGGGAAGAACACTCCGATAGGACGAGCCGGTCAACCGACGGAACTCGCCCCGGCCTACGTCTTTCTCACGTCATCGGAGTCCAGCTACGTTCTCGGTGAGACCCTCAACGTCAACGGGGGCCAACCTACGCCCTGACCACCACTGACGAAGGGACAGCCACGGTCAAGGTCCACGGTGTCTCCATAGCCAGATCTTTCAGCGCATCACGGCTGGATTGCCCGTGAGTCATTATCGCGGCCCGGTGGAAGGTCGCCGATGTGGGACAGTCGCAGGGGTGTGAATGTTCCCGTGGTCTCACTTGAGATCACCCGTGCGGTGATGGCGACGTGGTCACCCCCGTCATCGAGCATGGTGATGCGCTCAACGACTAGTCGATTGGGCAGAGTGCTGAGCAGTGGCACTCCCTGCTCGGTGGGGTCGACATCGAGTCCGCGGAACTTGTCGGTGTCCTCACCAGATCGGGCACCGAAGCGCTGAGCCATGGCGAGATCGTCGACAGTGAGGAAGTGGATCGCGAAATGAGTGGCCCGCAGACTCACCTGATAGGTGTGGTTGGCTTTCGACAGCCAGAAGCCGTATTGCTGAGGAGACATGCTCGACTGCGAGTGGAAACCCACCAGACAACCGGCTTGTTCGTTCTCCACCGCTGTGGTCACTACGATCAGACCTGCATCCGCGGACACAAGCAGATCGTCGAACGTATCCTCATCCATGACGAATCCTCTCTGTGACATTCTGATGCAGCAAAAAGGCCGAGAAATGGTTTTCGCCCCTACAGCGGTTCACAGGTTTCCACGTTCCGCGCTGTGGTCGTGCGTTAAACGTACTCTCCTGTTCGACAGCAGACAATAGTCACTGGCCCGGAGCCGTTCCGGCCGGTCACAGCACACCGACGATGGCCGCGAAGCGATAACGCGGCCGAGGATGTGCGGCACGGCTCCTGACACGTGAAGGTGATCTGCGTTACCGTCGGGATAACCGTGACACCCACCTACGTGAGGAGATGTGGTCACCATGCCGAAGATGAGCAGTTCAGGAGTCCCGAAGAAGTCAGAGCTTCCGGCGACCCTGCGACATTCGGATGCCAAGGCCCAGCGCACCTTTGCCAAGACCTATGACTCCGCCATGGAGGAATACAACGACGAAGAGCGTGCTCACCAGGTGGCCTACGATGCGCTCAAGCACACCCACGAAAAGGTGGGCGACAGGTGGGAGCCGAAATCGTCGTCCGGACCATCCGACGCACAGGCCAAGGGCGGGAAGAACACCGATCGCCCAACGGCCGGTGGAGTGGACGCTAACGCGACGAAGGAGCATTTGTATCAGCAGGCGACCAAGCTGAAGATCCCGGGCCGTTCGACGATGAACAAGAACGAACTCGTCGAAGCCCTCGAACGCGAAAGCAACCGGCAGACGAAGAAGAACGCCTGAAGATTGGCCAACGACTGAAATCGAGCCTCAGAACACCGGGGGAGTCATCGTGGCGATGATGACCGCCTCGGTGTCACCGAGGACACGGAACCAGTGCGGCTGGTCGCCCTGGTAGGTGATGCTGTCACCCACATCGAGGGTGTACCCGTCCTCGCCGATCTGGAAATAGCAGGTCCCTTCGAGTACGAACAGACATTCCTCCGCACGATGATGGCTGAAGGGAACGGTCTCGTTGGAGTACCCAGCCGGGACCCGGACCTTGAGCACCAGCAGCTGCCCGTTCATCGTCGGAGTCAGCAGCTCATAGACGAGGCCGCGATCGGTGACCTGCAGCTGCCTGCGGCCGTCGGCACGGACCACACGGTTGTCGGCAGGGTCCCCGCCCGAGTCGAAGAATCGTCCGACGGGCACATCGAAGGCCTTGGCGATCTTGAGCAGCGTGAGATAGGCAGGGTTGCCACGGCCACGTTCGATCTGACTCAGCAGGCCCTGACTGACCCCAGCCGCACGGCTGAGGTCAGTCAGAGTCATCCCGGCCGATTCCCGCAGCCTGCGGATGAGTGCACCCATGTACTCCACACTCGGATCAGCCGCAGTCTGCGGGACATTATCGGCGCTCATGGGAACCTTCGGTCACGGGAACATGTGAAGCCGAGAATATCAGGCCCGGAGACGTGATCTCAGATCAGTCCGAGGCCGGTCACGGTCTCACGCTCAGCGGCGAGCTCAGCCGTGGTGGCGTCGATCATCGTGCGGCTGAAGTCGTTGATCTCCAGCCCCTGAACGATCTCCCAGTTCCCGCCCGAGGTTGTCACGGGATAGGAGGAGATCAGTCCCTTAGGCACACCGTAGGAGCCGTCGGAGACAACGGCCATCGAGGCCCAGTCGCCTTCGGGTGTGCCGTGCAGCCAGTCGCGGGCGGCGTCGATCGTCGCCGCGGCAGCAGAGGCCGCTGAGGAGGAGCCACGGGCCTCGATGATGGCGGCACCGCGCCCAGCGACCGTAGGGATGAGATCGTTCTCGATCCAGCCTTGGTCGCCGATGACCTCGGCAGCATTCTTCCCGCCGATCTCTGCATGGTAGATATCAGGATACTGGGTGGCCGAATGGTTGCCCCAGATCGTCATCTTGGCGATGTCGCTGACCGGCACCTCGGCCTTCTTGGCCAGCTGTGCCAGCGCCCGGTTGTGGTCCAATCGGGTCAGCGCACTGAACCGTTCGGCGGGGATGTCGGGCGCATTGTGCATGGCGATGAGCGCATTGGTATTGGCCGGATTCCCGGTGACGCCGATGCGGACATCGTCGGCGGCGACTGCGTTGAGCGCCTTGCCCTGGGCGGTGAAGATCGCACCATTGGCTTCGAGGAGGTCGCTGCGCTCCATGCCCTGAGACCTGGGCCGAGCGCCGACGAGCAGAGCGAGGTTGACGCCGTCGAAGATGTGCTCGGCCGAATCGCCGATCTCAACTGAGTCGAGAGTGGGAAAGGCACAGTCCTCGAGTTCCATGACCACACCTTCGAGAGCGGTCAGTGCTGGTGCGATTTCCAGCAAGCGCAGCTGCACCGGGGTCTGGGGGCCGAAAAGTGCGCCGCTGGCAATGCGAAAGAGGAGACTGTAGCCGATCTGGCCGGCCGCACCGGTGACGGCGACTTTGATGGGAGTATTCATAGGATGTGCTCCTTAACTGGGGCGGGATTTGCCGCAAGCGATGCGGGCTGTCCCCTCGTGCGGATGAGACCGTTACGGTCGGTCATCGGCGTGAATGTGCGCAAGGAGCGTTCTTCTTCGAAGACGCCAGACACGTCACATCAGTGAGGAGGACGCCGAGCGGCAGGACGAGGAGTCGACTTCCTTGTTGAGGCCCGTCAAGGTCGCTAGCGGCATCGCTGCGTTGGATGTCACTGCAGCTTCTTCAGAGAGAAGTTGGTGACAAGCTGATTATATCGGCTCGCTTCCACGGGACATCGTGAAGGGGTCATATTGTGTCGTCGCGCTCAGAGTGGGCAATCACCGGGTGGCCCTGACGACGGTTCGAAGTGACCACGCCAAGGCCCACCACAGTGTCGGTCAGTTCGTCCAGGCGTCGTCGGTGAAGTACCCGTCGATCCAGCCGGGCAGACGGTGCCCGTCCTTCGCCGTCGCGAGGGTGTACGGCGCAACATGGAAGCCAGCCTTGTCGAGTTTGCGCAGGTCCCGGGTCGGCAGGTTCTTGCTGGGTCCGACCCATTCGATGCCGGCATCCGAGATCTCGTCGAACGATTCCGTCGGCAGCGTGGACCCCATGAGGTAGAGCGAGGTGTAGCCGCGCTCGGCGATCGTCTCCGCCGCCTCGAAGTCGAAGGACTGGACGATGAGTGAGTCCTTGAATCCACGTTCGTCGAAGACGTCGAGAACCTGATCGACCTCCGCC
The DNA here is from genome assembly GCF_021117425.1 of Brevibacterium zhoupengii. NCBI lineage: Bacteria > Bacillati > Actinomycetota > Actinomycetes > Micrococcales > Brevibacteriaceae > Brevibacterium > Brevibacterium zhoupengii. The sequence goes on along the minus strand of NZ_CP088298.1, from coordinate 3,450,255 downwards.
GAGGTGGCCCCTGGCTTGATCTCGGGAACCATGACGACCTCCCCGCCGAGTTCGTCGAGCGCCTCGTCGAGGGTGACCGTCTCCGCCGGCTCTCCACCCTGTGGGTGCTTGATTGTCGCGGCGTCCCATTCCTCGCGGCTGAGGTCGCGGATCGGTCCGCTGGCGCCGTTGAGCGTGCGGTCGGCCGTGTCGTCGTGGATGAGGACCGGGGTGCCGTCTTCGAGGAACTGGATGTCCATCTCGGGCAGGAACCCGTCCTTCGCCGAGGCGGTGAGCCCTTCCATGGACTCCTCCGGGTAGATATCGGCGCCGCCTCGGTGGGAGATCGTGGTGGGGAATTCGAGTTCGGAGACCTGATCGGGGGCGCCGAAGTCGTTCTCGGACGGTGAGCCGAGACTGTGTGCTGAGGCGGCTGAGACGCCTGTTCCAAGGGTCACGGCAGCGGTGAGTACTGCCGCTGCGAGGATCGTGGAGGAGCGGGGACTGGTGATTTTCGCTGTGTGTGTATTCACATTCGCGACGCTAGGGCTGCCAGGTGAGCTTGTGGAAAAGGGGGAATGAACGTTCGAACGAGATCAGACGAAGGGGGAGGAAACGAGGATTGCCGGACCTTGTGCGGGGCAAGATTGTGGGCGAAGTGCGCTCGTCTATATATCTATGAGATATATTGTGTGCATGCAGTTCCTCATCCTCGGCCTTCTGTTGGATGGCCCGCATTCCCTCTACGACGTCCACAAGCGCTTCACCGGAGGGATTTCGCTGTTCTACGCGGCGAGCTTCGGAAGCATTCAGCGTGCGCTGAAGCAGTTGGAAGTGCACGGCAAGGTGACGGTGGAGAAGGCAGCAGATTCCCGGCGCAGAAAGAGGCTCTACAGCGGTACTGTGCAGGGACGAGAAGCGTGGCATCAATGGATGCTCTCGCCGATCATAGGGTCGGATGTTGACCAGATGATGCTGTCGAAGATCTTTCTGCTCGGCCACCTGCCGCCGAGTGAGAGAAGCGAGTGCATAGCGCTGATCCGCATGCGAGTTGGCGAGGAAGCGAACGCTCTCGGCGAGTTGGCGGACCGCCTCGACGACGAAGCGGTGCCGATCGAGCTTCGCGAGATCTACCGCTATCAGCGCGCAACGCTGAACCACGGAATCGGTACGAGCTCTCTCACGCTGGAGTGGCTCGATGATCTGGAGATGAACTCATGACATCTGCTGCTCTGGCTGTTGCGCTCGCCGTGCTCTGTGCGCTGGCCGTTCTGCAGGTTCTGGTCATCTTCGGTCTGCCCTTCGGGGCTGTCGTTTGGGGCGGCCAGCATCGCGTGCTCCCTGGTCGGCTGCGTCTGGGCAGCACCGTGGCAGTCATCCTGTACGCAGGGTTCGCCGCTTTGCTTCTCAGCCGCAGCGGAGTGCTGCCGGGCAGTGTCAACGCGGCAGTGATTGTTCTGACGTGGGTGCTGTTCGCTTTCTTCGCAGTGAGCGTGGTGGGAAACGTGGCTACTCGCAGCAGTGCGGAGCGTTGGACGATGACTCCGGCAAGTGTCGTGCTCGCCGTGGCAACATTTGTCATCGCCGTCGAGTGATGTGACCTGAGGCGATATGCAGACAGGCCCGGCCAGACCAGTTCAGCCGCTCACATCCACTTCTTCATTCTGAATACGGTGTAGAGGACTACCCCGAGTCCGACCATCAGGCCCAGTGCCATCGGATATCCGAAGGCCCAGTGCAGCTCGGGCATATCGTCGAAGTTCATGCCGTAGATCGCACCGATGAGGGTGGGAGCGAAGAGGATCGCGGCCCACCCGGAGATCTTCTTCATGTCTTCGTTCTGACGTTGCGCGACCAGGGTGGAATTGACGTTGAGGATCTGTGACAGTGCCTCTCTCAGCTCGGCAGCTTCAGCCAGAACACGAGTCAGATGATCGATGACATCGTCGAGGTAGGCCTGCAGCTCTGTTGGGATCGCATACTTCGCAGCCCCGTTGCCCAACCGTTGAGTGAGCCGGTTGAGATGGGTGGTGGTGTGCAGGACGTCGATGACTTCCTGGCTGAGCAGATAAATGCGTTCAGCTGCGGCAGTGTCTCCGCTGAAGACCTGTCGCTCGATTCCGTCCTTGTCATCTTGGAGCCCGTCCAACACCGGGAAGTAGGTGTCGACCGCAGTGTCGAGGAGCCGATAGACAAGAGCTTCTGGGCCAAGTGAAAGCAGCTCCCGGTCAGAAGTCCACTGGCGGTCCTCGGTGTTGAAATAGGCATCCATGTCTTCAGCACGGTCGGGGATCGGTGTCCCATCGATGAACCGATCATCCTGGCAGATGATGATGAGAACGTTGTCCTTCATCAGCAGGTGGAATTCCTTGAACTCGACCTCCTCGGCGGAGTCGACGTAGACCGCGGATTTGAGGACGACGAAGAGCACATCGTCATAGCGGTCGACCTTGGGGCGTTGATTCGCGTGGAACAGGTCCTCGACGAGGACCGGGTGCAACTCCCACGCCGAGGCGATCTCCGCGAGCAGCTCGGGCGTGGACTTGGGGATGACGACCTGTGTGAATGACGCTGTAGCGAGGGCATGATCCGTCGGCTGCTCGGTCAGAGCTTCAGCAAAGGTCGACGAGACCGACAGATCGCCAGGCTTGCTGTCGACGATTCGGCGGCTGAGCAGGACCGGTTTCTCAGACTCGCGTAACCCACCAGCGCTGCGCTTGCGCTTGTAGATCGGTTCGGACTTGTGCCTGCGTGCTCGTGCCATGGTGAATCTTTCGGTCGACTAAGACTCAAACGTAGCCGAGGGGAGTACCGGAGTCGATTGTGCAGAATGTGCGGTGTCGCTCACTCGTGCAAAATTGATTGAACAGGCATGCCGTATCCTGTGGTCATGACCCTCAGGGGACTACCGATTCACCAAGGGGGAGGCTGAACCCGAGCAGGAGCGTATTGATCGCCATCACCTGCGCATAGATGGTCTTGGGCGCAACATCCGGGTGTTTGAGAATATTCGGATTGCCGCTGTCGAGCACGCTCAGACTATCGCGAAGTGGATGAATGATCTCCGAAGTATACGGGTACTGAGGAGACCTCGATGACGTCACAATCACCGAGTTCAACGGCTCGCCTCGCCGCGCAGTTGAGATTCGTCTGACGAGTTCAGTGAAAATCTCTTGTTTCGACCGAGGGAAGACCCCCTGCGCAGTGAAGTGATAGTCGTTTTCGTACTGCTCGTACCAACTGTCAGTGACGATCGGATCGACAGAAACGAACTTCCAACCGCCCGTCAGTCCGTGGTACAGAGACCCCGTGCCACCTTTGGAAGCGCCGAAGAGGACAACATCGTGCGCATCGATGCCATGTTCAGCGATCGTACTTTGTATCAGATGTTGGATTTTGGAGCTGTTGTCAGGCATGAAGCTGGTGTCCAAGTAGAAGGCCCCTTTGACACCTCCCACATCAGCGATTCGAAGGATTGCTGTATCGCGGGGAACATACTTCATCAACGTGGCGAAAGACGGACGGAAATAGCGGATCAGGCGAGGTTTGGAATTGATCGGAGAGAAGATGACTACGAGTCGTGAAATTGTTCCTGACTCCGGGCGCTCGAACTGGTGTACGATCCCTTTGTCCGAGACCTGGAATGTTCCATCCTTGACTGCCGGCCAGTGGTGCACAATGCGGTCATGCCGGATGAATCTGCTCTCATCCGTAGTGTTGTAATACAGAGAGAAGCCCAGATTGGTGAGCCGAACCAATAGGTCCTTGGCATCACTGTTCTTCAGCGCCAGCTTCATGAGGTCATGGTCGGGCTTGGCCGCGAGCGAAGTGTCGATGCGAAAATATCGCGGCAAGCCGTCGTTTTCAGCGATCATCGCAGGGATGTCGTCAGGACTCGTCTCAAGAGTCAGCCACAGAATGTTCTGGATCACAGCAGAACGGTACCAGACTCGAATTTGGAGTTTGTCCTATTTGAGCGCATGCTGAGCCAGCTTTCTCCAGAAGTCGGACAGGCCCTCGAACTCGACCAATTCATCGAATTGCGCATCACCGAATACCCGCCGATATTCGCGCTGGTACATCGTCACAAGAGGATCATCTTCCGCCGAAGCCACAGGAGCTTTCCGGGCGAACGCACCCTTCAGACGGTTCCATACGGAATTTCTCTCCGTAGTCTCCTTGGGTGCCGGGGAGATGTCTGTGCCAGTGCGAGCTTGCTTCTCGTCTGTCGTCATAATCATTTCGAAATCATTGCGTGCCACGATCGAGACAGACGGATCCAACTGTCTGATTCGCTCCATTGCGACGGAGTTCGACTTCACCGAATGTGCCACAAGGAGTGTGACGTCACTGTCGCCTGACTTTGCGGCAGTATCCAGAGAGTCCAGGAAAGCCTCAGTTTTTCTGCTTTTGTCGAGTCGCCCTCCCCAGAAGATGGTTGTCGGTCGGGGGCGTGCTTCAACCTGCTGGATGCCATTATTGTCGCCAAGCATGAACCAGCGAATGGTGCGAAGGCTGGCGTGTCCATCGTCGTGAGGACAGAACCTCTCTCGGGCGTGCTGATAACGAGTCGTTGGTCGGTACGATTCCGAGATCAGACTGGTGACCGTTGATATAAGTTCGTCAGCGGTTGAGACTATCGGGCCGGGCAGATCACTTTGGTCGAGTAGGAGGCCTCGGTCGTCGGCATATTCTGCGTAATCGTAGAGGTAGTGGACGATGGGTTTACCCGTCGCCAAGAAGTCGAAGAAGATACTCGAATAGTCAGAGATCAACAGATCGGCAACTGCAAGTAGTTCGTTCGCAGTTGTATTGGCCGGTGGCACAATGATGTTGCCATAGTCCACATTCTTGATATGGCGAAGCATGATGTGGTGAGCCTGGAAGATGACGTTCGCGTCGAGTTTCGCGAGGGCTTCTATATCTCTTTGCAGCTGATCGCCATCGAATCGTGCAGATCCTTTGTTCCCGCGCCATGTCGGTGCGTAGAGAACCGTCTTCTTTGTAGAATCCAAATCTAGGCTCTCGCGAAGACGCAGAGCGCTAGACTCCGACATATTCAACGTCAGATCTTGACGTGGGTAGCCGATTTCTGCCATGGAACCCGAAAAGACCCCTCGAAGCGAGAACCGAGTCAGCTCCGTCTCGGTCATATAAGGGCACGGAGTCAGAACGTGGGTCGCCTGCAGAAGATTGTAGACGCTTCCAGCTGCGCCCAAGGGCGAAGCATCTGTACGCCCCAGGGTCTTGTAGGCGATGCCATGCCACGTGTTGAGATACTTCTGGTCCGGTTTGCGAACGAAGTATTCGGGCAAGAGCGAGTTGCCGATGATGTAGCCGGCAAGAGACAGGAAGTAGAGGTGGGCATCGGTGCCCCGGGTGACGAACGTGACGCGGGGATCGTCCCGGAGCTCATCGGGTATCAGATCCTCAGACCTCACCGACCACACGTGATGGAGCTTGCTGAACTCAGGATCGCGGTAGAGGTGGAGAAAGAGTGCGTACGGGGAGTCCATCATCCTTGCGCCGGACATGCTCTCGTAGAAGACGACCTGTGAATTGGTCGGCACCGAGACGACGTACTCCGCCTGACGAGTCTTCAGGTCTTCTGGGTCCCGAATCTTGTCTTTCCAGAACTCTCGGTCCGCCATTTTGCGGTGCTTCAGTAGACTCTTTGGTGCGGCTTTTTCTTGTACTGACACGTGTGATTCCCTTGGTCAACGCTGGCGGGTACAGACATGAGGATCCATTCCCTGGTAGAGATGCACACGTAAATAGTTGGTAAACGTGAGCTGTCCATGGAGTGTCTGGTAAGTGTACATTTGCTGTGGCGATAGACTAATTGCCGTCTTCTGACAGCCGAAATTTCGGTACTCAATCCCCAGGCCATGACTGTGGTCACATTTAGCGAGTGGAGCAAGTTGCACATAGGACCCCGGACCAAGCGTGTACTTCTGAACGTCTTTCCGTCTGCGATGTCTGCCTATTTGCGTAAAGAACGGGTGCAGTGGTCGCGTCAGCTGCGCCAGAATAGACAGTCAGTGTCGAGCGCTGTTCGGTCCAGGGCATTTTCAAAGGCTCTGACCGGACCGCTGAAGCGAGACACCGTCATCTGGGAATCGTTCTCGGGCAATGGAGCTCTATGCAACCCGGAAGCACTGTTCCGGCAGATGCTTGAGGATCCGCGTTTCGTCAATTTTCACCACACATGGGTGTTGTCCGACAAAGCATGGTCAACGCAGTTCCGTACTAAGTTCGCAGGCCATTCGCGTGTGAGCTTCGTCAGATACAAGTCAGCGTCCTACTTTGAGAAGCTCGAGAGCAGCGAGTACCTGGTCAACAACGCAACGTTCCCGGCTGAGTTCGTCAAGCGACCTGATCAGACCTATGTGAATATGTGGCATGGCACTCCGCTGAAGAAGATGGGTTATGACATCGAAGGCGGCGCTGACGGGGCGCGGAACGTGCTTCGGAATTTCATGTCGGCCGACTATCTATTGTCCCAGAACGCCTTCATGACCAATCAGATGTATCTGAACGCATACAAGCTGAATAACGTGTACACGGGTGCAATCCTCGAAGAGGGGTATCCGAGATCTGATTGCATGTTCCGACCAGATGCCGGGGCTGTCGCCAGACAGTCGTTGAGGGACCGAGGGGTCGAGACAGAGGGAAAGAAAGTTCTGCTCTATGCCCCCACTTGGCGAGGGGAATCCTTTTACCGGCCGAGTGCTGACGCCAGTCGATTGAAGGCCACGCTGGCAGCACTGCGTGCGAACCCTGAACTCCACGACTGGGTCATACTCCTCAAGGCGCACCAAGTGATCTTCGATCAGTTGGTGGAAGATCCTGAATTTTCAGATTTTCTGATCCACAACGACGTGCCGGCAAACGAAGCGCTTGCTATCACAGATCTGTTGATCACGGACTATTCGAGCATTTTTGTTGACTATCTGGCTACCGGACGCCCAGTCGCATTCCACATTCCGGATTCGGATAGTTACGCCAGCGACCGTGGAGTTTATCTCGAGACCACAGAGCTTCCTGGCCCTGTCTCCCGGTCAGTGGAAGAACTCAATGCGAATGTCGTGAAGATGCGCGACCAGAGCAGTTTCGATTCCGCATTCCCAGACGAGCGCGACCGGTATGCGAAACTCTCAGCGGAGCTGACGCCTCGTGACGACGGGGAAGCTGGAAAACGAGTTCTCGATATCGTCTTCGGTGGCAACGAGTCTGGCTACAACGTTAAAAGAGACTTCAGCGACGGCCGCAAGAAGCTCGTCATCTACCTTGGCGGAATGATCACGAATGGGATCACATCATCCGCGTTGAATCTTCTGAACAGCATTGACAGTAGCGAATACGACGTCACTGCGTTCTTCTATCGCTCCAATCAAAGGGACCGAAAAGAAAATGCTGCAATGATTCCGAGTCACGTCAGGCAGTTGATTCGAGATCCGAGCATTCTTCAACTGCCTCTGTTGGGCAGTATGCACGAACTGGACGAAGCTTCGATAGACGATCTGCCAGACAGTGATAAGGACACGGCTGTGTGGGACTGGGAATGGCGACGGATCTTCGGTCACGCTGAATTTGATGCAGCAGTTGATTTCAGCGGCTATTCCTCATATTGGACTCGAATCGTGGCGCACGCAACGGCAGCGAAGAAGGCCATCTGGCTGCATAACGACCTCGAGGCGGATGCTGAAAGGGAAGTGAATGGGACTCGTCCTCACTTCCAGAACCTGACTGGCGTCTTCAAGCTCTATCGTGATTTCGACACTTTGGTCTCAGTTTCACCGGACCTCAATGAGATCAATCGGACGAACCTCAGCAGGTATGCACCCAGTGATAAGTTCACCAGCGCCCGCAACACGATCAACGTTGAACGGATCAGGTCTGGCAGCGGTGGAACTATGCTGGAGAACCCTGCCGCTGGCGACTATTCGTTGCGGAACCTGGGAAGTGCAGTCAAGGCTTTGGGGGAGGCGTATTCGTTCGAGGACATCATTTCCGAGGCTAATCGCCAGCAGAGCCTGTCAAGTTTTGTAGGTAGTGGAGCCGGAACAACCTTTGTCACAGTGGGTCGGCTGTCGCCTGAAAAGAATCATGCTCGGCTGATCCGTGCATTTGCTCTGGTTGCGCGGGAGGCGCCGGCCGCGAAGCTCATCATCATCGGCGAAGGTCCTTTGGAAAAGGAGCTCAAGCAACTGACAGTCTCCTTGGGCATAGCGGGGTCGGTGGAGTTCACCGGTCGACTGAGGAATCCCTACTCTGTAATGTCCGCATGCGATTGCTTCGTCATGTCCAGCGATTACGAAGGACAGCCGATTGTGATCCTCGAGGCAAGGGTTCTCGGGTTGCCCATCGTGACAACGAGGTTCGGATCGGTGCACAGCGCGATGGAGGGCAGCGGGGGGCTCATCGTTGATGCAGATGAGGCAGCGCTGGCAGAGGGGATGCAGGCATATCTTGATGGGAAGATTCATGCAGCACCCTTCGACGGTGATGCCTACAACAAGGAAGTCGTGGACGAATTCACCAAGGTGATCTTCGGCTGAATCTCTTGGTCCCGGACCACCGTTATTGGTCGATCGGGGCCAAGGCCCAGCGGTAGCCGAGGTTAGGCGACGGTCAACTCAACTCACTTTCTGGTGTGATGGATCAGAGTTCCAGGTCATGTTGCCTGCAGGTGGAGAACAGATTCAGGTTCCTCGAATCTGCACGTGCACAATAGTCCTATGACAACTCTTCCGGATGACCTCTCGCATCAAGCGATCAAAGGGGTCAATTTCGCCCAGTCGGCTGCCAAGCTCGGGGCAAGAAAATTCCGCGATCGGATTCAAGAGTCACGGCTCCCTGCGGACTTCTACCCACAGGCGACGGACGAATTCGTGGCAGCCGCATATTTCGGCGTGGGAATGGATTCTGTCTATCAGCTCGAACAATGGATCTGGCCGTTCGAACAGTTGGAGGCTGAGCTGAAGGATTTAGGTCTCAGCGATCACCCGTTCGGGATCATCGTCCGCAGTCCCATCGTCGCGAAGCATCTGAGCAAAGTCACGCACCTCCCAGTTCGCTTCTCGCGGCTGACCAGAGGTCTCGATGAGTTCATGACTTCGTCAACTCTGAGAGCAGTTTTCTACGTTAATCAGGGCACCCCGAATTTCCAGGCGTTGCGCTATCCTGGTCCGGCCCACGTGCATCTCAGTCATGGTGAGAGCGAGAAGATCTCGATGATCTCCAATCAGCTCAAAGCTTACGACTACGTCTTTACCGCGGGAGAAGCAGCCAGGGACCGCATTGAGCGGACTTTGTTCGGCATGGAAGTCGAGAACATGCTCGATGTCGGTAGACCGCAGCTCGACCGGCCGCGTTCGATTCCAGATGTGTGGCGTGAGTTCGCCGCAGCAGAAACGGACGGACAAGTGGTCTTCTACGCCCCGACGTGGGAAGGCGATTCCGAAGCGATGGCCTACGGGTCACTTGTTCACAATGGTGAGGCAGTCGTCACGAGCCTGCTCGACGCTGGTTATCGAGTGATCTTCAGGCCGCATCCTCGTACAGGGGGCATGAATCATGATTTCGCCAAAGCACTCGAGGCCATTGAGGACATCATTGACTCCGACCCACGTGCGCTGCTTGATCGGACACCCGATGTTTCCTGGCAGTTCGACATTGCCGATGTCGCTGTGGCTGAGGTGTCGTCCGTGGCCTATGACTGGCTATCGTCGAAGAAGCCACTCGTCATGGTCGAGCCGCATAATTCGGGCGCCGAGGTCCTCGCGGGCGGGCTCCTCGACCGTTGCCCGTGCCTTCGGCCGGAGGGTGGCGACGACATCGTCGATCTCATCGCGCAGGCTGAAGCACAGAACGATGCGGCTGCGAGGCTGAGCGACCACTACCTGGGAGACACTTCACCTGGAGCACAGATCGCACGATTCGTCGAGTCCAGCAAAATCGTCATTGGGCGAAGGACAGAGGAACGCCGGTTGAAGCTGGAGGCGTGAGACACATAACAAATCTGTGGCGATTGGTAACAGAATGGTAAACTGCCGCTGAACTGTTGCTTCCGCCTGCCTGCCCACTGGGCCCTATACGTTTGGATGGTTACCTCTATGCGACGAGTCATCACCTATGGCACGTTCGATCTTCTCCACTATGGCCATATCCGCCTTCTCCAGCGCTGCAAGGAGCAGGGTGACTACCTCGTCGTTGCTCTCTCCAGTGACGAATTCAACGCAGGCAAAGACAAAAAGTCCTACTTCTCGTACGAAGAGCGTAAGCACATGTTGGAGGCGATTCGCTACGTCGACCTCGTGATTCCTGAGGACAACTGGGAACAGAAAGTCACCGATGTCGAGAAGTACCACATTGACACCTTTGTCATGGGCGATGACTGGGAAGGGAAGTTCGACTTCCTCAAAGACAAGTGCGAAGTGGTATACCTGCCACGCACCCCCGAAATCTCAACCACTCGGATCAAAACGGAGCTCGGCAAGTCCTGACCGCTCGGTTGACATCCTTGTTCGTTTCACCCCTGCGCGTACACACGGGCATCCGTTGTGGTGAAAGTAGAATGCCACACAACACCAAACACTTGCCTTAAAGCAGAGAGGAGCGGGTGTGTCTACACGGGAACCGCAGAGCCACCCGACTTTGTCTGAGCTTCGGGCTAAGGCTCAGCCCATCGAGGTTCGGAGCCGAAAGAACGCTGAGCACTGGAGCGCGCAACTCTACCTCAGACACATTTCGATCTATTTCACGATGATTCTCGTGCGTACGAGAATCAGTGCAAACGGCGTCACAGGGCTGATGATCCTCGCGGGCTGGTGCATTGCTGCCAGCTTGCTGATTCCTGGGATCTGGGGCGCGGTCCTGGCGGTGTTCTTCTCCCAGGTTCAGATGTACATCGACTGCTGCGATGGAGAAGTGGCCAGGTGGCGCGGGACCAGCGGAGCCAAAGGAGTCTTTCTTGATAAGGTCGGTCACTACACCACGGAGGGCCTCGTCGCTGTAGCACTGGGTATCAGGGCTATGGGGGAGTGGAAGGGGTTGAGTGAGAACCCTGGAGGAACATATCCGTACTTGCTGGCCGGCACGGTCCTGGCTGGTCTTGTTCTGCTCAACAAGGCTCTCAACGATATGGTTCACGTTTCCCGAGCGTTCAACGGTCTGGACAAACTCGCCGACTCTCAAGCGGCAACTGCACTGAACCCGGGATTTGTAGCGAAACTCAAACGAGCAGCTCGATTTGTGCCATTCCATCGCATTTATCACTCTGTTGAGATGTCGCTCCTCGCCTTGGCAGCGAGCATCGTCACCATTATTGCAACGTCGGCTGGCGCCGTTCCTCTGTTCGGTGAGCGCTGGCTCGTTGTGATTCTCGCACCCTTATGTCTCCTGTCAGTCATCGGGCATTTCATGTCCATCATGGCCTCGAGGAGACTGTCATGAATGATAAGACGAGAATCCTCAACCAGCGATTCGAATCGACTCGGAAGTACACCTTCGGTGTCGTCGTTCTCTCGCAGGGAAAGCGTCTTGACGATCTGAATCGTGGATTCCAGACGCTGCTCGCGCAGAAGGGCGTCGAACTCGACATTGTGTGCGTGGGCAACGGTTGGGAACCAGAGGGAATTCCCGCCGGCGTCAAGAAGCTGGCGCTTCCTGAGAACTTGGGTATCCCAGCGGGACGGAACGCCGGAGTGCCACACGTCGCTGGCGAGTTCCTGTTCTTCCTCGATGATGACGCTTGGCTGCCTGATGACACAACATTGATGCGCATGGCCCAGCTCATGCGCACCAAACCGAAGATCGGACTGGTCCAGCCTCGTGTTGAAGAGCCGGGAGGACCGGAAGCACCGAAACGATGGATTCCTCGTCTGAGGAAAGGTGAAGCCGACCATTCCTCAAATGTGTTCTCTGTGTGGGAAGGTGCTGTCTGCATGCAGCGCAAGGCCTTCGACGAATGCGGCGGATGGCCTGCGCCGTTCTGGTACGCACACGAAGGTATCGAATTGGCTTGGCGAGTCTGGGACGCTGGCTACACAGTCTGGTACATGGGTGACGTCGCCGTGGCACACCCGGTGATCGATCCCAGGCGACACGACGAGTACTTCTACATGAACGCTCGCAACCGAGTATGGCTGGCCAGGCGAAATCTGCCGTGGCCCTTCAATTGGGCTTATGTTGCTTCGTGGACCATGATGCAGTGTCTGAAATGGGCGAATAAGCCCGAACAGCTCAAGCCTTGGTTCACCGGCTGGAAGGAAGGCTGGAAGCTCGATCCCTGGAGTGATGAGGAGGAGCCGCACAAACTGTCCGGCCGTGGAGTCCTGAGAATGTCTCGGCACGGACGCCCCCCGATCATCTGAACCAATGGGGGCCTCGCCATGCGGCCTGGGCCGATCTGACTTGCAACAGAACCCGGAGGCACAGCGGACGCGATGAAAGCCAAGCTTTTCCACTTCCCCCACGATGCACGCAAAGACAGCGACCGCAGTCGGGTCCTCTCCAACCGGCTGAGAAAAGTTCTAGACGCGAAATATGCAGAAGACGGATACCGAAACTGCCGCTCAACCGAAAGCGGACAGTCAAAGAAGCAGAGCAGGATTCCGAGCTGATATCCAGGGTCTTCGGGCCTTAGCCGTCGGAATCGTACTGCTCTATCACCTTTGGCCGAACCGTTTCACAGGTGGGTTCATCGGCGTGGACGTCTTCTTCGTCATCTCCGGATTCCTCATCACCAGCCACCTCATCAAATCTCCGCCCAAGAGCTGGAAAGATGTAGCGAGTTTCTGGGCCCGGCGCATCCGCCGCCTGCTGCCAGCGTCATTGCTTGTTCTTTTCGTCGTCGGCATAGCCACGTACCTGGTGGCGCCACAGTCAGTTTGGGTCGATACCGGACGACAGATCTTCTCTGCCGCCTTCTACGTGGTCAACTGGGACTTCGCGACTTCAAGCGTCGACTATCTCGCGGCCGACAACGCTCCGTCTCCGGTTCAGCATTTTTGGTCCTTGTCCGTCGAAGAACAGTTCTACTTCATCTGGCCTGTGATCATCGGGCTCGCATTCCTCATCGGAACGAAGGCCAAGCACTCCAAAGCTGTAGTCGGTTTCACCGTCGTCGGGATCTTCGTCGCTTCGTTGGTGTTCTCCGTGTGGTACACGATTGCGCAGCCGGCAATGGCTTACTTCATCACGCCCACCCGCATGTGGGAGCTGGCCACTGGCGGCCTCGTCGCGGTCTTCGTCATCTACGTACGTCCGAAGCGGCTTCCGTTCAGCTCGCTGATCGGGTGGATCGGGTTCCTCGGTATCATCGTAGGTACGTTCATCATTCGGCCGGACATGCCCTTCCCCGGCTATATAGCGCTCCTGCCCGTGGTTTCGACAGCGCTAGTCATCCTGGCGGATTCTCGCGGACGATCCTCCCTCTTGCCCGTGCTGTCTTTGCGTCCAATACAGTTCTTGGGCGATATCTCCTACTCCGTCTATCTCTGGCACTGGCCACTCATCGTGCTCGTCCCATATCTTTCGGCACAGGTAGGAACAACCGAGAACCTGGGACGCCTCGACAAAGCTGTGATTATCCTCGTGTCGATTGCGGTGGCGTGGGCGTCGACCACATGGGTGGAGAATCGCTTTCGGAAGACGACTCTGCTCGGCGGCCAGAAGAGGACTTTCGGGTTTGCAATCATCGCCATGGTGCTTGTCGGTGCTCTCGGACTGAGCCAGATGTGGGTGTCCGACAAAATCGTCGAGCAGAACAAGGACGACCTCCAGATCGCCTTGGACGACCCTGACTCCTGTCTGGGGGCAGCGTCACTGCTCCCAAGCGCCAAAGACAATCCGAAATGCGACGACACTGAATCGCTGCTGATGGAACCGGCCGCAGCGAAGAACGACAAGTCCAAGGCCTACTCTGATGGGTGCTGGGCAAGCGAACCGTACACGGACCGTCCAGAATGCACATATGGGCACGGCAAGAAGAAGGTCGCTTTAGTCGGGAACTCCCACGCCGGACATTGGCTGCCGACATTGGAGAGATTGGCCGAAAAGAACGATTGGACCATCACCACGTTCCTAGCCTCGAACTGCAGCATCTCCACCTTGCCGCAGGACCTGGGCACGCCCGAGGGCATCAAAGGCTGCCAAGACTATTCAGACTGGGTCGTCGACCGCACAACCTCCGGAGGATTCGATGCGGTAATCACCTCTGAGCGCCAGTCGACCCCTCTCAACGGAAAGTCGTGGGAAGAAACTGAGAAACAGGCTCCGGAGGGTCACAAGGAGATCCTGCAGAGCTGGACCGACGCGAAACTGGACGTCGTGGTCGTTAGAGACACTCCTTATCCCGGAGGAGCAGATATCCAGGTTCCAGATTGTGTAGCCAATCATGAAGACGACCTTGAGCAGTGCTCAGGGACTCCGAAGTCATGGCATTGGATGGACCCTCTGGCTGCCTCCGCCAGATCACTGGATTCGGAGAATCTGTCCGTTATCTATCCAGAGGACTGGTTCTGTCCCGACGGCACGTGCGAACCAGTCATCGGGGGAGTCATCACCTATTTCGACACCGCGCACATCACTGCGACATATGCCAAGACCCTGGCGCCGCAGTTCGACTACAGGCTTCGACATACTGGTTTGGAGACGTTTGACTGACTCCAGGACAGGGGCCGCATTCTCGATGCAGCCAGCAAACTGACACTCAACGACAGACTTTCATCGTTACAATCAGCGAATCACCCAAACTTCTGCAAAGGACTAGGCGAGTGAGCAAACAGGCAAACGCAAAGGACAAATTCATCGGCAAAGGGCGAGAGCTGGTGAAGCCCGTCGTCCACGGTATTGCCCGCCGTGCTCTGCCTGTCGTGGAACGAGCTTCGGGAACGAAGTATGTTCGTGAGCGTGGTGCCACGGGAACCGCGGAATCACCGAGTTCGGCAAAGGGCGCAAAGAAGATCGCTCTCGAGACCGCTCGGTCCTACCGTAATCTGGCCTCGGCGCTCAAAGGCCGTACAGCTGGAGACATCGACGGATGGACCGTAGCGCCGGCGAAGAAGGAAGTCGACGCCAAGCTTCGTGAGATTGCACGACTCAATGCGGACTCGATTCTCGCTGAGTCCCTGATCAGCGGATCATCGCTGGGAGCCTCGATGGTCGAAGCCGGCAGAGCGCTGGTCGAGGCGGGACTCCATGGCGAAGCGGTATCGATCGGTCTCAACTTGCGGCGACGACCTGAGCATCAGCAGATCGGCCGTGTTCTGCTGGGTATGGCGTATCATCGTGCCTCGAATCCGGAGGCGGCCTGGAACGAGTTCGAACGCATCGACGATCGAGAGCTCATCACTGCAGCCGCGCTTGAGTATTACCCGACCGCAATTGACACCCTCGGAAACGAGGCTCTTCCTCTCATCGAACGGTCGAACCAGATGGGCGATACAGAGAAATGGAATTCCAAGGCTGTGCTGCGGACCGCGGAATCAGCATTCTGCATCGATGCCTTCGCACATGTCCGCACGTTGTTGGACAGCCGACTTGCCTGGGGCGAGGACAAGCTCAGCGAAGCAGTCAAGTACGAGCTCATGCGAATGCGCGAATGGCTTCCCGGAGGTGTTCACCTGCAGCCGCTGCCGACGACGCCGGGCAAAAGGAACTTCGGAGTTCTCAGCTACGACCAGCCGGGAATCCGCTCGCGAAACATCGGCGACTACATTCAGACACTTGCGTCGATCGGTCATCTTCTCAGGTACGAGAACCTCAGCTTCACGGGAGACACAGGGCTCACCGACCTCTTCGCGAAGCTGCGCAATTCCGTGAAGCAGGAACGGAAGTACGCCGGCCCCGAAGCTGAGCTCAACCTTGTCGAGGTCTACCGGGACGGCAACGTCTACCAGGACATCCCAGAAGACACCTGGTACATCGCCTTCGGCTGGTATATGCACGATATCTTCGGCAAGTCCTTCAATATTCCGTTCCATCCGAATCTGCGGCCGATTCTTCTCTCAGTATTCGTGCGGTACCCGGAGATGCTGACTCCCGATGCCATCGCCTACCTGAAGAAGTACGGGCCAGTCGGCTGCCGCGACTGGCAATCAGTGGCTGTGTTGCGAGCCGTCGGTGTCCCGGCATTCTTCTCCGGTTGCCTGACGACGACCGTCGATACACTCTTCCCCGCCAGAGACCGTGATAAGCGTTCAGGGACTCTTCGTGTCGACTGGATGAAGGGCGGCAAGGGACCGTCGAGAAAACAGACTGTAACCGCGATCAGGGACAAATCCTTCCCCGAGAATCTCGAGTTGGCACGAAGCTGGGTTTCCGACTATGCCTACAAGTACTCCCGAGTCCTGACTTCACGGCTACATGCCAATCTTCCTGCGCGATCAGTGGGGGCCGCCGTTGAATTCGAGCCCAAGAACAAATCCGACTCTCGATTCGGGGGACTGTACGGCATCAACGATGCCGAATTCGATACCATTCGCACAGGCATCCTGGACAAACTGGCCATCATCATTCCGCTCATCGCCGAAGGCGCGTCGGAAGACGAGATCTATGCCAAATGGATCGAGATCACCGAAGACGATATGGCGGCAGCAGACAAGTACCTGGCGGAGTCCACTCTTCCCGATGTGTCGAGCGCCGAGCTCGGTTCGGCAGCGAGCGCAACGAACAAGCCGCAGCCGGAGTCTGGAACAACGGATGTCTACCTGTCCGTGAACAAGGGTGAAGAGACCTTGGTAGAGACGGCGGCGAAGTCCATCGACGAGAACTCGTCCAGTCGGTATCGTCTGTGGCTGGCGTCAGGTGCTCTCGATGCTGAGCGTGTCTCCGAGATCGGAGCGACTCTCTCCAACGGTACTCTTCATGTCCTCGGTGCTGTCGCCTACCCTGGAATCACTGCTCGAGAGGACCTGACTCAGGCATTGTTGCCTGTCCTCTTCGCAGATCACGATCGTCTCGTGGTGCTTCCGGCCGCAGCCGAGATCTCGGCGGATGTCGCAGAACTCAGCAGGACTAACCTGGGCTCGTCCATGTTGGGCGCGAAACAGGATGTGAGGAAGACGCGCACCAGCGGCCTCACTCTCATGCGACGCATAGCCAGCGCGTTTCAAGACGACCATGTGGGGGCTTTGGACTTCGTCTTTGCCAGCCACAGCACATTGAACGAAGACTTCGTCGTGTTCGATCCTCAGATCGCGGTACTCGACCTGGCCCGTCTGCGAAACGAAGGTGTGCCAGAGCGTGTCGTCGGACTGCTGAAGACTGTGGGCATCAATTACGTCGACTCACTTCAAGTAGCGGTGGGCGGACGTTATGCCGAGCTCGACGCTGACTGGAACGTCCGTGCTCACTGGGAGACTTCGGACAGCCCCCGGATCGTCAACTGGCGGGGTCAGACTCGTCACCTCAGTCATATGGCATTGCCGGCATGAGATACGCAGAAGTAGATGTTGCGATGAGCGATGGAGGAGGACACAAATGAGTCTCGTCTCCCGACTGTTCCGCTCCGCGCCGGACGCTGAGCTGTCCGCAGTGCCCGAAGGCCCAGTTGCCCCAGGCACAGACGCTGTTCACGTATTCAACGCGACGTGGGGAATTCCTGAGTCGATCGGAGGAATGACGACTGCGGCTCTGCGGCGGATCCGAAGCTTTCAAAGTTTCGGTCGACCTCTGTCGCAGACTTTGCTGACGCTCAGCCCGCGCATGTACGTCGACGAAGTCCGGAAGCGGCTGCTGGCAGAGGGTCGGATCACCGAGGATCTTCGTCTGGTCAACATCTGGCAAGATCTGCGCGACAGGTCTGACGCCCAGTTCGCCGAACTCAAGGGCGTGACACCGGTCGACCCAGTCCCGGAGGAAGACGGAGAAGTCGAGAGCATCACCGATTTCTACGATGTTTTCCGCAAACCGAGTACAGGCCGGATCATTCGACGAAACTACCTGAGGAACGATGGCAGTCTGCTTTTGGCCGATGTACAGGATCCGAAAATCGGCCGTCGCTTTGTTCTCCACTCGTCGACAGGGGAGCCTATAGCCGAATGGCGTCGCCCACGGGACTTCTACAATGCATGGATTGAAGCCATGGTCACAGAGAAGCCTGCTGTGCTCATCGTTGACGACAAGAAGATCAGCGAATTCGTCCACGAGATCTCAGACAGAACTTTTGCCCTCATACTGTTTATGCACGGCTCTCACCTTCGCCAGCCGTGGCACGGTGCTCACGGTGAGTTTCTCTCGCGGCGGGTCGAGACTATGCGCAATTTCGATCGATTCGACATCGTCGGGGTTCAAACCCGGCAGCAGGCCGAGGCAATCACTGCACGGGGGATCTCCGGTACGAATATCAAGCTCCTTACCGGCGAGCTTCCGCCCGCTGCCGTTGTGTCAGAGGCCCCTGTCGATCGACCGAGGAACAACATCGTGATGATCGCGAATCTCGTTGCTCTCAAGCGCGTGGACCACGTAGTCAGAGCAGTGTCTCAATTGAAGAACAGGGGAGTGGACGTCACTCTCACCGTCCTCGGAGAAGGTGCTGAGCGCCAGCGTCTGGAGAAGCTAGTCGAAGACCTCGAGGTCAGCGATCGAATCCAGCTTCCCGGATACGTCAACGACGTGCCAGCGCGACTGCAGTCGGCTTCAATATCGGTTCTGACCAGTACCAGTGAAGGACTCCCTCTGGCACTGATGGAGTCGATGGGGGCCGGTTGCGTGCCCATCGTCTACGACATCACCTACGGGCCACGGGACCTGGTTGACCAGGACCAGAACGGCTACATCACTCCGTTCGGCGAAATTGACGCTCTGGCTGATCAGATTGGGGCCTTCCTCGAGCTTGAACCGGATCGGGTTGCATCGATGCGGGCGGCAGCGGTGGACACCGTCGAACGGTACCTTCCGGAGGCGGGATACCGCCGTTGGCAGAAGGTTCTGGAAGAGATGAGGCCCGCGCCTCTGCCCACCGTTGATGCTCGAGAGACCGGTAGGGGTATCGACGCCAAACAGGTGCACGTTTCGCCATCCCAGCACGGCACTCGAGTTGAGATCGAGGTCAACCAGCTTGATGAGTCGACTGCGGAGGCAGTTCAGCTCGTCCTCTCGGGCCGAAAGCTCAACTCCTACGTTCTCTGCAGCGGTCCTAGGATCGAATCGCGGAAGTTCGGCAGAGGAACTGTCCTCACCTTCACCGTCGACGATGAGAAGTTCTCGGAGTCTGTAGGCGAGACCTTTGATGTTTACCTGCGGCGCCCTCGTGATCCGTGGAATGCAAAGCGCAGAATCAGCACTCCGAAGGCATTCAACTCGGCGGTCTCAGGAAGTCGCGAATGGTACTCGACGAAACACGGCAATCTCTCGGTTCGCCCCAGAGCATGAGCTGAGGCGAACCCAGAGCATGAGCTGAGGCGACCCGAGAGGGGACTATTCGTCGTTTGCCTCAGCGTTGGTGCTCTTCTCGAAGTGGAAGTTCTCCATTGCCGAAGTCCTCTGCGCAATCAATTCGCTGATCGTCTTCGTGAAGAGTACGGTTGATGTGCCCTTCTCGCCTTCTCCGAAATAGTAGCGCCGCAGCTTTTGGCGCGACTCTTCCGAAGAATCGTCGGTCAGCATCTTCTGCAAAAGCGCACCCGTCTCGCCGACCGTCGAACCATCGATGATCGGAGTGGCCAAGCTGATCGGTGCTTCCTCATTGAGCCTGCCGATATCGTCGCGGCGATCGGTCAGGATCAAAGACTTGTCTGGCTGCAGATAGAGGAAGTCGAGGCCGACACTGGAGATATCGGTGACGAGAAGGTCAACAGAGTCGAACATCGCGAGGATGTCGCCTTCCATGAGGACCTGATGCTGTTGAGCTTCGTCTGCAATCGATTCGTTTGCGCCTTCGATGAGCTCGATAATACGCGCGTTCGACTCCGCCATAGCAGTGTTTTTCGACGTTCCTACGCGAGGGTGCGGCTTGTAGATGACACGGGTGTGATCGAGGCTCAATGCAGCTTCGATGATCTGCGGGCCGAAGAGGTCGACCGAGGTGTAGTTGTTGGCATCGTTCTCACCTTCCCACGTCGGCGCGTACATAATCGTTGTCAACGATGAAGATTCCAATTCTGATGGCCGGTCAATATCCAATTGAGGTCGGCCGACCTTCACCAGAACTGACTCGTCGAAATCGACTAGCGACTTTCGATGCCGGTTTATTGCAGCATCGCCGGCGACGAAGACTCTGTCGTACGATTTTGCCTGGTTGGAGACCATACTCAGTTTGTCTGATTCGCCATGATTGACATGCACATGCACCATCGGTGCGAAGCCGAGCGACTGGAAGTTCGTCATGCCGTTGTTGACGTACAGTGCTAGCTTGAAATCGTTGGCGTGGTAGAAGGTGTGGAGTGGATCAAACCTGCGTTTGAGCACCATCGGCAGCCGTGTTCGCTCACGTGCGTCAAGCAGGGCGGAAGGTTTGCGGAACACGAGGACGACCTTGTGGACTCTGTGGAGCTGTTCGAGCACGGGAAGCCATTGATCGAGCTGATAGAACTTAGGTCGGCGATCCCCGAAGTAGACGACGACCTCAGCCTTGACATAGCTTCCGTCGTATTCGTCCTCGAGCTGTTTCCAACGCTCGGTGCCCCTGATCCATTTGCTGGTGTTCTTCCAAGCAGATGATCGCACAGCGGCCAACGCTGTCTTGCGAACCAGATTCTTCACAATGGACCCTTCTAGTCTCAGTGCCTGTTATTCCGACTTGCTTCTCCACAGGTGCCAACGATGTCACCGATAACAGTGCGGGCCAAATTCTAGTAGATATGTGCTGTGGGGAGCTCAATCATTTTGACGAAGACCGGTGTAACAAAAGAGGACCGGAATTGCTAGGGGCTATCGCACCTTCGTCGCCGGCTTCATCCGGTCCTGGTCGCCATGCAAGTAGTCCGGATAGCCACGTGTTCCACGCAGCTTCACGCCATCGAGCGAGCTGTGTCCATTCTAAGAGCACGGCGGAATTCCAACCTCTAATTGACCTGCGGCGACTCGGTAGCGGATTCAAGGTGTGGCGAGTCGTAGCGGATGCTCAGACTGCCGAACTTAGTCGAATACAGCTCCGCCCATGCGAACTTGGTGGGCTCGAGTGCTTGAGCCCCTTTGATACGCAGCCGGCAAGGTTGTCCGTCTGTACGCAAGTCGATCCAAAGGTCAACGAAGCCACGGTCGATAGAAGCAAAATCGTCAGCAAGGGCTGACGCAGTGATCATAAATTGACCTTCGACCTCCTCGCCGTGTGCGGGCAGACGACCGAATCGTTTGCCATTCCTTTCGGTCCAAGTCAGCAACGACCACGTTGGATTTTTCGCGGCATCTCCAGTGATCTTCACGGTTAGCTGCATTTCGTTTCCATCGACGACTAGGTCGACCAGTTGCGCCTTGCCTTCAACTTGTCGGGGTGGGACCTTATTGTCCACTGCCTGGTTGAGCATCCTTCCCCACATTCGGGTGATCTTCTCCGGCGAGAAGTCCTGAGCTCGCTTAATGGCTGCTTTGCGGATTTGAAGGAGCTCAGGCTCGGCCATGGAGTGAAGGTCTCCGATGCACTTGGCCATGGCATCGACATCTCCGGGCGATACGAGGAAGCCATTGACACCGTGGGTGATGATGTCTGCTGGCCCGTATTTGATGTCGTACGCGATTGGAATGCAACCTACCGCCATACTTTCGAGTAAAACTAGCGGTTGCCCTTCATACTCGCTGGTGAGGAGAGTGAATGATGATTCTTCAAATTTGCTCTTCGCTCTCGGATCGAATCCGCGAAGCCGGATGGTGTCGCCCACCCCGATCTCAGCGATGAGCGCTTCCAAGGACTCCTGAGCTTCGTCTGCGACCCCATAGATGTCGAACGTGGCATCTACACCAGTTTGCTGCGCCTTGTGAACGGCAGTGATCGCGTGATCGATGCGTTTGAGGAAAGTCGTGCGCGCGAGCATGACTCCGGCACCTGGTTTGCGAGGTTTGATCCGTTTGATCGGTTCGGCGGTGGTCATGTTTGGCAGAACCGACGCATTGTCCATCACGTAATTGAGGTCGGAGAGGTCGGACCGCTGTGACTCGGTGAGTACTGCCAGGTGATCGAATCGGTCAACATTCTTCAGCGCAGGAGTATATGTCCACCCCAACCTGTGTGTGCGCTTGGTGGGATCTGCCGAGTGCTTGCTGTGAATGGTTTGAACGAGGACAACGTTTGCGCGTTGGTACTTGTGTAGATACCGTGCCAACG
This sequence comes from Brevibacterium zhoupengii, assembly GCF_021117425.1. NCBI lineage: Bacteria > Bacillati > Actinomycetota > Actinomycetes > Micrococcales > Brevibacteriaceae > Brevibacterium > Brevibacterium zhoupengii. The sequence continues at coordinate 3,428,009 of NZ_CP088298.1, read as the reverse complement.
GGGGGCCGTCGTTGATGATGATCGCGGGCTCGGTACCGATCAGCCAGTCCATCCATGCAAAATAGAGCTCGTACTGTTCAGCCCATTGCGCAATTGGACGACCTCGCAGGTCGAAGAGCACGGAACTCTTCTTGGTATCCAGGTCGCCCGGTCGATAGCTGTTGTAGCGAGTGCCGTCCTCCCTGAATCGGTCAGCACGGATCGTCTTTCCGGCGGAATCGACCTCTAGGATCTCCGGCGATCCGTCATATGCAGGCAGCTGTGTCGGGTCGACGGTGATCGACTGGGAGTTGTTCCCTGCTATCTGCAACAAGTCGTGCGCGTCAGCGTGACGGAGATCCGCCCACACATTTCTGATCGCCACGCGATTCCCGATACGGCCCTCCTCGCGCAACCGCTCCGTCAGTGCTTGAGTGTCAACACCATTCTTGGGAGAAAGCGTGAGAATCTCGACATGTCTCTCATCGAGCTCAGCAATCGCATTAGCTCTCTGCAGGCACACACTCGTTCTGCCACCGAACGTCTCTGGGATTCCCCCGATGAGCCCGTAGATGGAAGCCTTGGGGAAGTGAGGGTTTCGTTTGAGCATGGGTTCCTCCAGTGCAGAATCCAACGGCAGTGCTAGTCCGCGAGGAGACTATCGATGACTCGAGCCGCCGCATGACCGTCGTCGTTGGGAGCGTACATCCGCGCGAAAATTCTCAGGCGTTCCCTGTCAGCTTCAGTGGATACAGCCGCTTTGTCGATTTCGGCAAAGAGTTCGCCCGAAGTGGTTGTCACCGGACCTGGGAGATCCGTTTCGTAGTTGAGGTAGAAACCGCGAAGGTTGTCGCGGTAATTATCCAGATCGTAAGCGAAGAAGATGATCGGCCGTTCGAGGACTGAATAGTCAAAGAATGACGATGAATAATCTGTGACGAGAATGTCACTTGCTAAGAAGAGTTCGTTGATATCTGGAAGACCACTGACGTCGATTATATTGGACTTGAGAGCTTCTGGGATAACGGGCTTGGTATTGACCAGGAAGTGCGTGCGCAAGAGAAGTGTGACGCCATTGCCGAAATGTTGGACAAACTCCTCCGGGTCGAACGGCCAGTCGAAGGCGAATCGTCCTTTGGTCGTTGGCTGGTCATCGCGGAAGGTCGGAGCATATAGCACTACCGTCTGATCACGCGGGATTGAGAGCCGGTGGCGAAGGTCGTCGCGAATCTTTTGTGTGTGTGGGCCGCGCAGCACGTCGTTTCGTGGGTAACCCAGCTCATAGACCTGTCCCTCATATGCGTATGACGATCTCATCGCCTCTGTTGCGTATGGTGAGGGAGAGACCAGTGCATTCCACTGTGCCGAAGCCTCTTTGACCCGGTCAATGTAACCAGGATCGCGTCCGTAGAAGTTGTCTTGATCGAGGAACATGCGCTTGAGCGGTGTTCCATGCCACGTTTGGATATACAGCCCCTGCTTCCGCCGGTGGATGTAGTTCGGGAAGTTGTGGTTGTTGATCCAGTATTTCGCTGTGGCAAGGTACCAGAAGAACGCGGGCGAGTGCCGTTTGACGACGGTGGTGTACTGGTCCGTCACCGGCAGCCGCTTGTGGTAGATCCATACTTTCCGGCGGGTGTCCCCGCGTCGGACCAGCTCCTCGTGAATTGCGCGGGGGCTGTCGGCGTATTGCTTACCCTGGCCCGTTTCGAAAACGATGGTTCCAGAATCTAGGGGAGCCCAACGCATCAGTTTGTACAGCCTCTTCATGACAGACAGATAGCGCTTATTGCGCCGTACGAGTCTGTACGCGGCCTGGGCGGGCTCGCTCTGGGCCAGATCCGTAATCGTTGTGCGAGGACTGACCGAGTTTTGAATTGCGTGGAAGATGCGCTCCCGACTATTGGTGTCACGATTTGTTAGGAAGCGGTCAGCTCGTTCCCGATACTTTCGATCCATTTCACCGCCCGATGCATATGCGGTCTCAATGGCGTCTAGAAGTTGGTCCTCATCTGCGACTACAGGACCGGGGAATTCCCTTTCCGGATCGGCATGTGGCTGAGCGAACCGACGAGTGTCGAACTGGTAGTAGGCAACTGGTTTGTGCAGGAACGCAAAATCGAAGGCGACGCTCGAGTAGTCAGTGATGAGCATGGAACTCTGTTTAAGGAGAAACTGGACGTCAGTTTCGCCTTGGACGACCACGCGAATTCCTGCATCACGGAAGTGCGAACTGTACTGCTGCATGTTCGGATGAAGGCAGAAGACCGGTTCGAGATTGTACTTTTCCATCAGTGATCGCAAACGGTCACTGGTCAGTAGGGAGTTCCAACGCTGGAAGTATTCCGATTCGGCAAAGTAGTCAGGATCTTGCAACCACGCTCGCCACGTCGGCATGATCATGAGCTGGCCTGGACGGACATTGACATCGTCGGCAAGCAGAGCATCGAATCTGGCGAAGCCGGTGACTGCTATCTGCTCGGGCGCGTAGCCAAAATCTTTGACGAAGAATTCCTTCTCGCGTTCAGAGCAGACAGTGATGAGGTCCACGTCGAAACCACTGATGAACTTACCGTAATTGGGCACCATCCACTTGGCAGCTGTGACGCCATGTTGGAGAAATACTGATTCGGCGTGCAAAGCTCTTTGGAAGCCAGATTCCCTCGTGGGATAGAGGAAATCCGGGTGGTGAGTTCCGATGATTTTGTCAGCGGCAAGGGCCACTTGGATATGTTCGTGCGAGCGGAAGTCTACGACATGGTCGTAGCCGTCGAGGTTCGCTCTTTCCGGCGAATTTGGTTCGATTACGTAATATGCATCGATTTCGGGATGTTCGTCACGCATGAATTTGAAGAATTGGAGTCCATTGTCCTGTGCCTTGTAGGGCAGTTCACCGATCAGCCACACTGGGCGACGTTCTGAAGGGCGGGGCGGTTTCCAGGAACGTCGGTTCGACACCAGCGTTTGCATGTATTCGTGGTCGGTCGAGTGGAAGACTTCAAGGTGCAGGGAGGGATACTTTGCCTTGAATGTGTAGTAGGGGATGATTGAGACAGTACGCGATCCGGACTTCACCGTATTGCCAGTCGTGCTGACGCGAACGAGGTAGCGGCTTGTCCCGATTCGCGCTCGCTTTGGCTTGTCTGCTAAAGCGGGATCCAGGTCCAAATACAAGTCTGCATTGTCATCGCTGATCTCGTCGACGAGTTCGTTGAAATCGAGTTCAGATGCAAAGACATAGTGGTTGAGACCGAACCGATTTGTTGAGAGCGCCTCGTTGAGCTTGAGGTCGACCTCGGAAGTTGCTCGGAACCCGGAGGTTCGGCCGCGCACTACGAGTTTGGCGCTTACATATTCAGTGCCGCGTGCGGTGATTCTCCCTTTGACCTTCAGCGTACCGTTCTCGATGATCAGGCCGTCATTGCGGACCTGCGCATAAGGCCGGTGAGGTCGATCCACTTCGATCACCACATGACCATTGCGGTTGATCAGAGGATAGTAGAAATGGTCATTCGCATGGCGGTAGTTGAAATTTGACGCCTGGGTTTGCTTGGCCCGACCCAGCCGAACTAGTGCCACTGGTACGCCGCGGTGTGATGCTTCGAGGTGAGAGCTGGGGAGAGCACCCGAGTCAATACCGTCGAACTCGAGATGCAAGCGGAGTACGAACCCGGTGTCGTCGTTTTCGGCATCTGCCTCAGCCGGTGTAGGTGAAGACCACTCCGGGAGTCGTTCGATGACATTATCGAGATTGACGCTTATCGAGCAGGTGGTCACGGGCTGAGCATCAGAGTTCCGCGATAAGGATGTCTCCAATGAGCCAAGGCGAACTAGGTTGCCATCGTGCTCAATCCAGAGTCCTGTGGGGATAACAGCTGCGTTTGGCGTGAGATCGACATGGAGGAGGTTCTGCGCATGGGTGATACTGAGCGACTGCAACCGTGATGTTGGGCGAGGCGGAGTCTGCGAACGAAGCGACATTACCTTAGAAGCCTTCGTCATTTTTCTCCGCGCGCTGCCAATTGTGGCGATTGCGCTGCGGGCGATGAGATTCCGAATCTCCAAGGGGCTTCCTCCACTATGTCGTCGTCTAACTGCAGACCTCAATGAGCTAAGTCTATGACTTCAGGCGGGGTCGCGGCGCGAGGCGTTGCCGCAGTGGGCGCGACATTCCGGTCATTAACGAGGTTCGTTGACAGTGGCCGCGTGGTGTTTGTGAACAGTAGAGTGGGGCGGATAGTGCAACAGCCGCTCGAAAACAACAGTGAATGGTGTGGAAGAAATGGGCAAGCGATATTTGATGAGGCTGGGAAAGACTCCGTTCGAGCCCTACAACGGATTCGATACTCTTGACCGCAACACAATTGGCCGAAATAACGGCAACTTGATCTTCGGCAATGCCGCTCATAAGCTCTTTTCGACCGCTGACGCCATAGTCGACGCAAATCGCTACAAGATCAACAAATCGATGGCGGCAAAGGTCAACGACGAGTACGACGGCTTTATTCTGCCTTTGGCAAACGCTTTCCGTCCGGGGTTCGAGGCTGAACTCACCCGTACAACAGAATTCATCGAAAATCTCAAGATTCCATTCCTCATGCTCTCTGGCGGCGCACAATTGCCTCTGGACGGCAACCCAGCAAGTTTGAAGAAAATTGAACCGACGGTGAGACGGTTTGCGAAGGCGGTGCTGGACAAGTCAAGTGCACTGACAGTGAGGGGCGAACTCACGGCTGAGTATCTGACCTCGCTCGGTTTTAAGGACGTTATCGTGGTTGGGTGCCCGTCGATGACGATGAACGGGCGAGGGCATCGCGTCGAGCAAGCCGACGAGCTCAATCCGGGATCACCAATCGCCTACAACGTGCAGACTAATAATCTGTTCGGAGGCGACCTCGTCGCTGATGCTGAAGACAATTTCGACGCCACCTACATGCCGCAGGACCTCGCCACCTTGGAAATGATGTTGTGGGGGACGACTCCTTACAGTGGTCACGACGAGCGACTGCCGCTCTCACGCAGTCACTCGCAGTTCAGCGGGGCGAAGGCACAGTTTCATCTTGATGCGCCGGTATGGATTAAGCGCATGAGCGAGATGAGCTTCTCCTTCGGCCCGCGTATTCATGGAAATGTAGCTGCCATCCTGGCGGGCACGCCGGGTCTCGTCTTGGCCCATGACGGGCGAACTCTTGAACTGTCGCGCTATCACGGGGTGCCGACTATCGACCTCACGGCTGAAGAATGTCCGAGTACCGTTGCAGAGCTCTATGCGCGAGCCGATTACACCGAGTTCAATCGTGGACACGCCGAACGCTTCGACGTCTTGAGCGATTTCATACACGACAACGGATTCACCCACATTTACGATCCCGGACAAGAAGGCGCATTGGCAGATTACGAGCATCGTGTGTCATCGACAGACTACCCGGACCCACAGGCAAGCCTGTGGCACGATGTGCCACCCGAGTTCGTCCGTATGACCTCGATGCTCCAGAGTCGCTACCTCGCTCTCAAAAAGGCGCAGAAAGCGGCCAAGGCGACAAGTGGTGCAGAACCTTCCGAGAGCAGGCTTCACGAAATCGAAAGTCGTCTGGCCAAGGCAGAAGCCGCGCTTGGGGAAACACAAAGTACGGTGCGATCAGTCCGATCTACTGCAGACCGTGCTGACAGGCGAGTAGACAAGATGATGAAAGTTCCGCTGAGTCTGAAAAAGCTGTTTCGCCGCCAAAGCGGCCAGTGAATGCAGCCGGTACCGCGCGGTGGTCTGATGCGGGGATTTCGACGCGCGTTAGTCGACTTCAAAGCTTGACGGTACAGGGAAACGGTGATTGAGGAAGCGGGCTACTAAGGCATCCACCGACGGCTCTGACTCCTCTCTGAGCGTGGTCTCATTGAGGCAGAACACATCCAAATCGGTGCGACGCGCGACCCGGAGCAGGCGCAGTTCCAAATCATCTTCGTTGAGGTCTACGAACTGATAACCGATCTGCCCTTCGATTGATCGTCCCCGGGCAAAAGCATCGAGGTGGTGGAGGGACGAGGGGATGGACACATCCTCTGGCGAGCGGAACGGTGAAGCTGCAACTCGCGCGAAGAGCTCGGGCTCTTCGGCCTCCATTGTTTCGAGCACGGAACGAAGCTGCGCGTGTGGAGTGTGCTTGAACCGGTGGGTGACTGTGCGGCCGTACTTATCGACGAGGTGCTCTCTTCCTTGTTTGGCTGCGGAGATGATTGGAAGATCCCGAGGGGTCCAGTGGTCGATATCGATGGGCACGATCGATCGAAAATGTTTGGACAGGCCGTTCGCTGTGAAGAACAACTCAGGGTCAGTAGGTCTGAGGAAGAAGCAGTCGTCATTGAGATAGAGATAGTGCTCGGCTAGACCGGGGATATGGTGCAGTTGAGATTCGATGGCGTGCGAGTTGAAGACGGGAAGTGCCCCTGTGTCGGTGAAGATGTCACGGTGATCGACGACGGTGACTTTCGGGTGTTCCTTGTTCAACCACTCAGGAATCTGCTGATCCGTAACAATGAAGATTCGCCGAACCCACGAAGCATAGTATTCGAGTGAGCGAAGTGAGAATCTCAATTCATCGCGCGAGGTGAACCGCGATTCCGAAAGCGACGAAGAAGCGGTGGTCCTTAAATCAAGCCTGTCGCGAAGTGCGGTCATTCGTGCTCGCCACTCCGGGTCGGACCCGTCGACCCACGTATAGACAATGTCGACCGGTTCCTGCAGCTCCCGCAGGTGAGGTGCAGGAAGGGCAAGACGAGAGTGGTTCCTCAGCGCTCTTTCCCAAGTAGCTGGCACCATATAGTCCACGGCCAAGCCGTGATCGGAATTTCGACGGCGCATGGTTCCGGGCAAATGAAGTCCACCATCGGTGCGCTTAACGTTCGAGCTCAGCTCTTGCCACAATTCGATCGACACCGTTTGGTCGGGTGTGCTCAGCACACTTGAATTGGGAGCGACAATTTTTCTCAAGCAGTTGACTCTGGCAACCTTCGATGGTCGTCTCCGGGCGCCTCGGCGACTCATTTTGGCGCCCCGGGCATCATAGATGCTAATGGACCAAATTTCGTCTGCGAGTGGTGAAGTAGTTCGGCTGCTCCCTTCACGTGCATGCGACAAGTTGGCGACTACCGAAGAGAGAAGTCGTGTAAGTTCGCTGGCCTTGACGACCAGGACAGGATTGAAAACACTCGGTCGGGGCAGCTCGACGAATTCGATTTCAGCTGCGCTCATTAGACGACGCACTTCGGCGAGGGAAGCCTCTTGCTCGGCTCGGGCGTCATAGGTTGTTCTTTTACTGGCAGGGTTGCGCCGGTCGCTAGTGCCCACTCGCTGCCAAGCATGTTCACCGTGACGCAATTTTGAGGCCCATGCTTTGCGTTTGGGGGTCAGTTTCTTGACCAAGTGGGAACGTACCGTCGATGGCAGTGACTGCACGGTCGCGGGGCCTCCTCGTATCTGTAGCGCAAGTAGCTCGCTTGGAAAAGCTTCGTCGAGAAGTTTCGCCAACATTTATTGAACAAGAATTATATCGTTCATGTTGTTTTGTTACGCGTCAACGCACCGACGAACCTCAACAACAGCGGCTGTAAAGCAAAACGGGCAGCGCTCCGAAGGTCACGAAAAACTAACAAACCCACCAGTAACTATTGCCAAAATCGCAACAACTGTGCAGAATGTAGTGGTGGTCGAGACGAGCAATGGTGCAGGCAACAGCCAGGAGTCCCTGGTGAGCCGCGTGCGTGATGCGATCAGATCCGCCGGGATCAACCACAGTGAAGTCGCTCGCAACATCGGCATTGAGCCGAGCAAACTCTCCAAGTCTCTGGCCGGAACACGAAACTTCCGGGTCGAGGAGATCTCGCGAATCGCCACCCTGACCAACGTCAGCACGGACTGGCTCAGCACCGGACGATCGGCACAGCCACCTCGGCGACGGACTGTTCCCCACTTCCACCGTGAAGCCGGCGACGGTCCGGCCGGCACCGATGCGCGGCCCGATGCTCGGACCGGGTCTGCGGACGCGACTGCCTCGCTGGATTACGAGGAATCACTCCCGAACCTGGCCAAGGCAGGGGAGTGGATGTCGAAGGGCAAACGCAACCGGCATCGGATCGTCGCGGCAGCCTGGGAACTCTACGCTGACCTGGGCGTCGACAACGTGCGCACCGAGGACGTCGCACAGGCGAGCGGACTGAGCACTTCGGCGGTCAACTACCACTTCCGGTCGAAGCCGCAGCTGCTGCAGGCAACACTGCGCTACACCCTTGACATCCTCTCCGGCATCCGCGGACTCACCGACCCCGATGACCCTTTGACCACTCTGCGCGAATTTGCGCGTGTCCACGCCGGGGTCAATGCCACGATTCGACGCGTATGGTCCATCTGGGTCCAAAGCTGGGCCCGGGCCGCCGTCGATGAGCACGCCAGAGCCACGCTCAACGAGGTGTACGCGGAATGGTTCGAGTTGTTCGCCTCGGTCGTCCTCGCCGGTCAGAAGGCCGGCACCATTCGTGCTGGTGACACCATCCTCATGGCCAAGGGACTGAGCGTCTTCATCGACGGACTCGGAGTTGCACGCAGCACGGGCCAGATGAACATCACTGATGACGAAGCGCTGCAGATGCTCGATGACTATCTCAACGACCACCTCGCGGCCGCAGTGCCTGACCACGGTTCGCCGACACAAGGCAAGCGAGGCACCCGAACTTCTGACCGACCCGTACCGCACCCGCAGGAAGAAGGCACATGATCACACCGAATCGAAGACAAGCGTTGGGGGCTGGGCTGTCGATATCCGCACTCGCCGGCTTGAGCGCCTGCGGGGGCACATCCGTCGGAGCCGCCGATGCCGGAGATCCCGTCAAAGGCGGAAGCCTGCGCGTGGGAGTCACCGGCGGCAACTCCGCGGACACCGTCGATGCCCACATTCCCGTCAACAGCGGCGACGTCTGCCGCGCAGTGAACCTCTACAACGCACTCTACGGGTGGGACGACGACTCCCAAGTCGTGCCGCTGTTGGCCGAGTCCTTCGAATCCAATGCCGACGCCACCGTGTGGACGTGCACACTGAAAGCAGGCATCAAGTTCTCCGACGGCAGTCCGATCACCCCCGATGATGTGATCTTCACCTTCAAGCGGATCACTGACCCCGACGATCCCAAAACAGCGGCCGCGAACTTCTCCATGCTCGACAAAGTTGTCGCCAAGGATGACTGCACCGTGGAGTTCCACCTCAGTGAGGCCAACGGACTGTTCAAAGACGCTGTGGCCGAATACACCGCGGCAATCGTCCCCGAAGGCTACGACCCGGAGAACCCAGTGTGTTCCGGGCCGTTCAAACTCAAGTCCTTCACTCCAGCCCAGTCGACGGTGCTCGTACCTAACGAGCACTACTTCGACTACGACAAGATGTACCTCGACGAGGTGCAGCTGCTGAACTTCAACGACTCAGATGCGCTCATCAACGCGCTCCTTTCAACCCAGGTCGACGCGATCGCGCAGATCCCGGTGGCACTGGTCGAAGTCATCGGCGCCGATGAACGCATGGCCATTCTCAACTCCGAGACCGGTATGTGGCTGCCCTTGACCATGCGCGTGGACAAGGCGCCCTTTGATGACGTCAAGGTGCGTCAGGCCTTCCGTCTCGTCGTCGACCGGGAGCAGATGATCGAACAGGTCCTCTCTGGCTTCGGCACCGTCGGCAATGACATGTTCGGTCCGCTGAGTGAGAACTATCCCGAGTTCCCGCAGCGCAAACAGGACATTCCCAAAGCCAAGAAGCTCCTCGCCGAGGCGGGCTATCCCGATGGTCTCGACGTCGAGTTGGTGACCGCACCGATTCAGTCCGGTGCCGTGGAATCTGCTCAGGTCTTCGCTCAGCAGGCCGCCGAGGCAGGGATTCGGGTCAAGATCCGCAGAGTCGATGCGACGACGTTCTTCGGCGAGGAATACCTGCAGTGGGACTTCGCTCAGGACTTCTGGTACACCCGAGACTTCCTGCCGCAGGTCATCTCCTGCGCCCTCGAAGAGTCACCCTTCAACGAAACCCACTGGGACGAACCGGCCTTCAACAAGATCTTCGACAAGGTCCGCGGCATTCCCGAGGTCGAGAAGCGACGCGACATGGAACACGAACTGCAGAAGATGCTCTACGACGAAGGCGGCTACATCATCTGGGGATTCGCCAACCAGGTCGATGCCTTCCAGAAGTACGTCGGCGGTCTGGTCAAGAACTCCACCGGGCGCCCCCTGGGCGGCTGGCGGTTCGACCGCGTATGGATCGGAAAGGTGTGACATGTTCGGAAAAGTCATCGGACGCAGGCTGATCTTCTCCGCCTTCATCCTCCTCGCAGTCTCCCTCCTCGTCTTCGGCGCCACGCTGCTGCTGCCCGGCGACGCGGCCCGAGCCATCCTCGGCCAGCAGGCCACCCCGGAGCGCATCGCCGCGCTCAATGAGCAGCTGGGTCTCAACCAGCCTGCCTGGCAGCGCTACTTCTCCTGGCTGGGCGGCCTCTTCGTCGGCGATTTCGGCACCTCGACGGCCAGCGGCGGTTCCGTCGCGGAGCTTCTCGGCGACCGAGTCGGAAACTCATTCATCCTCATGGCCGCAGCCGCCATCATCTCGGTACCTCTGGGCATCGGCTTGGGCGTCTACCAGGCATTGCATCGCGGCGGCCGACGTGATCAGGCCATGACGGGCCTCAGCCTCGTCTTCGCAGCCATGCCCGAGTTCGTCATCGGCATCGGCCTCATCGCGATCTTCGCGACCTCGGTCTTCCAGATCCTGCCCGCTGTGACCCTGGCTCCGCCGGGTGAACCCGTGTGGGGCCGACCCGAGCAGCTCATCCTGCCCACCCTGACCCTCATCCTCGTCGTCACTCCCTACATTGTGCGGATGATGCGCGCGACGATGATCGAAGTCCTCGATTCCGGTTTTGTGGAGATGGCCCGGCTCAAGGGCGTTCCCGAGACGCGTGTCATCATGCGCCATGCAGTGCCTCACGCGCTGGGACCAGTTGCACAGGTCGTGGCCATCCAGTTGGCGTGGTTGGCCGGCGGCGTGGTCGTCGTCGAGTTCCTGTTCCGCTATCCGGGGCTGGGCCAAGCGCTCATCGACGCGGTGACCTACCGTGACGTGCAGGTCGTGCAGGCGATCTCCATGCTCGTCGCCGCTGTCTACGTTGTGGTGAACCTGGCGGCCGATGTCGTCGGCATCCTCACCAACCCGAAGCTGAGGAGTGCAGCATGAGCACGAATACGAATAGCCTCGACGACCTCAAATCCGCCGCCGTCGACGGTGGTGAGGTGCCCAAGGAATCACAGACCACCTACACCCCGTTCTTCAAACGCGTGTTGGCGCAGAAACAGGGCAAGATCGGTCTGGTCCTCACCCTCATCGTCCTCCTCCTGGCCTTCTGCGGGCCATTGCTGCTGCCGTGGGCGACCGGCAACACGGCGACCGAATTCGTTGCCAAGCCCTTCAGCCCACATGGGCTCTTCGGGTCAGACAACCTCGGCCGCGATGTGCTCTCCCGGTTCTTCGCCGGTGGACTCACCCTCATCGTGTATTCGGTCCTCGCCACAGCCCTGGGCATGATTCTGGGCGCGATCATCGGCATGCTCGCCGCCTATGTGGGCGGGACCTTCGATGCGATCATCATGCGCCTCAACGATGTCATCCTCGCCGTCCCACAGCTGGTGTTCGCGCTGCTGGCCATCACCGTACTCGGCCCACAAGGTTGGGTGCTGGTGACCGTCATCGGCGTCACCCACGCCCCACGCATCGCCCGCGTGGCACGCTCGGCAACCCTGGGCGTCATCACCGAGGACTACATCCTCGCCGCGGAGATGTATGCGATGCCGCGGTGGAAGGTGCTGCTGCGTGAGCTGCTGCCCAACATCACCGGCCCGCTGAGCGTTGAGGCCGGGCTGCGCCTGACCTACTCGATCGGCTACATCGCGTCCCTGTCATTCCTGGGACTGGGCCTGCAGCCGCCCGCGGCTGACTGGGGCCTGATGATCAACGAGAACCGGATCGCGCTGAGCATCCAACCCTGGGGTGTGCTGCTGCCGGTGATCGCCATCGCGCTGCTCACCATCGGCACCAACCTGCTCGCGGACTCCTTCGCAAGGGCCACCGCATCGACTTCAGTGGAGGCATGATGACCACCCAGACAACCACCGTCCGCCATGATGATGCGAACCTGCCCAACGAGAAGATCGTCCTTCGTGTCACCGATCTGAAGATCGCGACGAACGCCGGCGACGAGATCCTCCACGGAGTGAACTTCGCACTCAGCCGCGGCGAGATCCTCGGCCTCGTGGGGGAGTCAGGATCGGGCAAGACCACAGCGGGCCTGGCCTGCATGGGCCACTTCCGAGAGGGCCTGAAGTTCGCGTCCGGGTCCGTGAGCCTGTGGCCGCGCGGTGATGACACCGCCGTCGAGGTGGTCGAACTCGACGAGGTGGCCGTGCGATCCCTGCGCGGGTCGCGCATCGCCTATATCCCGCAGGACCCTGCGCTCTCATTGAACCCGGCGATGAGAGTGGGGGAGCAGATCCGTGAGGTCCTCGACATCCACGAATTCGGCAACTCCGAGGCCGAACGCATCGAGCGGGTGGCCGCAGTTCTCGTCGATGTCGGACTGCCCGGTGACAAGGCCTACCAGAAGCGGTGGCCGCACCAGCTCTCCGGCGGTCAGCAGCAGCGCATCGGCATCGCCATGGCGTTCGCCATGTACCCCGATGTGCTCATCCTCGACGAGCCCACTACCGGCCTCGACGTCTCCACGCAGGCAGTCGTGCTCGAAACGATCCGGCAGATGACGGTGGCGAACAATGTCGCCGGTCTCTACATCACCCACGACCTCGCGGTGATCAAGGACATCTCCGACAGGGTAGCCGTGATGCTGCGTGGTGATCTCGTCGAAGAGGGCCCGGTGGCGTCCGTGCTCGAGGATCCGCAGCACGCATACACGAAGATGCTCATGTCCGCCGTGCCGGACCTCGCCGGTCGCAAGACCATCGGCGAGGGTGCGGCAGCGGAACCGGAGCCAGAACCCAAGGCCACACACATTCTCGTCTCGGCGGGGACGTCGAAGTCTGAGGACTCGACTGAACCTGCCGACGGTGCAGCCACCTCGGCGACGGCACCGCTGCTGCAGGTCAAGGACGTGGCATTGGCCTACGGGAAGGCGCAGATCCTCGACGGCATCAACCTCACCCTGGAACCCGGCGACTGCACGCTGCTGCTGGGTGAATCCGGATCGGGTAAGACAACGCTGTCACGGTGTGTGGCCGGCCTCAACGATGACTACTCGGGCTCAGTGGCGCTGCGCGGCACTGAGCTGGCGAAGTCGACGCGGAAGCGGACGAACGAGCAGCGGGTCGGCATCCAGTACGTCTTCCAGTCACCGTTCTCCTCCCTCAACCCACGGCGGTCGATCGGTCAGTCACTGACCGTGCCCTTGGAGATGAGCGGTGAGGGCACTGCCGCGACCAGGAAGGCACAAGTCGAAGAGGCCCTGGATTCGGTGCGTCTGGGGCGCAGCTTCTATCACCGGAGGCCGGGCGACCTCTCCGGAGGCGAGCGGCAGAGAGCCGCGATCGCTCGCGCGTTGGTGAACCAGCCTTCGGTGCTCGTCTGTGATGAGATCACCTCGGCACTCGACGTGAGTGTGCAGGCCTCGATCATCGGGCTGCTGCGCACACTGCGGAAGGAACACGAGCTGGCGATGCTGTTCGTGACGCACAATATTGCGCTCTCACGCCATATCGCCGACAACCTCGCCGTGCTCAACAAAGGCACAATCGTCGACTACGGTCCCACCGCCGAGGTGCTGGAGAACCCGAAGCACGAGTACACGCGCACACTGATCTCAGACGTACCGAAGTTCTGAGGGGTTGGTTCTCGCTCTCAGCAGAGTACTCGAATGACAGACAGCTGACGGCCTTGCCCTAGTCAACTAGGGCAAGGCCGTCGATTGCTGCTCTGCTGCGCGCGGTGCTCAGGTGTTGGTCGAATAGACCGTGCGTGAGCTGCCAGAGGACTGGCCGCGATTGCGCTTGCGGGTCTCTGGGCTCGTGCCCCGAGTCTCCGCTGCCCGACGGTTGCCACCGGCGGTGCGAGTGCTGTCACTGCGACGGCCACCACGAGTGCTCTCGTTGCGACGTCCGCCTTGGCCACCCTCGGAAGGACGACCACCGCGGGTGTTCTCGGATGGACGGCCGCCGCGGGTGCTCTGACCACCCTGGCCGCGCTGCCCGCCGCGAGTGTTCTGGCCGCCACGGGTGTTTTCTCCGCCGCGGCTGCTTTGGCCGTTCGAACGTGAGCGGCCTTCCTGGCTTCGACCGCCGGTGCTGCCACCGGACTGGTTGGCGCGACCCGACTCGCCGCCACGGCCGCCTCTGGCCCCGCGACCTCCGCGACGACGCCCGGACGAGCGCTGACCGCCCTGGGGCTGCTCAGCCTTCTGCTTCTCAGCTGCGGCGTCGATGGCGATCTGCGGATCGACATAGTCAGCGGTTTCGCCCACCAGGTCGGTCACTGCGGGGGAGTCCGAGGTGACCTTCTGCGGGGTGACCTTGATGGCGGCCTTGCGCAGGAGCGTCTGTGTGTCTCTGCGCTGCTCGGGAAGCATGATCGTCACGACCTCGCCGGAGCTGCCGGCGCGCGCCGTGCGACCGGAGCGGTGCAGGTACGCCTTGTGCTCGGTCGGGGGATCGACGTGGACCACGAGCTCGACGGAGTCGACGTGCACTCCGCGGGCGGCGACGTCCGTGGCCACGAGGACCTTCACATCGCCTTCGCTGAATGCTGCGAGGTTGCGATCGCGTGCGCCCTGGGACAGGTTGCCGTGCAGATCGACGGCCGGAATCCCCTGCGCGGTGAGCTGCCGGGCGAAGCGCTTCGCACGGTGCTTGGTGCGCGTGAACATGATGCGACGTCCGGTGCCGGAGGCGAGACGGTGAACCAGTTCGTTCTTATTGTCATCGGGGACCTCGAACACGTGGTGCGTCATGTCGGAGACATGCGAGGAAGGATCGTCGACGGAATGGAGCACCTCGTTGTGGAGGAACCGGCGCACCAGCTTGTTCACATCGTTGTCCAGAGTGGCGGAGAAGAACATCCGCTGCCCGTGCTCCGGGGTCTTGCCGAGGATCCGGGTGACGCTGGGCAGGAAGCCCAGGTCGGCCATGTGGTCGGCCTCGTCGAGGACGGTGACCTCGATGTGGTCCAGGGAGACCAGGCCCTGCTGGAGCAGGTCCTCGAGCCGTCCCGGGCAGGCGACGACGATATCGACACCAGCGTTGAGGGCGACTTCCTGGCGCTTCTGCTTCACTCCGCCGAAGATGGTCGTGGTCGTCATGCCGTAGGCCTGCGCCAGCGGATCGACGACGTTCGTGATCTGGGTTGCCAGTTCACGCGTGGGAGCCAGGATGAGGCCCCGAGGAGGGCGACTGCGCTTCGAGCCGGCCGATTTCGCGGCGGCCAGACGCGTCACCATGGGAATGGAGAAGGCGAGAGTCTTACCGGAACCGGTCTTTCCTCGGCCCAGCACATCGCGACCTGCGAGTGTGTCGGGAAGAGTGTCCTGCTGGATGGGGAAGGCGGTGGTCTTGCCTTCGGATGCGAGGTATTCGGTCAATGGGGCAGGGACGCCGAGTTCGGCGAAGGTGACTGAGGACGATGAGTCCTGGTCGGTCGTGTCTGTCCGATTGATGGTGTTCTGTGAGGGAGCTATGAGATGGCCCTTCGACGTGCCGGAAGACGCGCGGGCGCCATCGAATGCTGGCAGAAAGCCGCTCCCGGTCAAGGTGTGAGAACGCCGTTTGGCGCTCCAAGACGCCGAGAGGAAAGGCTTCGTAATCATGCGGCCGGGTGTGATTCACCACCGCAGAGACGAGGCGTCCTGACGACGCAGGGAACCCGTGATCGGGTTCGCAAGTACTACCAGCATACATCGCCGCCTGCCGAGACGACGATTTCTCCTCGTTCGGAGGCCTGCATTCACTTCCTCATTCGGCTTAAAGGTAGTAAGTCTATGAAGTTACTAGACTAATTATGAAGCTGGTTGACGACAGCGCCGCAGGCCGAGCGGCCGAGCACCTAGCGTATGGGAATCGCGGGCACTCAAACTCCGTGCGAAACCGATTGCAGATACCTATTGAAAGGACACCCGCAGCATGGCCATTCCACTTCGCCCATCCGCTTTGTCTCCCGCACATACACAGTCGGCGGCTCTTACGCGCCGCAGATTCGGCTGGGCAGGCGCGCTTGCTGTTGCTGCTCTGACTCTGTCCGCGTGTGGTGGGGGTGCCTCTGGGCAGGGTTCGGTCAACGATCTCAAGGATCAGGCGCTATCTGCTGAGGTTCCAGAGGGTACTGTGCTGCGCATCGCCGATCAGCAGGAACAGCAGCAAGTCGCTCTCAAGTCCTCGGGCGAGCTGGGCAAGCTCGAATTCGATCACGAATTCTCGAACTTCGTCGGAGGGCCCGAGATCCTCGAAGCCTTCCGCGCGGATGCCGTCGATGTAGCTCGGGTCGGGGACACCCCGCCGATCCATGCCTTCGCCTCAGGAGAGGTCGTCCCCATCATTCTGGCGCTCCGCTCGAACCCGGACTCAGTGAGACTCGGTACCGCGCCTCACACCAAGGTGCGTTCCACCTCGCAGCTCAAGGGAGCCAAAATCGCCTATGCCGAGGGGACCGCTCAGGGATCAATCGTCCTCAAGCTTCTCAAGCGAGAGGGGCTGAGCACCGACGACGTCGAGCTCGTCCGCCTCGAGCTCGCAGAGTTCAGTGAAGCGCTGCAGTCTGATGAAGTCGATATCGCTCCGCTGACCGGTGCCAGGCTGGCACGCTACCTCGACGGATTCGAGGCCAAAGGCGGCGGCTATCTCCCGGACAAGGAGACATCGGGTCTTGGCACTGGGCTCAACTACATCTACGCGCGAAAAGAGGCTCTGGAGGATCCGGCGAAGGCGGCGGCACTGCGCGCCTACGTCAAACACACGATCAAGGCCAACGAATGGGTGAATAACCACACCGATCAGTGGGTCAAGGACTACTTCGTCGAGAACCAGGGCGTGAGCGCGGACGACGGATACTTCATCCGCAAACAGGAGGGAACGACTGTGTTCCCCACCCTCGACAAGGTCATCGACGACCAGCAGAACACGATCGACGTCGCCTTCGACGCCGGAGAGCTGCCGGTTGAGGTCGACGCCAACGAGATGTATGACCAGCGCTTCAATGACGTCATCGACAAGACGGTCGACGAGATCGGCGCCCATCACGACAGAGAGGACCTCGACGAATGAGCACCGACATCACAGCGGTCGATGCACCGACGCAGCCAGATAACGGTCATGACACCTTTCGACTTGCGCCAGGGCAGCACAGTGTCAGCTCAGAGAGCGCACCCTCGCCCGACGCTGCGGTCGCCTGGTGGCGGCGAATCTCCGTGCGGCGAATCTCATTGGGCATCGTCGTCCTTCTCGCCGCTTGGATCATCGGGTCAGCAACAGGATTCATCGATCCGCAGGTGCTGCCCGCCCCCTGGACGGCAGTCGTCACCGGCATCTCCCTGATCGAGAACGGTCGCCTGACCTCAAACCTGCTGACCTCGGTCCAACGAGCAGGAATCGGCCTCGGCCTCGGCATCGTCATTGCGGTGGCCCTGGCGCTCGTCTCCGGGCTGTCCCGCCTCGGCGAAAGCCTCATCGACGGGCCGATGAACGTCAAGCGTGCTGTGCCGACCTTGGCCTTCATTCCCTTGGCAATCGTGTGGCTGGGCATCGGCGAGGGCATGAAGGTCACCCTCATCGTCTTCTCGGTCATGGTGCCGATCTACATCAACACCCATGCCGCCCTGCGCGGCCTCGACGGACGCTACAAAGAGCTGGCGCTCACCCTCGACCTCTCACACCGCGACTTCATTGCTCGGGTCGCGCTCCCCGGAGCCCTGCCTGGCTTCTTCACCGGTCTGCGTCTTGCTGTGACGAGTGCGTGGACTTCGCTGGTCGTCGTCGAGCAGATCAACGCAACATCGGGCATCGGATTCCTCATGAACCAGGCACGCCTGTACGGGCAGATCGACATCATCGTGGTCGGACTCGTCGTCTACGCCATCCTCGGCGTGGGCAGCGACCTGCTGGTCCGCATCGCAGAAAGGAGGGCGCTGACATGGCGCCAGACACTCTGACATCGACAACACCTGCTCCCGGAGCTGAACAACGGGCAGAGGGCATCGCCGAGGTGGATCGCCCCCTCGTCCGCGTCCGTGATCTGACCCGCAGATTCGGTTCCCGCACCGTCCTCGACTCGATCGACGTTGACATCGCCGCAGGTGAATTCGTCGCACTGTTGGGCCGCAGCGGCTCGGGAAAGTCCACCCTGCTGCGTGCCCTTGCCGGGCTCGACAAAGAGGTAGGGGGACAGGTCGATGTTCCTGCATCCAGATCAGTCGCGTTCCAAGACTCCCGGCTTCTGCCCTGGCAGAGAGTTCTGCCGAACGTCACTTTGGGACTCCGCGGTGATCGACCGGTCGAACGAGCGAGCGCGGCATTGGCCGAGGTGGGACTGTCCGGTCGGGAGAAGTCCTGGCCCAAAGAACTCTCCGGCGGAGAGCAGCAGCGGGTCTCGCTGGCCCGCGCTCTCGTCCGCGAACCCGAACTGCTGCTGGCCGACGAGCCCTTCGGCGCTCTCGATGCTCTGACCAAGACCAAGATGCACGGTCTGCTCCACGAGCTGCTGTCGACGCATCGACCCGCTGTGCTGCTCGTCACCCACGATATCGACGAGGCACTGCTGCTGGCTGATCGGATCCTCGTGCTCGACACGGGCCGGATCTCCCACGATGTCCGCGTTCCGGCCGCGCATCCACGCTCATTGTTCGACCCGGAGGTTACGGAGCTGCGCCGAACTCTGCTCCAGGCTCTCGGCGTCGACGCTTCGGTCTGACTCCGCAGAAGCTCCCCCTTCCAATCGAAAGGAACGACCACCATGACGACGAGGACACTGCACCTCAACGCTTTCCTCATGACCACAGGCCACCATGAAGCCTCGTGGCGTCTGCCCGAAAGCGACCCGCAGGCCGGAACGGACATCGACCACTACATCCACCTCGCACAGACCGCAGAGCGTGGAGGATTCGACTCCATCTTCTTCGCCGACGGGCCCAGTCTGCGCGCTGAAGTCGGCAGACGGCCGGCCGGAAATCTTGAACCGCTGACTCTGCTCAGCGCACTGGCGATTGCCACGAAGCGCATCGGACTCATCGCCACAGCATCCACGAGCTACAACAGCCCCTACAACCTTGCGCGGCGCTTCTCCTCCATCGACCACATCAGCAAGGGGCGGGTCGGCTGGAACATCGTCACCACGGCAGGGAACGACGCGGCCCGAAATTTCGGACTCGACGAGCGACCAGCACATCAGACCCGGTACGAGAGGGCAGAGGAGTTCCTCGACGTCGTTCAGGGGCTGTGGCAGTCCTGGGACGACGATGCTGTCATCGCCGATAAAGAGTCAGGGGTCTGGGGCGAGGATTCGAAGGTCAATGCGATCGATCACGACGGTCGATTCTTCACAGTTGCGGGACCGCTCAACATTCCGCGCTCACCCCAGGTGTATCCGCTCCTTGTGCAGGCCGGTTCTTCTGAGAGTGGCAAAGAGCTTGCGGCCAAATTCGCCGAGGCGGTCTTCACTGCTCATCAGCGGCTCGATGATGCAGTCGCCTTCTACGGCGACGTCAAAAGCCGTGCGATCAAGCACGGCCGCAATCCTGCGCACGTGAAGATCCTGCCCGGCATCGTTCCCATCATCGGAGCCACCGAGGCCGAGGCTCGGGCTAAGGACGAAGAGCTCGACCGCCTCATTCGGCCGGAGTTCGCCCTCGCCCAGCTTGCTCAGACTCTGCGTGTCACCCCAGACGAATTGTCCCTTGACAGCCAGCTGCCTGACGATCTGCCCGACGAGGATGAGATCGAGGGTGCCAAGTCCCGATACACGCTCATCGTGGACCTCGCACGGCGGGAAGAGCTGACAGTGCGGCAACTCATCGCTCGCCTCGGCGGGGGACGGGGACATCGCACCGTGGTTGGAACACCGGAGCAGATCGCCGACGCGATTGAGGAGTGGTTCGTGGCTGATGCTGCCGACGGATTCAACATCATGCCACCAGCACTCCCCAGTGGACTGGAGGAGTTCGTTGACACGGTGATTCCGATACTGCAGGATCGCGGGCTGTTCCGCCGCGGCTATGAGTCCGAGACTCTGCGCGGCCACTATGGTCTGCCGCTTCCTGGACCCGCTGTGCGGGCAGGCATTGCGAGACCGAACGCGGTTGGCGAGGTGGCCTGAGTATGACGGAGAACACCTACCTCTGGTACATCCCGAATCAGGCTCGTCCTGGCCACCGCGGAGACATTGTCCGCGAGGACCACAACTCGCTCGATACCCTGACCGAGCAAGCGCGGGCCGTCGAACGCTGGGGCTGGGACGGGGCGCTTCTGGGAACTGGCTGGACTCGGCCGGATACGTTCACCGTCGGTACGGCGCTGGCAGCGCGAACCACACGATTTCAGCCTCTGATCGCCGCGCGTCCCGGCTATTGGCATCCCGCGAACTTCGCAGCTGCAGCAGCCACGCTCGATCATCTGAGCTCGGGACGGACGCTGATCAACATCGTCACGGGAGTCGATTCTCCTGCCGCATACGGCGACACCGTCACAGACCGGGCGAGCCGATACGAACGTACCAGGGAGTTCCTCCACGTGCTTCGGCGTCTTTGGACGGAGGAGTCGGTCACCCATTCTGGGCAGTACTACTCTCTGACTGACGCGCGGCTGGGTGCGCGACCTGTCAGCGCGGAAGGCAGAGATCACCCCACCCTCTATTTCGGCGGTGCCTCGAACGAGGCAGAGCGGGTGGCGGCTGCCGAAGCTGACGTTCAGCTCTTCTGGGGAGAGACCTACCAAGCGATCGAAGAGCGGATCGCCCGGCTGGTCGCGCTCAGCGCGGAGGTGGGCCGTGAGCATGCGCCGTTGGAATTCGGGCTGAGGGTGACAGTCGTGGTCAGAGAGACCTCCGGGGAGGCGTGGTCGGTGGCGCGATCACGGGTGGCCAAAATGCAGGAGGAGGAGATCGCCGAAACGTGGAAGGAGGATCACAGCCGATCGGTCGGTCAGCGCAGATTGGTGGCGTTGGGGGAGGAATCCGAGGTTCTCGACGATGTCCTCTACACCGCGCCGGGACAGCTCGGCGGGCAAGGTGCAGGCACGACCTGGCTGGTCGGCTCCTACCGTGAGGTCGCCGATGCCCTTGAGCGATATCGTCTCCTGGGAGTCAGTCACTTCATCCTTTCGGATACTCCGTACCTGCAGGAAGTGGAGAACATCGGGCGCAATCTGCTGCCGCTGCTCAAACGGCACTGACGTTGGTCGCCCTCTCCCGCCTGTCTCAGTTCCCGACTCCCACTACGACCCAGCTGACCTTGTCGTATAATCTTTCCGAGGTCCACGCCCGGGAGGGCGATACACAATCGAACAGTGGGGTTTTCAGTGATTATTCTGGGCGTAGCCCTGTTATCGGGCAGCCTGCTGATCGGGACATGGATCGGCACGATCCTGGGTGATCTGCTCGGAGTTGATGCGAATGTCGGCGGCGTGGGCATCGCGATGCTTCTGCTCATCCTGTCCACAAACCTCCTTGCCCGCAAAGGCCGGCTCAAGCCGGAGACGTCCTCGGGGATCTCGTTCTGGTCCGGGATGTACATTCCCATCGTCGTGGCGATGGCCGCGACCCAGAACGTCGTCGGTGCCGTGACAGCAGGACCCGTCGCCCTCGTGGCCGGCATCGCCGCGGTGATCGCAAGCTTCGCCCTCGTGCCGGTGCTCGCCCGGGTGAAGACGCCGGGCATCGACGAACCCGTCGAAGAATTCGCCGAAGTGAAGTGATGGATTCCCTGCTCACCACGCTGAAGGACAACGACCTCGTCGTCGCCTTCGCCCTCGTCGGACTCGTCATGGCCGTGGCCATCCTCATCACCAAGGTGCTCACCCGTGGGAAGTTCCAGGCATCCGCGATCGCCATCATCTTGGGCCTTGTCCTCGCCTACATCGGTGGTGTCGCCACCGGTGGCGAGAACGGTCTGGCCGACCTCAGTCTCTTCTCCGGGGTCGGACTCGTGGGCGGCGGCATGCTCATCAACTTAGCGATCGTGGCCACCGGCTTCGGCGCCAGCTTCGATGAGATGAAGAAGTCGGGCATGGGCGGCATCATCGCGCTGGTGCTCGGCGTTGTCCTGTCCTTCGTCATCGGTGCCGTGATCGCATGGTTCTTCGGCTACCGCGACCCCGTTGACCTGACGACCATCGGTGCCGGCACAGCCACCTACATCGTGGGACCCGTCACCGGTGCAGCGCTGGGAGCCGGCAGTGGAGTGATTGCCCTCAGCGTCGGCGCGGGACTGGTGAAATCGGTTCTGACCATGGTCGCCACACCCTTCGTAGCCAAGTACATCGGCCTGAACAATCCGCATTCAGCCATTGTCTTCGGAGGTCTGCTCGGGACCACCAGCGGAGTCACCGCCGGGCTGGCCGCCACCGACAAACGACTGGTGCCCTACGGGGCAATGACCTCAACGTTCTACACCGGACTCGGCCTGCTCATGGCACCTTCGGTGCTGTTCTTCGCCGTCAGGGCGCTCGTCGGCTGAGCTAACCAAGGACGTTGTAGTTTCTATGCCGTGATTTGGAGGGACGAGAGCAAGCCGGAAGAGCTGAAATTGTCGAATAGTATGGGCCAATAACGAGCATTGCATGCGACGATCAATGTCGCGATTGATTCTGCGAGGAGACCAGACGGTTTTTCATGCTTATTCCGCAACCAAATCTACGCCACCAGGACGTTATCCTCACCCTCTTCGGCATGTATGGTCGACCGCCTCACGTCGCAATTCCTGTTGCTTCGCTGGTGACTCTCATGGGTGATCTCGGATTCGACTCGCCAGGGGTGCGATCGGCCATCTCTCGTCTCAAGCGCAAGGGAATTCTCGCCTCGTTTCGAGATGGAGGAGTGGCCTCCTATGTGTTGGATCCGTCGATGTCCGAAACGATCTCGGATGGCGACGAGAGGATCTTTTCCGAAAAGCGCCCCGATAGTGGCGGCTACTGGGCACTTGTCACATTCTCTGTTCCCGAGTCTCAGCGTTCGCTTCGTCACCAAATTCGAGCCACTCTGACCGGTCTGGGATTCGGGAACGTCGGACAGGGCCTCTGGATCGCTCCGGCTGCCAACCTCCACGAAGCTCAAATAGTCCTCGACCGAAAGGGCTTGGGCAGATACGTGGAATACTTTTCCGGGCAATATATGGGTGAGGAGAAAATCGCAGAAAAGGTCGGCCAGTGGTGGGACCTCGACGAACTCAACTCGTACTTCGACGAGTTTCTCTCCTTCTACGAGACTATCGCTGAACAATGGCGGACTCGTTCAGTAACGAAATCATTAGAGGCTGCACAAATCGCTCAAGAGGCATTCCGTATCTATGTGCCGATGCTTACGATGTGGCGACGGCTACCCTATTTAGTTCCGCCGCTGCCTGTCGACGTTGTACTCACTGAGTGGAACGGCCCTCGCGTGAGAGCTATCTTCCACGAGGTCCATCACATGCTTTCGGCCCAGGCTGGCGAATACGTTGACAACGTCTTCGCCGGCGGACGTCGGGAGTGAATAACCTGCTTTAAAGCGATTTAATCACTATTCAGTCAGCATAGAGAGCAGAAAGGTGGTCGTACAGACGATGTCTGTACGACCACCTTTCTGCTTATTTGCACTTGCGGCGGTGAAAGTCGAATCTAAGTCTAGCTCTCTCCGCTGGTCCGCCTACGCGCGTGAGGGCGGAACGACCGCGACTCCCTGGATCTCGATTAGTGCTTCCTTCTGCCAGAGCCT